>DASUKL010000149.1:0-10358 GCA_036278755.1 Candidatus Limnocylindrales bacterium | reverse complement strand
CGTGATCGTCACAGGTGTGGGGGCGCTGGGGTCGGCCAGCGGGCCGTTGGATGTCGGCAGGCTGGGTGCCGGGCTGGCCGAGGGTGCGCCGCCACACGAGCCACCGATGAGGGCCAGGCCGACCAGGGCCACCAGGAGCCGGCGGCGATCGACCACGCGATCACGGGTGCCGCCGCGTCCTTGACCGCTGGTCCCGCCGCTGCGGTCGCGCCCGGGGTTCACACCGTCAGGCTTCGTCCCGAGCCTCGGCTCACCATGGCGAGGTCGAGTCGCCCGCGGTGTCGGGACGCTCGAGCTGCCAGATGCCCGGGCCGTGGGCGCCAGCGCCCGCCACGAGCAGGCGGCCCTTGTCGACCAGCACGGACTGGAAGGCCGCTCCGTCGAACCCAGGGCCGGCGGGCAGGGCCTGCCACGAGCGGCCGTCGAGGGAGACATAGGCCACCGCCCCGCTCGGCGAGCGGCCGACGGCGGTCAGCCGGCCCATGCCCACGGTGATGCCCGAGAGCTGCACGCCCTGATCGTCGACGGCGTCGTCCACGACGTTCCACACCAGGCCGTCGGCGGAGGTCCACACCGCGGCATGCTGCTGCTGGCTGGCGTCCACGGTCCAGCCCACGGCCACGAACCCAGGACCGCCGGCGGTCACGTCGACGAGGCGTGTCCCGTCGGCGCCGGCGAGCGGCAGGCGGTCGAAGTGCTGCCCGTCCGAGGACCACCAGATGGCAGCACCGGCGGCGTCCTGACCCACGGCCACGTAGGCGTGCCCGCGCCGGGCGACGCTGTTCATGCGCGCCCCCACGCCCCCACTGGGCCAGGGCGCCTGGGTCCACGTGAGCCCATCAGCCGAGCGCCATACCGCAGCCTCCTCCGGCTGGCTGCTAAGGCCCACGGCGAGGAGGCCATCGCCGTCGGCCACGACGTCCGCCATGGCCGCCCGTTCGAGCTCCGGGCTGGGCTGGGAGCGGGTCCACCAGCTGCCCTCCGAGGACGTCCAGCTGAGGGCCTCGCTGGCCCCGTCGGGGCCCACCGCGTAGCCCACCGCCACGAACCCTCGAGGGCGACTGACCGCGGCGGCGACCTGTGCGCCATCGAACGAGGCGGCCGGGACGGCCTGCCAGGCCGAACCGTCCGACCGCCAGGCCCCGACGCCGGCCGGCCCGGCCCCCAGGGCGACGACCGTGCCGCCGTCCGAGGCCAGGGCGCTGAGAGCGAGGCCCGCGGCGCGGCTGGCGGCCGGCATCTCCTCCTTCCAGACGTAGGCCGCGGGACGGCTGGTGAGATCGGGCAGGACCGGAGCGGTCGAGGCCACGAGCAGCGCAGCGATGGCGACCAGCACCCCCAGGCCGCCCAGGACGGACCGCGTGACCCAGCCGCGATGCGGTCGGCCCGGGGCGACCACGGAGGTGACCACCACCTGGCGGATGCGCTCCGGGGCATCGTGACGAGGCAGGCCGCTCAGTCGTTCCGCGTCATGGCGCATCGAGGCCGTGGCCACGGTACAGGTGGGACAGGTCCCGAGATGCGCCTCCAAGGCAGACGCGTCACCGGGGGCCAGGGGGGCGTCGAGGCCAGCCGTGGCGAGATCGAGGGCCTCGTCGTGCCCGATGGCCCGGGAGCCGTCCCCCGCCGGACTCATCGCCCGCTCCCCTCCATGTCGCCACTCATCGCCCGGCCTCCTCCGCGCCGGCAGCCTCGAGCTCCGCCCGCAGGCGGCGCCGGGCCCGGAAGAGGATCGTGCGGGTAGCCGTCTCGCTCCGGCCGAGGGCCGCGGCGATGTCGCGCCCCGACACCCCCTGGGCGGCCAGGAGGAGGGCGACCCGGCCTTCCGTCGGCAGGCGGCGCAGTCGAAGCCCCAGATCGCCGTAGCGCTCGCGCTCGAGCATCTCCTGTTCGGCCGAGGGCGCCAGGTTCGACTGGCGGGACAGCGGGCGCGCCCGCAGCGTGGTCCGCCGTCGCCGGGCCTGGCTGACGATGAGGTTGGCCACGACGCGGAAGAGCCAGCCGCCCGGGTTCTTCGGCAGGCGGCCCGCCTCGACCTCGCGGACGAGCCGCAGGAACGCCTCCTGGACGACATCGTCGGCGAGGGACGGATCGATGGCCGCGGACCGGGCGAACGAGTACAGGTCCTGCTGGTGCGCGTCGTACAGGGCCGACACGAGGGCCTGCGGGTCGCGGAGCAAGATGGCGGGGTCGACGCTGGCCACCAGGGCGTCGACGAGGGGCAGGAGCGCCTCCCCCAGCTCGGTCCAGTGGGCGGTCCTCTGGCTCAGGTCACTCACCGGCTGGGCTCCCGCGTGATCGTTATGAGGCCCCGGGCGTCACCGGTGGGGGGGAGCCGGGCCGCCCAGGGGGCCTCAGGTGGTGTTGTAACGCATCGGCGGGTGACTGGCAAGTGAGTCACACTCCGCCCTCCCCCAACAGACGCCCCAGGCTCGCATTTGTTGCAGGTGTCGCAGGCATCGCGGGTGTGGCAGGCAGATGCCGCTCGATCCAGGCGAGGTGGTCAGCGATCGACGCCGCCGCCTCCAGGTCATGGTGGAGCTCGTGGAGGCCGCCCTCGTAGAACCTGAGCTCGACGTCCGTCGCGCCGCCCGCCCGCGCGGCGGCCACGAAGGCCTGGCTGGCGGCCGGATCCGCCAGCCGATCGGCCGAGCCGTGCTGGACCAGCAGGGGGAGTCGCCAGGATCCTGCCTGGGCCCGGGTCCGGGCCAGGGCGGCCAGCGTCTCGCTGGCCATGCGGGCGCTGATGCGGCGGTGGACCAGGGGGTCGTCGGGGTAGACGACCGGATCGTCGATGAGCCTTGACAGGGCCCGCCGATCGAGGTGCAGGTCGAGGCTGAAGCCCGGCCACAGCCGGGTCAGCGGCCTGCTGAGGGCCTCGAGGAGAGGTCGTCGAGCCCCGACCGGTGAGAGGGCCGGGGCGCTGACGACCACGCCTCGCAACCCGAATCCCGAGGCCAGGGCCTCCCCGCTCCGGAGGCCCAGCTCGAGGACGATGACCCCACCCAGGCTGTGACCGAAGAGGAACGTGGGCCGGGGCGGCTGGGGCGCAGTGGGCCGGATGGCCCCGAGGAGGTCGAGCACCGCATCGCCGTACTCGTGCCAGTTCCCGATGTGGCCGCGCGGACCAGGAGAACGACCATGGCCGGGCAGGTCGAGGGCGTGCACGGCCAGACCCGCGGCCACGAAGGGCTCGACGAGGGGGCCGAGGCGACCGCCATGATCCCCGAAGCCGTGGACGAGGACGACCTGCCCCCGGGCCGGCCCCTCGGGCAGCCAGGCCTGGCGGTAGAGCGGCGGCCCGGCCTCGGTCAGCTGGCGGGATGCCCCGCGATCGGCCACTCGACCACGGGCCGGAGCTCGTAGCGTCCGCCGCCGCGACGCATGAAGCCCTCGTCGACGAGGAAGCGCCGCAGCGAGGCGACGTCCGGATGCCAGACCGCGAGGCGTTGGTTGACCTCCGGCTCCGGATAGACCCTGTCCGGCTCGAAGGCGCGGCCAGCGATGTAGCCCAATGCCTCCAGGCGCCGCCCGTGGCGCACCGGCAGCTCCAGCAGCCGTCCGTCCTTGATGAAGCCGCGCAGCTCGCGGGGGACCTCGACAGGGACGCGGGCCGCAGCCTGGGAGGCCGTCTCCATGAACGCCTCCCAGCCGCAGCCAGGGCAGCGGACGAGGAGATGCTCCGCGCCGGAGGCGGCTGGGCCCGGTGACGCTGCTGAATCGTCCGCGCCGAGACCGGTGTGGTGGTCCTCCCGACACAGACCGACGATGGTCATCTGGATGCCGCAGGCCGGACAGGGCATCTCGCGGTCGAAGGGCAGGAGGTCCACGCTCGGCATCCTACGCCCCTTCTTGCCTCGGGCCGCACGCAGCGGACGCCGAGACACGGAGCGCTCAGATCGCCTTGAACGCCTCGAAGGGCTGGCGGCAGGCCAGGCAGGTGGCGACCGCGCGACAGGGCGTCGGCCCGAAGGGGCTCTCCAGACGCGTCCGGGACGAGCCGCAATACGGGCAGGCCGGGGCGGCGGTCAGCTGGATCAGGTCGGGCAGGCCGGCGGCACGCGAGGCCGAGGAAGGCGGCGGGGCGAATCCGCTCCGACGCAGCCGCTCCCGGCCGGCCGACGTGATGCGGTCGGACGTCCAGGGCGGCTCGAAGCTGACGACGACCTCCACGTCCGCGGCCAGGGGAGCCAGACGGGCCTCCATCGCGCCCCGGATGAGTTCGACCGCCGGACAGCCGACGAACGTCGGCAGGAGCTCGACCCGCAGCCGCCCGGGCCCATGGTCGATGTAGCCGATCATGCCCAGGTCGACGATCGAGAGGGCCGGGATCTCGGGATCGGCGATCGCGGCCAGGACGGACCAGATGTCCTCGAGGCGCGGCTCGGCGACCGCGGTCGCGGTCGCGTTCGCGGTCGGGGTCGGGGCCGCGGAGGCCGGCCGCGGCGCTCGCGGTCCGGACACGATCGTCACCAGGTCGCCGTCGGATCGGTGCGACGGACCATCGTCATCTCGGCCCAGAGGTCCTCGAAGGCCGGACCATGGAGCGTGCGAGCGGTGTCCGGTGCGGCCGCCGGGCCGGGCAGGCCGAGGCCATGACGCCCGAACGTCGGGGCGATCGTCGCTCGCCAGCGGGCCTCCAGCTCGGCCATCGGGTCGGTCAGGATGCCGGCCCCCACGAGCGCTGCTTCGCCGGGCACGGAGACGAGCGGCGTCGCCGCATCGGGCTCCAGGCGGGCCAGGGCCCCCTCCAGCCGGCGGCGGGCCTCCCCCTCGGCCGTGGCCAGCCGCTCGAACCAGGCCCCGGCATGGGCCAGGTGGTACGACTCCTCGCGGCGGATCTTGGCCACCAGCTCGGCCAGGGGCTGGTAGCTCGCGCCGGCCAGAGCCTCGAGGCGCACCGCGTCGGCCGTCTCGTAGAGGTAGCGGCGAGCGACCGTCAGGGCCCAGTCGGTCCGCGGGTGGTCGAGGAGGCGGGCGTGGCGGAAGGCCTCCTGCGGCCGGTCATAGGCCAGGGCATCGGGCTCGGTGCCGGTCAGCTCGGCCAGCAGTCCGTAGAGCGCCCGGGCATGGCCGATCTCGTCCTGGGCGATCGAGCTCATGGCCACGTCCTCTTCGAGGGCCGGCGCGATGCCCGTCCACTCGGAGTCCCAGTAGCCGATGACGAGCTCGTCGTCGGCCAGCGCCAGGAGCAAACCCTCCAGCGCCGTACGGGCCTCGGGGCCGAGCTCGGCTTTCCGGCTCGGAGCGGACGGGGCGGGGCTCATCGCTGGCTCGCCCGGGCCCGGCTTCGGGCGACCGCGAGCTTGTCGCGCATGACGTAGCCGCCGGGCTTCTTGAACGACCGATCGAGCGGCGGCTGGAGCCAGTCCGCATCGTCCAGGGCATGGATCTCCGCCCGCCGCACGACCCACAGGCGGACGGACTCCTGCCGGCGGCCGAAGAGCTCGCGGGCGTAGTGCAGCGCCAGCTCGGGGTCGGGGGCCATGACGCTGCCGCCGTGGAGCATCGGATCGCCCTCCTTCTCCTGACGGAAGACCTCCCAGGGCTCGGCCAGGGGCGGGCGTCGAGTGGGCATCGATCAGGCCGCCGCGGCCGCGGACCCGCCCAGGATCGCCTCGCGGACCCAGGCCGTCTGCTCGAGGTTGAGGCGGCGGAAGGCCAGCCGCTCCTGCGACTTGGGGCCGTGGTTCGTGACCACGGTGCGCAGCTCGTCCCAGTCGGGCTCCGCGTAGCGCCACGTCCCGGCCGTCTCGTCGTACCGGAGGTCCGGGTCAGGCAGCTCCAGGCCCAGCTCGCGGATGCGGGGCACGTAGATGCCCAGGAACTCCTGGCGGAGCTCTTCGCTGGACTTGGCCTTGATCCGCCAGTGGAGGTCGCGATCCTTCTCCCGCGGCGTACGCGGACCGTGCATCTGCATCAGCGGGCCCCACCAGCGGGTCAGGGCCTCCTGGACCAGCTCGCGCTGAGCCGGCGTGCCGTTGACCAGGGTCACCACCACGTCCCGGCCGTGCATGATGTGGACCGACTCCTCCCAGCAGATCTTGCGCATGGTCCGCGCGTAGGGCGCGTAGCTGCTGTCCCGGAGGGCCTGCTGGGCGACGATGGCCGCGGCGTCCACGAGCCAGGCGATGACCCCCACGTCGCCCCAGGAGTACGTGGGGTAGTGGAAGACGTTGTGGAACTTCGTGCGGCCCTCGAGGAGGTCCTCGAACATCCGGTCGCGGGGCTTGCCGAGGTCCTCCGCGACGCGATACAGCAGCTGGGCATGGCCCACCTCGTCCTGGACCTTGGCCGTGAGGGCCAGCTTGCGCCGCAGGGTGGGAGCGCGAAGGAGCCACTCGCGCTCGGGGAGGACGCCCATCAGCTCGCTGTTGGCGTGCATCTCGACGAAGCGGAGCACGCCCTGGCGATACTCGTCGGGCATCCAGTCGGTGGCCTCGACCTTGCCGCCGGCGAGGACGTGGCGCTCGAAGGCGGCGAAGCGCTCGTCCTCGCCGAGGGCCGGGTCGTTGTGGGGCAGGCGGGCTCGCTCCTCGGGCGGGAGCACGGGGTCGAGGGCCAGGGGGTCGGTCATCGGACGTCCTTCTCCTCGGGGGCGGACTGCTGCGGCGCGGACTGCTCGGGGCGGCACTTCTGCGGCGCGGCCAGGCCGCGGAGGAAGAGGTCAGCGTAGGCCTGGCCGATGGTCGCCGGATCGTCCGGCCCGTCGGGGCGATACCATGCCGCGATGCCGTTGAGGGCCGAAAGGAGGGCCGCGGCCGTCAGGCGGGGGTCCACCGGCCGCAGTGAGCCGTCGGCGATGCCCTGTGCGATGAGCTCGCGGACGGTCGCCTCGTAGGCGTCGCGGCGGCGGAGCATCTCGGCTCGCCGCTGGGGACCCAGGAAGCGCCACTCGTGGAGGAAGACCGCGGCGTGCTCACGCTCCGTGGCGACGACCGCCACGTGGGCGGCGATGAGGGCGCGCAGGCGATCCGCCGGGAGACCGAGTCCGGCCGCCTGGGCCTGCACGGCCTCGAACCGATCTGCCGTCCGCTGGACGATCGACCACAGCACGTCCTCCTTGGAGGCGACGTGGCTGTAGAGGCTGGCCCCCTGGAGGTCGAGCGCCTGGGCGATCTGGCGCACGCTCGTGCCGACGTAGCCGCGCTCGCGGAAGAGGACCCCGGCCGCGGCTTCGATCTGCCGTCGCCGGTCCCCGTCGCGAGTGGCGGGCCGCTCGGGGCTGACGCCAAATGACACGCCTTCGATGCTCGTGGACGGTCCTCCTTCGGCGATGCCGCTCCGGCAGCGTGTCTCCCGCTTCTAGCAGCGTGGGTCCCGGTTCCAGCAGCGGGGCTAACGAACGCTCGTTAGGAACCCTAGGACCAGACGCCGTCGTCGTCAAGCGGCCGGCAGCGCGGCCGGCACGCGTTGCTGCCAGCAGATGGTCTGGATGGCGACACGGCCGACCGCGTATCCCGCCATCGAGGGCCTGGGCGTTGGGAACGGCAGACCGGTATCGCTGCCAGCAAATGGTTCGGGGCGTTGGAGGGATCGGCCGCGCTGGAACCATCGTTCGAGGCGGTGGGTTTAGCCACCAGCGAACGAACGGGCCTCCGGACGCGGCCACGGCTGCACCGGAGAGGCTTGGGAGGCATGGTATTTGCGGTCAGCAAATGTCTCCCCCTGGAGGCCGGCCGGTGAGGGCTGGAGGAGGCGATGTGCGGGGGGGCCGGCCGGTGAGGGCTGGAGGCCGGCCGGTGAGGGCTGGAGGCGGCGATGTGCGGGGGGCCGGCCGGCGAGGGCTGGATCCGCGCCTCGCCGCCCATCGTGCGCTGTGGGCGAACGCGAAGCGCCCAGGCCCCACGGATGGCCGTTTGGGGCGGGCGAAGGCCGGCCTCTGAGCCTAGCCGGCCTCCGCGCCTAGCCGACCTCTGCGCCTAGCCGACCTCTGCGCCTAGCCGACCTCTGCGCCTAGGTGGAGAGCGGGCCGGTCAGATCCTTGGCGAAGAACTCACCCGGGGCCGGGGTGATGATCGGGATGTTGGGGAAGAAGGTGTGCTCGCGCGAGGTGGGGCTGATCCAGTCGGCCAGGGTCCGATTGACGACCAGCGTCTCGACGTCGCGCATGACCGTCTGGCCGGCCACGGAGTAGCCGATCGTGGCCGAGGTGAGGGGCACCATGGGCATGCGACGGAGCATGCTGTTGAGCGGATCGGCACCGGGCATCGTGTGGAGATGGCCCATCACGATGTAGGGGCCCAGCGACAGCTGCATCCGATGCGGTCGGGTCCGGACCCGTTTCTCGGCCGTGCCCCGCGGGCCCACCGCTTCGATGGCGAACAGCTCGTCACGCTGGAGCTCCATGTCGGCCAGTTCGAGCAGGCGCCCGTCGTCGAGGCTCTCGAGCAGCACGTCGCGCAGCCGCAGGGTGGGCTGTGCGTTGAGCATGTCCGTCAGTCGGGCTCGGTTCAACTCGAGGCGCCCGGCGATCCGGCAATCGCCGGCGTAGGCCATGAAGTCGATGTCCACGTGCGGCTCCGTCTCCGAAGGGGGACGGTCGACCGCCCCCGGGGTGAGGCCCCAGGGTGGCGGCAGGTGCGTACCGAAGGCAACGACCCGAAGGTACCGGGGTCCGAGGTCCTCCGCGCCCGCTGTGCCTTCCTCGCCCCAGCGGCGCCCCGACGCCCTCCACGCGGCGCGGCACCCCGGCAGCCGCCGCGCGCCTGCGGCCCCGGCGCCGCCCAGGGCCCGGGCATCCCTACACTGCGGGCCATGGTCCGCTCGCGGCTGACGCTCCAGGCCATCGACCTCCACTGCGGCGGCGAGCCGTTGCGCCTGGTGACGGCCGGCTATCCGCCCGTGCCCGTGGCCCCCGTCCTGGAGCGGCGGCGCTGGGTCCAGGAGCATGCCGACCACGTCCGCCAGGCCCTCATGTACGAGCCGCGCGGCCATCGCGACATGTACGGCGCGGTCCTCCTGCCCCCGGGCCGGCCTGATGCGGACCTGACCGTGCTCTTCATGCACAACGCCGGCTACTCCACGATGTGCGGCCACGGGACGATCGCCATCGCCACGGCCCTCGTCGAGGAGGGGCTGATCCCAGCCCACGTGCCGGAGACGACGATCCGCCTCGAGGCGCCCTGCGGCATCGTCGTGGCCACCGCTGCCACTCGCTGGATCGACTCCCAGCGCGGCATGGAGGGCGGGGCGGAGGTGACCGGCGTCCGCTTCGAGAACGTGCCCAGCTACCTCCACGCCCGCGATCTCGCGGTCCACCCCGACGGCCTGGGCCTGGACCGGCCGCTGGCCGTCGACCTGGCCTACGGCGGGGCCTACTACGGCATCGTCGACGCTGCGGCCCTGGGACTGCGGGTCGTGCCCGAGCAGGTCGAGGCCCTGACCCGGGCCGGGGCCGCCATCACCGAGGTCCTCCGCCGGGACCACACCCCGAGCCATCCGCAAGAGGCGGACCTGGGCTTCGTCTACGGCACGATCATCGTCGACGGTGCGCCGGCCACGGCCCCGGACGGCCGGGCTCGGGAGGCGGACATCCGCAACGTGACGATCTTCGCCGCGGCCGAAGTCGACCGCTCGCCCTGCGGCTCGGGCACGAGCGCCATCCTCGCCGCTCGGGCCACGCGAGGCCTCCTGGCCGCAGGCCAGACGCTGCGCAACGCGAGCATCACCGGGGCGATCTTCGAGGGCCGCGTCGAGGGGCCGGCCTTCGTGGGAGCCTCTCCCGCCTGGTGGACGAGCGTGGCCGGCACGGCCTACGTCACTGGCTATGGGACCTACGTCGTCGACGCCCGAGACCCGCTCGGCGGCGGCTTCCTGCTCCGCTGAGTCTCATTCAAGCCCTTAACAGGCTTGACAACAAGCAATATACCTGCTGATGTGAGAGCATGAAGTCCCGTGTGCGGCAGCAAGAAGACCTCGTCCTCGATGTGACGATGCGAACTGCCTGATCGTGCGTCCCGACCTGCGGCGAAGCTAGCGTGCGGGCTCCCGACATCGGTGATAGGTCTGAGCCTGCGCTCGTAGCTGCTGGCCTGGGGAAGAGGTACGGGCGCTCGGTCTGGGCCCTGCGAGATGTATCCGTTTCGATCAGGCCAGGAACGATCACCGCGCTCGTTGGGCCGAATGGCGCCGGCAAGTCGACGTTGTTCCGTACGTGGCTAGGCTTCGAGCGGCCGACGAATGGCACGGTGTCGGTCCTTGGGTCCGACCCTCGGTCCGAGCATGGTCGGATCCTGCGGGATGTCGGATTCCTGCCGCAGCAGCCTGCCCTCTACGAACGATTGCGGGTCGACGAGCATCTGGCGTTGGCGGCCCACTATCGGCCCGCCTTCGACATCGTTGCCACGATGAGACGC
>DASUKL010000148.1:0-3837 GCA_036278755.1 Candidatus Limnocylindrales bacterium | reverse complement strand
GGGTGGCCCGGGCGACCGTCGGAGCGTCAGGTGTCGGGGCTCGGCGGCTCGGCGGCTCGGGGCTCGAGTGCGCGTAGCTCGGGGCGTCGGGCATCCGCGCAGACTACACTCGGCCCGCTGGCGGCCCTGCCCGCCGGTCTGGCCGGCCTCCCGTCCCTCCGGCGCGGGCCGTGCCCCTTCGGGAGGATCCCCCTCGATGCCGCGAGCCCCGCGCCCCGACGACCTCTACCACCTGCGCGTGCCGGTCGAGCTCCGCCTCTCGCCGGACGGACGCCTGGCGGCCTACACCGTCAAGACCGTGGCCCCCGGCCGGGACGGCTATCGCTTCGCCCTCTGGATCGTCGCCACCGACGGCTCGGCCCCGGCCCGCCAGCTGACCCTCGGCGCGACCTGCGACAACGCGCCCCGCTGGAGCCCTGACGGGCGGACCCTGGCCTTCCTCTCCGACCGGGCCGGGATGCTCCAGGCCGCCGGCGCTGCCGATCGGCCGGGCCTGGCCAAGGAATGGCCCAAGGAGGGCTGTCGCCAGGTCTGGCTGCTGCCCCTGGACGGCGGCGAAGCCCGCCAGCTCACCCGCCTGCCCTACGACGTGAGTGACCTGACCTGGAGCCCCGACGGCCGGCAGCTGTGCGTCGTCAGCGCCTCGCTGTCCACCACGGCCGCGCGCAGCCAGCGGGATCCGGCCGACCCGCCCGAGCCCGACGCCCGGAGCATCGACCGCCTGGGCTACATGCTCAACGACGTGGGCTTCATCTACGACCGGCCGGGCAAGCTGTGGCGCGTGGAGGTCGAGAGCGGCGAGGCCGTCCGCCTCACCAGCGGCCCGATCCCCGACCGCTCGCCGGCCTGGAGCCCGGATGGGCGCAGCATCGCCTTCGTCTCCGAGCGACACCGCGACCGGGACCTCATCTGGCGCTCCGATGTCTACCTCGTCCCGGCTGCCGGAGGACGGCCGGTCCGGGTCACGGGCGGACGTGGGGAGCGCCTCTTCGACGATCCGACCTGGAGCCCCGACGGCGCCTGGCTGGCCGTCAAGGGGCACCGCTTCCCGGCCCACAATGCTTCCCGGGTCGATCTGTGGCGGTTCCGACCGCAGGCCGAACAGGAAGGTGAGGACCTCACCGCGGCCAGCGATCTGATGATCGACGCCGGGATGAACAGCGACCTCGACCACGGTGCCGGGAGCCCCATCCGGTGGAGCGCCGACCAGCGCTGGATCACCTTCACCGCCCCCATCGAAGGGGCCTACGAAGCCTGGCGCGTGGAGGTCGAGACGCGCACCGTGGAGCGCCTCACGGAAGGCCGACACTGGCTCCAGGCCATGGACCAGGTCGCCCTGGCCGGAGGTCGCGCCCGCCTGGCCGCGCTGCGGGTGACAGCCAGCGCGCCGCTCGACGTGGTGACGGCCGACCTGCCGGCCGGGCCGCTGCGCGGCAAGCGCGTCGATCTGCGTCGGGTGGCCGACACGCGGCCGCCCGAGTGGGCCGACATCGCCCTCGTCGAACCGGAGGTCCGCTGGCACGAGGTCGACGGCCGACGCATCCAGGGTTGGTTCTACCCTGCGCCGTCGCGGCCGGACGGCGGTCCGGCACCGCTCGTGGTGGAGATCCACGGCGGCCCGGCCACGCTCTACGGCTACTCCCTGATGTGGGAGTGGCAATGCCTCGTGGCCGCCAGGATGAGCGTCTACGCCTGCAATCCGCGCGGCTCCATGGGCTACGGCGAGGCCTTCGGGCACGCCAACTTCGGGGACTGGGGGAGCGGCCCCATGGCCGATGTCATGGGCGGCGTCGACGCCCTCATCGCCGACGGTCTGGCCGACCCCGAGCGGCTGGGCGTGACCGGCGGCTCGTACGGTGGCTACCTGACCAGCTGGATCGTGGGCCACACCCAGCGCTTCAAGGCTGCCGTGACCTGCCGCTCGGTCAATGACATGACCTCGCAGATGATGTCAGGCGACATCGGCGGGCCGTCGTTCGGGCGCTACGAGTTCGGGGCCAACCCCTGGGAGGACCCGCAGCTCTACCTGCGTGAGTCGCCGCTCACCTATGCCAAGGAGATCCGCACGCCGCTGCTCATCCAGCACAGCGAACGGGACCTGCGCTGCACCATCACCCAGGCCGAGGAACTCTTCGCGACCCTCCGGTCCCTGCGTCGGCCGGTCCGCCTGTACCGCGTCCCGGGGGAGAGCCACGAGCTGACCCGATCGGGGACCCCCTTCCGCCGGGTCGCCAACCTGGAGGTCATCCGCGACTGGTTCCGTCACTTCCTGGTCGAGGAGAAACGCGGCCTGCCGCCCGCCCCGCGGCATGCCGGCGCCATCGTGGCGGCGCGGGGCCGGCAGTCCGGGCGAGCGGCGCAGCCAAGGCCGGCTCTTCTGGCTCAGCGGCCGGCCAGCCACTCCCGCAGCGGACCGAGGGCTGCCGTCTCGGCGTAGTGGCGGCGCCGGCGGCCCTCGCTCATCGTGCGCAGCAGCCCAGCCTGACGCAGCACCTCGAGGTGCTTGATCGTCGCGAAGCGCGTCAGGCCCGGGGCCAGCGCGGCCAGCTCGCCGGTCGTGGCCCCGGGCTCGCGGGCGAGGCGCTCGAGGATGCGGCGGCGAGTGGGATCGGCGATGGCTCTGGCTAGCAGGTCGAGCTGCTCCGCCTGCGACGGTGTGGTCATGTGACCATCATGTCACGCGAGGACCTGGGACGTCAACAGCGGCGTGGTACGATGACCTCGTGACCAGTAGCGTCCAGCCTCAGGCGATGGAGTCGGCCGGTCAGGAGGCCCACGCCCTGATGCGGGCCTGGGACGGCCGGGCCGGTGCCCTGGGCAGCCTCCTGGGCCGGGTCGGGACCATCGACGCGGTGGGCGTCCAGGAGCGGGTGGCCAGCCTCACCCGCCGCTCGATCAAGCGCGAAAGCAAGCTCTGGGCCCTGGACCTGGCGGTCCGGATGATGGATCTCACGACCCTCGAGGGCAAGGACACCCCGGGCAAGGTCCGGGCCCTGTGCGCCAAGGGCCGGCGCCCGGACCCCGCCGACCCCACCATCCCCAGCGTGGCCGCCATCTGCATCTACCCGGCCCGCATCGCCGACGCCAAGGCAGCCCTGGCCGGCAGCACGGTCAAGGTCGCCAGCGTGGCCACCGGCTTCCCCTCGGGCCAGACCTTCACCGACCTCAAGGTCGACGAGACGCGGCGGGCCGTGGAGGCTGGGGCGGACGAGGTCGACATGGTCATCGACCGAGGGGCCTTCCTGTCCGGTGACCTGGCCGCGGTCTTCGACGAGGTCGTTGCCGTCAAGGCTGCGGCGACGCCCGCCCACCTCAAGGTCATCCTCGAGACCGGCGAGCTGGAGACGCTCGACAACGTCCGCCGGGCCAGCATCCTGGCCATGGCCGCCGGAGCCGACTTCATCAAGACCTCGACGGGCAAGGTGACGCCCGCGGCGACCCTGCCGGTGACCCTCGTGATGCTCGAGGCCATCCGTGACTTCGAGCGACAGACCGGCCGGGCCGTGGGCATGAAGCCGGCCGGCGGCATCCGCACGGCCAAGGAGGCCATCGGCTACCTCGTCGTCCTCTACGAGACCCTGGGCCCACGCTGGATGACGCCCGACCGCTTCCGCTTCGGGGCCAGCTCACTCCTTAACGACGTGCTCATGCAGATCCGCAAGGAGCGCACCGGGCGCTACAGCGGCACCGACTACTTCACCCTCGACTGATGGCCGTTCAGATGCGTGACCGACCTATCACCGATACGACAGCGGATGTCCTCCACCGCCTGGAGGACCTTGGCCTTCCCTACTACCTCACCGGCTCCGAGGCTCTGGCCTTCTACGCGGCACCGCG
>DASUKL010000147.1:0-6961 GCA_036278755.1 Candidatus Limnocylindrales bacterium | reverse complement strand
GATCGGTGGGTGCTGGTCAGGATGGGGCGCGGTCCGACCGTCGTGAACGTCGAGGGACCCACCGCGACTCGGTAACGTTGCAGTCGGGGGCGGGTCCGTGGTGGGATGCACGCTCGGACCCGCCTCGACGCGGATGTCACGGTCGCAAGTCGCAGCCGCGGTTCGTTACGAGCGCGGCTCGTTCCGAGCCTCGCCCGCTGGATCCGGTCAGCCGCCAGCGCAGGCCGGTGGATTGTCGAGGATCTTGAAGGGCGCTCCCTGGGGCACCACCTGCGTGTTGTACACGATGGCGTCGACGGTGCCTTCGTTGCTGGCAAGCATCGGCTCGGTCCCGCCCTCCAGGAACACCTGACCGGCACTGTATGTGGTGGTCCGGCAGTTCTCGTCAGAGATCGTGACCTGGCCCTGCTCGACCAGCACCCAGATGATCCCCGGGTGATGGTGCCAGCCCGAGTCCGTGCCCGGTGCGAAGGTGAGGGTCCCGATCTTGAAGTCGGTGGGACCCTTCGTCTGGAACTTGATCCCGTCGCGGTTCACGTGGACGGGCTGGGAGAGCGTCGCCAGGGGGGCGATCGTCGCTGCGAGCGCCGTCGATGCGACCAGCGTGGCGGCCATGGCGATGGCGATCCCCGCCGCGACTGCGAACCGAGGGGAGCGGACCGTTGCCCGCCCTCCCACGTGGAGCGATCTGTCCATTACATCCTCTCCTTGGCTTACGAGACCGCCTCCACCACCCGCATCGCCTCCAAGCCGGCTCGCTGCGCCGCGAGCGCCGCGATCGTCTTGGACGGCGCCTCGAAGGTGAAGAAGCAGATCTCGTCCTCGGGAACATGGATGGACCAGTCGAAGCGCACTGCCGTTCCCTCACGCATGAGCGCCTCGGCAGCCGCCCTAGCCCTCCGCTCTCGCGCATGGCGTTCGCCGGCGGCGCCGCGTGCGAGGAAGGTTTCGACGAGGTAGGTCGGCATGTCCGCCACCCTACGGGCGACCCGAGGCCGAGGAAACGTCAGAACGTCTGCATCTTGCTCGGCTCCGAGGTGAGGTGCCGCGCGAGTTCGGTCCGCGACCGGATGCCGAGTTTCGCGTAGATGTGGGTAAGGTGGCTGGCCACCGTTCGTTCGCTGAGGAAGAGCGCGGCGGCGATCTCGCGGTTCGTACGTCCCTCCACCGCAAGCTCTGCCACACGTCGCTCCGACGGGCTCGGGCCCTCGATACGCCGATGCCCGCCGATGCGCCCGAGTTCGTTCTGGGCGACCTCCGCCCAGCTCGCGGCGCCCAGGGCCTGGAACTGACGGAGCGCCGTCCCGATGGCCTCCCGCGCCGCCCGCTTCTGCCGCTGACGGCGGCGCACGACGCCCAGGGCGAGGAGGGCACGGGCGAGGCCGAACGGGTCCTCAGCCGCCTCATGGCGCCGGCAGGCCAGCTCGAGGAGGCGGACCGCCCCATCGAGGTCGCCGCGCGCAGCCGCGATGAGGCCCTTCGAGCGGACCACCTCCGCCATCGCCCACAGGCGCTGGCTGTGGGTCGTCGCGGCCTCCCACCTCGCGAGGAGGCGCTCCGCATCATCGATCCGGCCGAGCTGGAGGCACGCCTCGACGTGCTCGGCCCGGCCGCTGAACATCCCGGCCCCGTATGCCCCTCGGCGGATCTCCAGCTCTTCGGCGCTCGCAAGCTTGGAGCGCGCGTCCTCCGGCCGCCCACTCCATAGCTCGGCGATGCCGAGGATGGCGTGATGCGTCGGCAACATCATGCCCTCGGCCAGCGATACGGCGCGCGTCGAGTGCTCCCTCGCCTGCACGAAGAGGCCCCGATGGAGCGCGATCAGGGCCGTTGCCATGTGGTCCTGCGGACGCTCGATGCCGTACTGGAGGTCGATGTCGGCGGACGCCTGCGCGTGCTCCCAGGCGACGTCCCAGCGTCCCGACCACAGCTCGACGAGCGAGAGATACCAGAGGCAGTCGGCGCGGAGCAACTCGTCACGATCGGCGGCCTCGACAAGCGCCCGCTCCAGCCACTCGCGCGCTTCGGCGATACGCCGCAACCACGTGAGCAGGTGGCCGACGACCCAGGTGGCGACCCCGATGACCTCCGGGTCGGCAAGCGGTAGCGCCCGCCGGTGGGCCTCCCTGGCGAAGTCGAGCGCGCTGGGGTCGCCATCCTCGAAACGGAGCACAGCCAGGACGGCGAGCGCTCGAACCTGGAGGTGCTCATCCTTCAGGCGCCGTGCGAGCCGTAGCGCCGCGCGTACGTGCTGCTCCGCCCGATCCCGGCCCAGGACGGACCTGCCCACATCACCGAGCCGGGCATGGATCGCCGCTCGGACCGCCGGTGCGCCTCCGGCTTCTCGCAGGCCATCCTGGAGCAGCCCCACCGCTGGCCCAGGCTCTTCGAGTTCCGATCCGAGGATCAAGGCCTGCGCCCGTTGTGGGCCGGGCGCGGCGTGGGCCAGTTGCGCTGAGGCGATGGCCCGCGCGCGGCCCGCGTTGCCTGCCTCCAGGTGGGCACGGGCCGCGATCGCTCCGCGCCGGAGGGCGTCGTCGACCTGGCCGGCCGGAGTGAGGCGCATGGCGTGCTCCGCCAGCTCGGCCGCGGCGGTCGGTGTCCCACGCGCCCGACCGATGGTCGCGGCCGCCTCCAGGGCTCCCGCCACCCTGTCGTCAGGGATCACGGTCCCGAGGGCCAGGTGGCGCGCCCGGGCGACTGGATCGGCGACGACGGCTGCCAGGCGAAGGTGAGCTGCCCGCCGCTCCTCGGCCCTCGCGCGTTGGTACAGGGTAGAAGCCAGCAGCGGATGCGTGAACCGGATGGCCGCGTCGGACGACTCGACGAGTTGCTCGGCGACCGCCCGATCGATGGCCCGCGCCCCGACGCCCAGACGCCGCATCAGCGAGAGCGGAGCGCGGCCGTGCGCGGCGACGAGCAGGAGGGCCAGGCGGGTTTCGCGGTCGAGCCCGCGGAGCCGTCCGGCCAGGAGGCGCTCGATGCTCGGCGGGACGACGAGCGGCGCGGTCGGATCGCCCGACTCCGAGAAGACGCGCGCCAGCTCCAAGGCGAAGAAGGGATTGCCGTCAGAGGCCTCGTGCAGCCGGAGCAGGCTCGGCCTCGCGAGCACGATCCCCAGTCGGTCCCGGAGCAGCAGTTGGATCGCTCCAGCGCTCAGCGGACCGATGCGGGCGCGCTCGACAGCCTGCGGCTCGAGCGTCGATTCGAGGGCGTACGCTGGCGTGGCCCCGGCGGCGGACGGGCCGTCGACCCGCCTCGAGAGCAGCAAGAGGACCCGCTCGCTCCTGAGCCGCCGCAGCGCGAATGCGAGGCTCGCGAGCGATGACGCGTCGGCCCACTGGTCATCGTCGATCGCGAGCAGGAGCGGGCCGTCCGCCGTGAGCGACGTCAGGACGGAGAGGACGGCGGCACCGAGGGCACGTGGGTCGACGTCCTGCTCCTCGGTCTCGCCGACGAGGAGCGCGGACTCGAGGGCCTTACGGCGCGGCGTCGGCAGCGCCGCCAGGGCACCGGGCGAGACCTCGCGAAAGAGGTCGGTGAGCACCAGATTCGCAAGGGAGCTCTCTGTCTCGGCCGGTCGGGACGAGAGGACGTGGGGACAGTGCTGCCGCGCCGCGGTCACGCCCGCCAGCCAGATGGTCGACTTCCCGATCCCGGACGCTCCTTCGAGCACGAGCGCCCTCGGTCGGTCGGCTGGCCGATGGATGAACGTTTGGACGACCGAGAGCTCAAGCTCGCGGGCGATGATCTGATCCATGGCCCGGCCATCATTGGCTCACTCGAAGGTGTTGTCTAGACCGGGACCCCGGATCACTGGCCCGTGGGCGGTCCCCTTCCGACCACGGCAAACATCGTCAGGGCCATGCTGAAGTGGCCAGCACGTGCGGCGGCGTGGATCCGAGAGACGAACTCCTCGCCCTCGCCCGCTTCGAGCTGGCCGGCATCGATCAGGTCATCGGCATTGCGCGGCCAGGCGAAGCCGCGTGAGGCGGCGCTGGCCCTCGGTAGAGGCGGAGCGGGTCATGGGCCGGAGATGCGGTGGGGCGGATCCCGGAGACGGGTAGGAGACGCGCGGGGCGAGCCCGCCCCGTCCTGCAGACGGCGATCCACCAGATGTGGATACATCCATCTGGTAATGTGGGCACATGGCGGATGTCGGGGTCCGGGCTTGGCCTGGCACGGGTGATCGCGCGAGGCTGACCTGACGGCCACGCGACGGGCGGCCAAGCGCTATCGGGCGGCCCTCCGCGAACTGGCTAGGTGAGCCGTGCCGAGCCCCGATGGCTCGGTCGCCTGGTCGTCGATGAGGCCCACTTCCGACAGGTCCGGGAGCACGGTGGCGCCTATGGCCTGCGCGACGAGAACGCCCTCGAGTCGGCCCTGGCCCGTCCCGGGCAGCGTTGGCACCATCAGCCCGATGTGCGCCTCGCGGAACTGGCGGCAGCCTACGCCTTCGCGCTGGCCCGGGACCATCCCTACATCGATGGGAACAAGCGGGTCACCCTTGTCGTGATGGTCGCGTTCCTCGATCGAAACGGCATCGAGTTGACGGCCACGAACCGGCAGGCCGTCGCGACGGTGCTCGCTTTGGCCGCCGGAGAGATGACCGAGTCGAAGCTCGTCACCTGGGTCGAGACTCACTCTCGCGCTGCGACTGGCGTTCAGCCCTTGGGCGGGAGCGAGCGCGCGTAGGTCGTCCCGAGCTTGACCCATCGGGCGAGGTCAGCGTCGTCGGCGAGGTCGACGGCCGCCACGCGCAGCCAGCCGTCGAGTTCCCGGCCCCGCATCTCCATCCGCCGGGCAGGCGTCGTCGCCACGAGCGCGGACGTCTGAGCAGGGTCGACACGGATCATAAGCCCGCCCTGACCGCTGGCGGTCACGGCCATGTGGCCGCCGATGAGGAAGGCCAGGCCGCCGAACATGCGCTGCTCGGTCAGCCCCGGCTCGTCACCGACGAGCGCCCGGATCCGTCCCACGAGCTGTCGATCGATGGCCATCGTGTGCTTCCGTTCAGGTGAGGAAGGCCGTTAGGCCCAGCAGGGCGTAGATCACGAGCTGGCCGACGATGGCCCACTGGAGGAGCCGGATCCCGTCCGGCCCGAGTTCGCCCTGCCGGTAGCTCGCCAGCGCCTGACGGTAGATGAGGCCGAAGATGGCCAGCAGCGCGCCGCCGAAGACGACGACCACGATGAGCCCCTGGACGTTCATCCGCCTGCTCTCGCGCTCCGCGCCACGTGCCGCTGCTCGCCGGTCAGTAGATCGCCAGGTGGGCCATGATCACGATGATCACGACCTGGAACGCGGCCTGGACGCCGGAGAGCCGGATGTTCCACATGTTGAGCCGGGCGATCCGCTGCGGGTCCGGCTTGCGTTTGGCCAGCTCGATGAAGATGCGCAGGCCGTTGGGCATGAAGATCCCGAAGCCTTGCACGGTGAGGATGGCCACGACCACCCCGGCGGCGATGATCCAGGGGTCGCTCAGGTCGAACTTGTGCAGCCGCTGGGCGAGATAGATGCCCGAGGTCACGGCCACGGCGGCCAGGGAGGGGAGGATGAAGAACGTGGTGGGGGTCAGGCGCTTGGCGACCTCGACCCGGGCGGGGATGTCGAGGGAGCGCATGATCCGGCTCATCACCAGGCCCATGAAGAGGTCGAAGCCCGTCCACGTGCCGCCGCAGATGACGTGGACGAAGAGCAGGACGTAGAGGCTGTTCAGGGACAGCCCGACGATGAGGACGATGGGCGGCACGACGCCCACGGCGAAGCTCCACATGAGCAGCCGGCGGGTGTAGGGCGGCAGGGCGCCAGCGCCCGCTTCGGCGTCGCCGGTGGGCCGGGCGAGGGCCTCGGGGATCGAGCTCACCGGGCGGTCGGAGGGTGGGCCTCCATGGTCGGCCGACTATATCGCGCGCCATCACTGTGTCGTGCGCCCCATCGCCAGAGCGGCGCGCTACCGTGGGACGGTCAGCCCGGATGGGACGCAGCAGGAGGAACGATGCCCGAACAGGAGATCCAGGTCCACACCGCCGACGGCGAGATGACGACCTTCGTCAGCCGTCCGGAGGGGGACGGTCCGTATCCCGTGGCCATCCTCTTCATGGATGGGGTGGGCTACCGCGAGGAGATCAAGGACCATGCCCGGCGGTTCGCCGCCGCCGGCTACGTCTGCGCTGCGCCGGACCTCTACTACCGCACCGGTCGCGGGCTGCACTTCGACCCGGCCGCCTTCCGCGATCCCCAGGGCGAGGAGGCTCAGCGGTTGCGACAGGCCATGGCTACGGCCACGCCCGACGCGGTGCTGGCCGATGTGCGGACGCTCCTGACCGACCTCGCCGAGGACCCCGCCGCCAAGGCCGGTCCCGCGGTCTGTGTCGGCTACTGCATGGGCGCCCGCCTGGCCCTCCGAGCCACCTCCGCGTTGCCCGACACGTTCACGGCCATGGCCGCCGTCCACCCCGGCGCGCTCGTTACCGACGGGCCGGATTCGCCGCACCACGAGCTGGCCACGGTCCGGGGCGAGATCTACGTCGGCTTCGCCGAGATCGACCGATCCGCCAGCGCCGAGGTCGTCGACGCCTTCCGCCAGGCCGCCCAGGCGGATGGCGTGCGGGGCGTCGTGGAGCGGATCCCCGGCGTGGCCCACGGCTACAGCATGGCCGACCTGCCGGCCTACGACTACGACGCGGCCGAGCGCCACTTCGCCCTGACGCTCGAGCTCTGGGGCCGCAACCTGTAGGCACACGTGCCGACGAGCTGACCTGCGCTAGCGGGCGACGTCGCGGCGGCTCACTCCCCAGGCCCCGAGGAGCAGGCCGCCGACAGCCAGGACGAGGCAGGCCACGATCCCGGCCCCGTCCCAGACGCCGATCATCGGTTCGCCCAGGTGGGCCGTGAGGGCCAGCTGGTGGATCGCGTCGGGCAGGCTGAGGGGCGGGGCCAGGAGGTCGATGAGGTACGT
>DASUKL010000146.1:0-27950 GCA_036278755.1 Candidatus Limnocylindrales bacterium | reverse complement strand
GTCGCCGGATCCGCGGGCGACCCAGCTGCGGGCCATGGCGATATAGCCGTGGACGTACGTGTCGCCCTCGGCCCCGATGAGCTTCTCCGCGCGGCGGATCCAGGACCCGCTGATGACGAAGTTGCCCATGAAGAAGTACTTCTCGGCCACGGAGACGGCGATGAACGCGGCCCGATGCGGGTCGCTCTCGGCCTGATGGGCGGCGAAGGCGCGCTCGAGGATCTCGATCTCGTGATCGGGCTGGGCGGTGAAGAAAGCGGACTGGGCCAGGCCCTCGAGGTCCTGGGCGCTCAGCGTGCCGGCCGCGTCGGCCTGGCTGAGGAGCCGGAAGGCCTCGGGCCACTCGTGGCGTTCGAGCGCGGCCAGGCCCCGGCTTCGGTCGTCGTCGGTCGAAGGGTCGGAGGCGGGGACGGTCGAAGGGTCGGAGGCGGGGACGGGCGCGACCTCGGTCATGCGTCCTATTCTGACTGCCGCGCGGCCCCGCAGCAAAAGGAGCAGCCGATGAACGAACCGACGAGCGAACTCCTGACCCCCAGCCAGTTCGAAGCCTCCGAGGGCGTCGGTGCCTGGGCCGTCATCAGTGACGGCGCCTGCACGTTCTTCCCCACGGCGTCGTTCGCTCAGGCGGTGGCGCTCGTCTCGGCCATCGCCGCGCTGCCCGGTGTGGAGGACCATCAGCCGCACATCGACATCCGGCCGGACGGGGTCACGGTCCGCCTGCTCACCGAGAGCGCTGAGTGGTACGGCATGAGCGTCCGCGACGTGGAACTGGCGGGAGCCATCTCGGCCGCCGCGGCCACGTTGGGCCTGCAGGGCGATCGGACGCAGGTCCAGAGCCTGCTGATCGTCCCAGGCGCGCTCGACATCGGCCCCGTCACGCCCTTCTGGCGGGCGGCCCTGGGCTACGAGCCGCGGCCGGACAGCCCGGACGAGGATATCGCCGATCCGCACGCCCGCGGCGCGGCGGTATGGTTCGAGACGATGGACGAGCCACGGACCGAGGTCCCGGCCTCGGGCGTGGGGGGTGGCGGCGCGATCCACGTCGCGGTCTGGCTGCCACGTGAACTGGCGAAGGGACGGGTAGAGGCAGCCCTGGCCGCTGGAGGGCACCTGGTCCGCGACGTCGCGCCGCGCTGGTGGACCCTGGCCGACGCCGCCGGCAACGAGGTCGACATCGCCTCGGTGGAGGGTCGCGACTAGGCGGCCGGCTAGGATTGCCGGATGCCCAGGCCGTCCCCTGAGCCGCGCTGACGATGTCCCGGCGCGGCCTGCTCCTGTTCATCATGATGTCCCTGATCTGGGGCATCCCCTACCTGCTCATCCGGGTCGCCGTGGCCGAGATCGAGCCGACCGTCCTGGTCCTGGCCCGCACGAGCATCGCCACGCTCGTCCTGCTGCCCATCGCCCTGGCCCGGGTCGACCTGCGTCCCGTCCTGGCCCGCTGGCGCTGGGTCGTGGCCTTCGCCCTGGTCGAGGTGGCCATCCCCTGGGTCCTCCTGAGCTCGGCCGAGCAGCATCTCTCGAGCTCGTTGTCGGGCCTCCTCATCTCCGGGGTCCCGCTGGTCGGGGCCGTCATCGCCATCGTCAGCGGCGGCTCCGATCGGCTCGGGCGTACGGGACTCCTGGGCCTCCTCATCGGGCTGGTGGGCGTGGCGGCCATCGTGGGCGGCGACCTCCACGCGTCGGACGTGGGCTCCCTGCTCGAGATCGGGGTCGTCATCGTCGGCTACGCCGTGGGCCCGGCCATCCTGGCGCGGCGTCTCCAGGGCCTGCCGTCCGTGGGCGTGATGGCCCTCTCGCTGGGCCTGACGGCACTCATCTACCTGCCGCTCGGGGCGCTCCAGCGGCCGACCAGCGTGCCCACCGCGGACGTGATCGTGGCCCTCCTCATCCTGGGTCTCGTCTGCACGGCCGTGGCCTTCATCGGCTTCGCCGCGCTGATCGACGAGGTGGGCCCGGTCCGCGCCACGGTCGTGACCTACGTCAACCCAGCCGTGGCCGCGGTCCTGGGCGTGCTCATCCTGGACGAGTCGTTCACCCTGCCGATGGCCATCGGTTTCGGGCTGGTGATCCTCGGTTCGGCCCTCGCCACGCGGCCGGGCCGCGGCGAGATCCCGGCGATGCCCGACCCGGCGGCCGAGGCGCTCGAGACGGAAATCGCGACCTAGGCGCGGGTCCGGTGAGTGGAGGGCGTCTCACGGTGACGGCGGCACGGGCGTTCGTGCTGCATCAAACGCGGCTGCGGCCCGTGCCTGGGCTGCCCGGCATCCGGCTCCATCTGGCCGACGATGTGCTGGCCCTGTGGGGCGCGGTCCAGGCCGCGACCGGGGAGCCCGATGCTCCCCTGCCCTACTGGGCCTTCGCCTGGGCCGGTGGCCTGGCCATCGCCCACTACCTGGTCGATCATCCCGAGACCGTGGCGGACGCGCGGGTGGTCGATGTCGCTTCCGGGTCAGGGCTGTGCGCCCTGGCGGCGCTGGGGGCGGGTGCTCGGACGGTGGAGGCCATCGATGTCGACCCCCTCGCGGCGGCGGCCATCAGCCTCAACGCTCGGGCGGCGGGCCGGCGCCTCGCAGTCGTCCGACGCGACGTGCTCGACGAGGACCCGCCACCGGCCGACGTGATCCTGGCCGGTGACTGCTGCTATGAGGCCGACCTCGCGGCCCGCGTCCTACCCTGGTTGCGGCGCGCCGCGGACCGGGGGACGCGGATCCTGCTCGGCGATCCGGGGCGGCGCTACCTGCCCCGCGCGGAGCTCATCGAGCTGGCCGGCTACGAGGTCCGCACGACGACCGAGCTCGAAGACCTGGCCCGCAAGCAGGCCGCCGTCTACTCCCTTGCGCCGTCCGCCCTGGCGCCGTCCGCCCTGGCGCCGGCGGCTTTGGCGCCGAAGCGGTAGCGCAGGTACACGAAGCCGCTGTCGAAGCGGCGCTGATCGAGCAGCTCCAGGTCGGCCCGGACGCCGGCCGGCAGGGCCCGCTTTCCGCCACCCACGATGACCGGCACGAGGAAGAGCTGGCACTCGTCGACGAGGCCCGCGGCCATCGCCCGACCGGCCAGCTCCGCCCCGCCGATGTCGAGGTCGGCGTCGGAGGTCTCCTTCAGGCGCCGGATCGCTTCAGGGTCGAAGTCGGGCTCGAGCCTGGTGCGTTCGGTGGTCGGCGTTCGGAGCGATCGGGAATAGACGACCTTGTCGGCCGCCCGCCAGATCCGGCCGAAGTCCTGGGCGACGGGGGCCGGGTCGTCGTCGTGCTCCCAGTAGACCATCGTCTCGTACATCCGCCGGCCGTAGAGGTACGTGCCGACGGGCCGGGTCAGGTCGTTGACGAAGGCGTGGACCTCTTCGTCCGGCGCGGCCCAGTCGAAGCCGCCCTGGGCATCCTCGACGTAGCCGTCGAGCGAGGCGATCGTCATGTAGGTCAGCTTGCCCATCTACGAACGGTGCTCCTTGATCTCCCAGAGGGTGGTCAGTCCGCGCCGGAGGCCGGCCAGCTCGGCCGGGGTGATGCGGGCGGCGAGGGCGGTGTCGACCTTGCGGATCGCCTCGCGGATCACCTGGGCCGCCGCCTGCCCGCGCCCGGTGAGGGCGATCGTCATGCGCCGCCGGTCGGCAGGATCCTCCTGGCGGTCGACACGCGTGGTGCATCCGGGAAGCGGCCCTTAGGCCGGCCCGGTATAGCATCCGGGGCGTGATCGGTGGCTACGTCCTCGTCGTCCCTGCCTTCGCTGCCGCGATGTGGTGGCTCAGCACGCCTCGTAACACGCTCGTCACGGCGGCCGGCATGCTGGCCATCGCCCACGTGATGTTCGTCCTGGCCATCACCTTCTTCCCCTTCCCGATCCGCAGCAGCACCATCGCCTTCCACCAGATCTTCGACTCCCGCCTGGACAACCTCGTGCCCTTCGACACGATCGGACGGCAGCTCCTCGCAGGCCCTGGCACGCGCGGCTTCCGCGACCTGATGGGCAACGCGGCCTTGCTCATGCCCATGGCCTTCTACCTGCCCGTCCTCTGGCCGCGCTTCCGGTCCGCCCGCCAGGTCATCCTGGCCGGCCTGGGCGCTAGCCTAGCCATCGAGCTCGGCCAGTTCGCCGTCTCGTTCTTCTGGCTCCACTACAGCTACCGGACGACCGACATCGACGACGTCATCGCCAACACCTTCGGCGTGATCGTCGGGGCGCTCATCGTGCAGGGCGGGCGGATGCTCCTGGCCGGCATCAGTCAGGGTCCCGCGTCGACGACCGGTCAGGGTCCGGCGTCGACACCCGGCTCGGCTGCCAGCTCCGCGCCCAGGTAGCCCTCGGCCTGGCGGGCCGTCTCGCCCACCGGGTCGGCGTCGCGGGGGATCATCGTCGAGCCCAAGACCGCGGCCACGGCCGAGCAGACGACGCCGAAGAGGATGGTGCCTTCAAGGCTGAGCCCCACGCCCGCTCCGCCGATCGCGGCACCGATGGGGAAGCCCAGGAAGTTGAAGGCCATCGAGACGGCGAAGGCGCGGCCCATCCAGGCCGGATCCGTGCGCCGCTGGCGGATCGTGAAGAGCCCGATGTCGGCCGGGCCGGCGAGGAAGCCGATGACCCCTAGCGCGACGAGGATCCCGGCCAGGCCCGTGGGCAGCAGCAGCGAGGCCGTGGCCAGGGCGACGCCCAGCTGCGGCCAGACGAGGAGCGACTTCTCCCGGCCGCGACTGTCCAGGCGGCCGAAGACGAAGGCCGCCACCATGCCGGTCAGACCCATCGCCGCCCAGGCCGCACCTACGGCCACGGGACCGTCGTGGAGACGATCGAGGATGATCACCGGCACGACCACGTTGAGCATGCCCCCGGAGAGGTTGGCGGCCGAGATCATGAGGGCCAGGGCGCGCAGCGTCGGGTGCCGGAGGGTGTAGCGGAGCCCCAGCCAGGCGTCCAGCAGGAGGCGGCCCGTGGAGCCCGTGGGTGGGCGTGGATCGGGCATGCCCACGAGGACGACGGCGGCCAGGGCGAAGACGGCGCCCGTGGCGACGAGGGCCAGGGCACCACCCAGGCCGGCCACGAGGGCCCCGGCGATGGGCGGGCCAAGGAGGGTGGCCACGACGTAGCCGTTCGAGTCGATGGCGTTGGCCCGCTCCCAGAGGTGGACCGGGGCGAGGATCGGCAGCAGGCTCCGCAGGCCGGCCAGACTCAGCGGCTGGGTCAGGCTGGACAGGCCGGCGATGAGCACGAACAGCCAGGCCGGCAGCTCGCCGGCGATGGAGAGGACGCCGATGAGGGTCAGCGAGACGGCCGCCACGAGGTAGTCGAGGACGACCAGCCGAGCCCGACCATGGCGATCGAGCAAGGCCCCGGCGATGGGCGAGACCAGCAGGCCCGGCAGGATGGCGGCCAGCGTCACCAGGCCGGCCAGGGCCGGCGAGCCGTACTCGGTCAGGGTGAAGAGGATGAGGACGATCGAGACCATCCCCCCGGCCACGCGGGCGATGGTCATGCCCAACAGCACGCGGCCCATGTCGGGCACGGCGAGCAGGGCGCGATAGGAACGATCCTCGGGTGAGATGGGCATCGAACGCGGACGGTAGCAGAGGCCGCCCGGAGGGGCCGCCGCCCTAGCCGAGCTGGCGCACGTCCAGGGCCCGGCCCCAGCGCAGGAACCGGACCGCGACGAGGACGCCGAAGGCGGCCACGACCAGGACGGCCGCGGCGGCGATCGAGCCTTCGAGGTCGCCGCCCGTGAACTGGCTGTAGACCACGAGCGGCAGGGTCTGCGTCCGCCCCTCCACGTTGCCGGCGAACATGATGGTGGCCCCGAACTCGCCCAGCGAGCGGGCCCAACTCATCACCAGCCCGGCCGTGAGGGCCGGAGCGGCCAGGGGCAGGGTCACGGCCCGGAAAAGCTGGATCTCGGAGGCGCCGTCCACCCGGGCCGCGTCCTCCACGTCGCGATCGATGCTGCCCAAGCCGGTGCGCGCGGAGCGGACGAAGAAGGGCGCCGAGACGAAGACCTGAGCCAGGATCACGGCCGCGGTGGTGAAGGGCACCTCGATGCCCGCCGCACTCAGCGCCCCGCCGAGCAACCCGGCCCGACCAAGGAGCAGCAGCAAGGCCAGCCCGGCCACGGCCGGCGGCAGCACGATGGGCAGGTCCACAGCCGCGTCCAACAGCGTCGCGCCCGGGAAGGAGCGTCGCGCCAGGAGGACGGCCAGGGGCAGCCCGAAACAGACCGTGATGACGAGGCTCACGGCCGTGGTCACGAGGCTGAGGCTGAGGGCGTCGAGCACGGCCCCCGCGGCGAGGACCCGCGACAGCGAGCCGTCGAACAGGGCCCGGCCAAGGAGGACGGCGACGGGCAACGCCAGGAAGAGGGCCAGGAGCACGGCCAGGGCGCCGATCGCGCTGCGTTGGAACGCCCGGATCACGACCGCGACCCAAGGGCCCGCCCCAAGGCCGTCCCGATCCTGCCCATCACGAGGCGGGCGGCAGGAACCCGAACGAGGCGAGGATGGCCTGGCCGTCGGAGCCCGCCAGCCAGGTCAGGAAGGCCTGCGCGGCGGCCTGGCTCGCGGAGGCCTTGACCACGACCCCGCCATAGGTGGCCGGCACGTTGGCCGCGTCGGGAACGTCCACCGTGGCCACGTCATCGGACGTCTTGGCGTCGGTGACGTAGCAGATGCCGGCGTCGCCCTCACCCAGGCCCACCTTGGCCACCAGGGCCGAGACGTTGATCTCCTGGGAGACGACGTGGGCCGCGTACTCGGCGGCGAAGTCGGCCGGGTAGCCGGGCTGCTTGGCCAGCCTGGCCACGAGCTGGGTGGCGTATCTGGTGATGGGGACCTCCGGGCCGGCGGCGATGATCTTGACCCCGGGCCTGACCAGGTCGAGCGGGGTGCTGATGCCGGCAGGGTCGGCCTTGGGCACGATGATCGTGAGGTGGTTGCGGGCGAAGACGGTCATCGAGCCGGCGGCCAGACCCTTGTCGACGAGCTTCTGGGGGTCGCTCGCGTCGGCGGAGAGGAAGAGGTCGGCCGGGGCCCCCTGCTCGATCTGGGTCTCCAAGGCGGCCGACGAATCGGTCGAGAGGGTGATGGTCAGGCCGGGCCTGGCGGCCTGGTAGGTCGCGTCGGCCTTGGTCAGGGCGGCCTTCAAGGAGGCGGCGGCGTAGATCGTGAGGCTCGTCGCCGAGGCGCTGGTGCCTGAGCAGGCGCTGACGACCGCCAGGACCCCGATGGTGACCGTCAGGGCGCAGCGTCGGCACCATAGGCGACGGATCACGCGGCCGTGCGGCGACCGGCGCGTGCGCCGAGGCCCCCCGACGCGCCGGTCACGGAGCTGGTTCCTTCAGTGACGGGATCTCGACGATGACGTTGGTCGACTTGACGACGCAGACTGCCTCCGCGCCGACCTTCAGATCGAGCTCCTCGACCGCCTCGGCGGTCATCAGGCTCACCAGGCGATGCGGGCCGGCCAGCACCTCGACGACTGCCGCCACTCCATCGCGCTTGATGCTGGTGACGATTCCGGGGAACCGATTGCGGGCCGATTGGGCCACGATGGGCCGGTCCAGATTGGCCCGGCGCCGAGCCTGGGCCAATCGGGCGACCTCCTCGACCTCGACGAGCCGCTGGCCGCCGGCCGAACGAACGACCTCGATCCGCCCCTCGTCTTCCCAGCGCCTCAGGGTGTCGACCGAGATGCCCAGCATCTCCGCCGCACGACCCACCCTGAGACGGGTGTCTTCGCGTTTCCGTGGAGTGACCATACCCAGAAGTATGAGCAGGTCAGGGGCGTCGTGTCTATGTGTCGGGCGATGATGCGGAGCTTTCGTGATGAAGCTGCGCGGTCGCGGTGGCCGACGTCCGCAGACCTCCTCGGCGCCGCGTCCTCGCCCTCTCGGCGCCGCGTCATTCCCACCAGTCGTGGATCCGGCCACGACCGTGCACGATCCATCGCTCCACCTGCGGTCTGAGCACCCCTTCCTGCACGGTCACGATGGATCTTGAGCACTGACGGTCATCGCCGGCCAACAGGCCAACAGGGTCCACCAGGAAAGCGCCCAGGTACGGATCGGCCCGAACTCCTGACGGCCTTGGGCCGGGCCGAGACCTAGACTGAGGGTGCGGCCTGGGGCGCATGGCCCCCGGCAAGTCGGGCTTCCCCGTCGGCCCCGATGGGCGAGTACGGACCCGTGGATGAGGAGGTGTGATCGATGGCCAAGGTGAGCGTCCGCTACATCGTCGACGACGTGGATGCGGCCATCGCGTTCTACCGCGATCGGCTGGGCTTCGAGCTCGCCATGCACCCCGCCCCGCCGTTCGCGATCCTCGATCTGGGTGATCTACGGCTGCTGCTCAGCGCCCCGAACCCCCAGGGCGGCGGCGGTCAGAGCATGCCCGACGGGCGGCGCCCCGAGCCCGGGGGCTGGAACCGCATCTCCCTGGAGGTCGAGGACCTACCGGCCGAGGTCGAGCGCCTGCGGGCGGCGGGGACGTCCTTCCGCAACGACATCGTGCACGGCGTGGGCGGCGACCAGATCCTGCTCGACGATCCCTCGGGCAACCCGGTCGAGCTGTTCCAGCCCAAGCGTTGACGCGCCCTTCGAGGCGACGCCTGGACGTGTAGGGCTTCGGGACGTCCGCGGCGTCGGGCGTCTAGGCGTCGGCCCGCGCGGCGGGGTTGGACTCGATCACCTGGGTCGGGGCGTTGTGGACGGCGGGGATGGTGCCCAGGCGGCCGGCCTGGTAGTCGGCCATGGCCTGCATGATCTCCTCCCGGGTGTTCATGACGAACGGGCCGTACCAGGCCACGGGCTCGCCGATGGGCCGGCCACCCAGGATGAGCACCTCGAGCAGCGGGCTGCGGCTCTCCTGGATCGGCGACGAGGTCACGGTCAGTGCGTTGCCCGGCCCGAAGACCGCGAGCTGGCCCGCGCCGATGGGGCGCCGATCGGGGCCCACGCTGCCAGCGCCGGCCATGACGTAGACCAGGGCGTTGTCGGTCGGCCGCCAGGGGATCGAGAGGTGGGCGCCGGCGCTGAGGCTGGCGTGGACGAGGGTCATCGGCGTGTAGGTCGAGCCGGGACCGCGATGCCCACCGAGCTCGCCAGCGATGACCCGCAGCAGGGTCCCACCATCGTGCGAGGCGAGGAGGGCGACCTGGCTGGCCCGCAGGTCCTGGTAGCGCGGCGGCGACCACTTCTGGGCCGCGGGCAGATTGACCCACAGCTGGAAGCCGTGGAACAGGCCGCCGCTGGCGACGAGGGCCTCGGGCGGCTTCTCGATATGGAGGATGCCCGCGCCGGCGGTCATCCACTGGGTGTCGCCGTTGGTGATGACCCCGCCCCCGCCGTTCGAGTCGCTGTGTTCGAACGTGCCGTCGATCATGTAGGTGACGGTCTCGAAGCCGCGATGGGGGTGCCAGGGAGTGCCCTTGGGCTCACCGGGGGCATACTCGACCTCGCCCATCTGGTCGAGATGGACGAAGGGGTCGAGGTCTGCCAGGTCGACCCCGGCGAAGGCGCGCCGCACGGGGAAGCCCTCCCCTTCCAGGCCCCGCGGCGCGGTCGTGACGCTCCGCACCTGGCGCTGGCGGACGATCGCCGGGTCGGGCTCGGCCAGGCGGGGCAAGATGGTGATGTCGTCGACGGTGACGGCGGGCATGGAGGCGGCTCCTTGGTGGCCGTGGGCGTCTCCCACGGCTGGGTCGTATCATCGCACACAGGTTGTTGCGCGCGCAACTATCTGGGTGTGGAGCCCGCGTTGATCTCGTTCGGTCCGGGATCGACGGCACCGGCCCGCGATCACTGTGAGTGCTCAAGGACGGCTCGAGCGTGCACGCAGGGTGGCTCAGCCTGCCGCTGGGGGTCCCCATCGTGCACACTCGACCCCGGGAGCGAGTCCTCAGAGGCATCAGAACGGCCGGACGCCGCGAGCGGCCAGGCCGGAGGACGGGAGGTGATGCGTGCGTCATGGAGAACAGGTGGCCCAGGAGATGGTCCGCGCATGATCCTGCCGAAGGTGCGTGACCGACGGTTCATCACCGTGCGACGTGGCGGCACGCTCAGCGACGAGGACCATCATCTCCTGGCCCTGTGGGCGGCCGACTGCGCCGAGCACGTGCTACCCCTGTTCCAGGAGGTGCGGCCGGACGACGACCGACCCCGCCGGGCCATCGAGCTGGCACGTGCCTGGGCTCGCGGCGAGATCCGCATGACCGAGTCTCGGACGTCCGCGGGACACGCCGACGCCGCGGCACGGGACCTGCGTGGCGCAGCGCGGCACGCGGCCTACGCCGCCGCTCAGGCCGCAGCCGTGGCCCACGTCCCGGCCCACGAGCTGGGCGCCGCGGCTTACGCCATCCGAGCGGTCCAGGCCGCGGCCGCGGGCGTCGAGCCCGGCACGACCGCCGCGACCACGGATCCACGTACCGGCCGAGGTGCCCGCGACGCTGCAGCGCGAGCGGCCGGTCGGGCCGAGGACCGCTGGCAGCGAGCGCATCTGCCCCTGGCGATCCGCGAGCTGGTGCTTGACGACGAGCGGCTGCGGAACGACCTGTGCTGGCGTGTCTTCGAAGACTGATCCGGCCCGCGCGGGCCCCGCGACCGCGGGGCGCGCTCAGGCCGAAGCTGGCTCCGGGCCCGGCCCCTGGGACAGGACCTCCCCCGCGTCGTAGGCGGCCAGCTGCGGGAAGCGACGGTGGACGATCACCAGGCCCACGAGACACAGCACCCCGCCCAGCACGACCGAGGCCGGCGCGCCCACCACGGCCGCCACCGCCGTGGCCTCCATGTCGCCCAGTCGCGGACCGCCCGTGACGACGAGGGCGTGGAGGGCCGACAGCCGGCCCCGGAGCCGGTCGGGCGTGACCGTCTGGACGATCGTGGCCCGCATGACGGCGCTGATCACGTCGGCCCAGCCCGCGACGGCCAGGCAGACCAGGCCCCCGGCCAGCCAGGCCGAGGAGAGCCCGAAGGCGCAGATACCGATCCCCCATAGGGCCACGGAGGCCAGCACGACCCGTCCCTGATGGCGGACCCCGCTCAGCCAGCCGGTGGTCAGGGCGCCCACGAGGGCCCCGACGGCCGGGGCCGCGGTGAGCAGCCCGAGCTCGGTCGCGCCACCGTGGAGTGTCGTCACGGCCAGGATCGGGAAGAGGGCCACGGGCATGCCGAAGATCATCGCGTCGAGGTCGACCACGAAGCCGGAGAGGATGACCGGCACCTGGCGGGCGAAGCGCAGGCCCTCGAGCACGGAGCTCAGCCCCGGCCGCGAGCCGCCGCCCTCGGGACGCATCGAGGGCAAGGCGAGGGCTGCGGCCAGGGAGGCGGCGAAGGTGGCCGCGTCGATGAGGTAGGCGATAGGCAGCCCGAGGGCCGCGATGAGCACCCCGCCCAGGGCTGGCCCGAAGATGCTGGCGGCCTGGCTGCCGGCCTGCTCGAGGACGACCGCGCTGGCCATCCGGCGGGCACCTACAAGCTCGATGACCACCGCCCGGCGGGTCGGGCCGTCGATGGTCGAGAGGCCGGTGCCCACGAAGGCCACGGCGTAGATGGCCCACAGGGGCGGGTCATCGCTGAAGGCCAGGAAGGCCAGGACGAGGCTCGTCGCCGCGCCGGCCAGCTGGGCCGCCAAGAGCAACTTCCGCCGATCGTAGGCATCGGCCAGCGAGCCGCCCGGCAGGGCGAAGCAGATCAGCGCCGCGAGGCGCACCGCAGCCAGGCCACCCACGGCCAGGACGGAGCCGGTCAGGACATAGATCTGGAATGGCAGGGCCAGCTGGGTGACCTGGCTCCCGGCGTTGTTGAGCAGGGAGCCCACCCACAGCCAGCGGTAGGCGGGTGTCTCGCGGAGGGGCGAGACGTCGATGACGATGCGACGAAGCCCGCCAGCCCTCACCGGGGTCGCGGCTCGGGGCACGCTCGGATCACCGCGTTCCCACCTCCAGATCCCCTCCGGCCGATGTCGATGGAGGCCAGGGTATCCTTGCCCGCAGATGGACGTGACCTTCCTCGGCCAGGCCGGGCTCTACATCGAGACCAGGGCCGGCTCGATCCTCTGCGACCCCTGGTTCAACCCCGCCTTCTTCGGGGCCTGGTATCCCTTCCCGGCCAACGACGGCATCGATCCCGAGCGCATCGGCAACCCTACGTACCTCTACGTGAGCCACCTCCATCACGACCACTTCGACCCCCGCTTCCTGGCCCAGCACGTCAGCAAGGAGGCCACCGTCCTCCTGCCTGACTACCCCCTCGACAAGCTCGAGGTGGAGCTCACGGAGCTGGGCTTCACGAAGTTCATCAGGACCAAGGACTGCGAGCCGTTCGAGCTGCCGGGCGGCCTGCGGGCCATGATCATGGCCCTCGTGGCCCCCACCGACGGGCCCATCGGTGACTCCGCCCTGCTCCTCGACGACGGCGAAGTGCGGCTGCTGAACATGAACGACTCGCGGCCCACCGATCCCGACAGGCTGCTGGCCTTGGGGCCAATCGACGTCCACTTCCTGCAGTTCAGCGGCGCCATCTGGTACCCCATGGTCTACGAGTTCCCGGAGAAGGCCATCGAGGTCCTGGGCCACAAGAAGCGGGTCGCCCAGTTGGCGCGGGCATACCGCTACATCGAGCTCATCGACCCCCGGGTCGTAGTCCCCTCGGCCGGGCCGCCCTGCTTCCTCGACGACGATCTCTTCGCCTTCAACGACCTCCGCGGCGACCCATCGAACATCTTCCCCGACCAGCCGACGTTCATCGACTACATCGCCGAACGGGGCACCGAGCCCGAGGCCAAGGCCTACGACGCTCGACTCATGCTGCCGGGCTCCGTCATGCACATCGAGCCCCGAACAGCCACCGTCGACCATCCCCTCCGCCAGCCCGAGATCGACGCGCTCTTCCAGCACAAGGCCGACTACCTGCGCGCCTACCAGGCTCGAAAGCGCCCCCTCATCGAGGCCGAGCGTCGAGCCTGGGGGGGTCCCCGGCTGGACCTCCAGGCCGAGCTCAAGGCCTGGTTCGAGCCGCTCCTCGCCGAGGCCGACCTCATCTGCGCCGGCATCGACGACGCCATCCTCCTCGACCTGGGCGACGAGGGCATCGTCATCGACTTCGTGGCCCGCGAGGTGCGGGCCTTCGAGGGGCCCGACGAGCCGCGCTACGTCTTCCGCATCGACCGCCAGCTCGTGGAAACCTGCGTCCGGCGTGGCCTCGTGGACTGGGTCAACGAGCTCTTCCTCTCGATGCGCTTCCGGGCCCGTCGCCGGGGGGCCTACAACGACTACGTCTACACCTGGTGGAAGTGCCTCTCCGAGGAGCGCCTCCAGTACGCCGAGGGCTTCTACGCCGAGCGGGGCCCGACCCAGGGCACCTGGGAGGCCTGCGGTTACCGGATCCAGGCCCGCTGCCCGCACATGAAGGCCGACCTGACCCGCTTCGCCACGATCGAGGACGGGGTCCTGACCTGCGCCCTCCACGGCTGGCAGTTCGAGCTCGATGGGGGGAAGTGCCTGACCTCCGACGGCCACCAGCTGTGGACCCAGCGCATCGAGGCCGGCCAGGACGAGACCGAGGACGAACCGGCCGAAGCGGCCAGCTAGGCCGGATCCTCAGTCAGCCACGCCCGTCCGGCGCTGTCGGCATCGACGCCGGGGCCGCCAGGGCCGCCGCCAGACGCTCGGCGATGACGTAGGAGCGGCCCCCGCCCATGACCAGCACCACGTCGCCCGGGCGCACCTCGCCGGCCAGCCAGTCGGCCGTCTCCTCGACCGAACCGGGGGCCTCGGCCGGGGTCCCCCGAGCCGCCACCGCCCGAGCCAGGTCGGCCGGGCTGACGATCGTCGTGTCGGGGTCGCGGACGGCGTAGATGTCGGCCACGGCGGCCCGGTCGGCGGTGGCCAAGACGTCGGCGAAGGCCTCCAACATGGCCGCCGTGCGGTGGAAGGTCAGGGGCTCGTAGACGGCCCAGACGCGCCGCCCGGGATAGCGCTGGCGAACCGCGGCCAGGGTCGCCGCGATGGCTGTAGGGTGGTGCCCGAAGTCGTCGAGGATGGCCACCCCGCGGGCTTCGCCTTTCAGCTCGAAGCGCCGGCCGACCCCCTCGAAGCTGGCCAGGCCGGCCAGGATGACGTTGGCCGGCAGGCCGAAGGCCAGGGCCGCCCCGGCCGCGCCCAAGGCGTCGTCAGCGTTGTGACGGCCAACGAGCTGGAGGGTGACCGTCGATCCGCCGGTCACGCCCGGCAGCCCGTGGACGGTCAGCCGCTGCCGGCCATCGGGCTCGGCGCCGGTCCGGCCGACGAGGACATCGGCGGGGCCCAGGGCGGAGCGGATGGTGGCCCGCAGGCGTGCGGCGGCCGCATCGGCTTCGACGTGGGCCTCCGCGTCGGCCTGAGGAGTCGATAACCTCGCGCCCTCCGCGTCGAGGGTCGTGAAGGCCAGGATCCGGCCCGGCCAGTCGGCCAGGCGGGCCAGCACCGCCGCCGCGCCCGGGTCGCCGGCATTGGCCACGAGTGTCGGCGGCTCGCCTCGGGCACCCTGGAAGCGGCGGATCCAGGCCTCGAAGGCGTCCTCCACGACGGCCCGGTCGGCGAAGACGTCAGGGTGGTCCCAGTCGGCATTGAGCAGGACGCCGATGGCCGGCCGGTAGGGATCGAAGTTGCCGGCGTACTCGTCGGCCTCGACGACGAAGGCCGGCCCGCTGCCGAGGCGGACCACCGATGGCGGCCCGCCGGTCAGCGCCGCGGGCATGACCGCCCCGCAGAAGCCGGCCGGGTCCGCTCCGCCGAGGGTCAGGAGGTGGATCAGCCAGCCGGTGGTGGTGGACTTGCCGTGGGTGCCTGCCACGGCCAGCAGGCGCCCCTCCCCGGTGGCCGCCGCGTCGGCGATGACCTGCTGACAGCTGACCGCGGGTACGCCCGCGCCATGCGCCGCGAGCAGCTCGGGATGGTCGGGCCGGACGGACGTGATGGCCTTGGAGACGGCCAGCAGGTCGGCCCGCCGCTGTCCGTCGGGGCCCACGACATGGCCGGCGTCATGGGCCGTGGCGACGGCGATGCCGGCTCGCTCGAGGGCCGGGCCGTACGGCGAGGGACCGCCCGTGTCGCAGCCCGAGACCGCCGCGCCCCGGGCCTTGGCCAGGAGCAGGGCGCCGGCCGCCGCCGCGCCCTCGGCGCCCACGACGTGGAGCCGGGTGCCGGGCGCCAGGGGCCGGGCCGGGCGCACGGGTTCGAGGCCCCGCGCGATCTCCTCGGCCGTGCGGGTCATGGGCTTCAGGCCTCGGGCGGTCGTTCGCGCCGGCGCTGTCGGCCGGGCTAGCGGTAGTTCTGGAACTGGAGGGCCACCGGATAGGCGTCCGACTCCTGCCGCAGCCGGGCGATGACCTTCTGCAGCTCGTCCTTGCTCTTGCCGCTGACGCGCACCGCGTCGCCCTGGATCTGGGCCTTGACCTTGGGGTAGTCGTCGCGGATGAGCTTGCTGATGCGCTTGGCCAGGTCCTCGGGCAGGCCGCGCCGCAGGCCGGCCACCTGACGGACCGTGCCGCCGCCGGCCGGTTCGACCGTGCCCCAGTCGAAGATCTTCAGCGACAGGCTCCGACGCACGGCCTTCGAGGCGATGAGGTCGCGGATGGCGGCCGCCCGGGGCTCGGAATCGGTCTGGATGGTGAGCGTGTCCTTGCCCAGCTCGACCTCGGCCCGCACGCCTTTGAAGTCGTAGCGCGTGGCGATCTCGCGGCGGGCCTGGTCGAGGGCGTTGACCAGCTCCTGGTGATCGAAGTCGCTGACCACGTCGAACGAGATGTCTCCGGCCATCCCTGCTCCTCCTCTCTTGCGGCCCCCGGTTCGTCCTGCCGTCCGCTATCGCGGTGACCTGCCGCTCCCTCGCTGCCGCGCTGCACGCGGCCTCGCGGGCTCGCAGCCTTCCGGGCCTCAGCCGCTGCTCGCGCCGCTCACGGTGTGGGAGATAGCCCACTCGCGGAAGCGGCTGATCAGGCCGTCATCATCGAGCTCGAAGGTCATGAAGCCGCGGATGCGGCGCCGCTCCCCCGACGAGCGCCGGGTGTAGGCGGCGTGCCAGCTGGCTAAGGCCGTGCGGCCGCTGGTCCAAACCCGCTCGACATCGAATTCCACGTCGGCCTGATCTGTCACCTGATCGTTCCAGTAGGCGCGGATCGCGTTGGCCCCGGCCAGCTCGGGCTCGAAGGGATCGAAACGGTAGACCGCGTCGTCGCGGAAGAGGACCACGGCCTGGTCGGGGTCCCGTTCCTCCCAGGCCCGCTTGTAGCGAGCCAGCAGGTCCTGCCCGTCGCCGGGCGTCAGCGGGGCGGCGGTCTCGGGCATGGAGCCGATTCTAGCCGGCCGGCCGGGCGTCCAGCCGTTCGAGGGCCAGGGCCAGAGCGGCCCCGGCCGAAGCGACCTTGTTGGCCGAGCGGTCGCCGGCCCACTGATGGCGCCGGACGACCTCGCCGGCTGCGTCGGCCACGGCCACGTAGGTCAGCCCGACCGGCTTGCGCGCCGTGCCGCCGTCGGGCCCGGCGATGCCGGTGACGGCCAGGGCCAGGTCCACCTCCAGCGCCCGGCGCGCGCCGCGGGCCATGGCCACGGCCACCTGGGCCGAGACGGCTCCGTGGGCCGCCAGCACGTCCGCGGGCACGGCCAGCAGGGAGCCCTTGACCGCGTCGCTGTAGCTGATGATCCCGCCCCGGAAGACGGCCGATGCGCCGGGGGTCTCGGTCAGGAGATGGCCGATCAGCCCAGCGGTGCACGATTCGGCCGTACCCACGGTCGACCCGTCGGCGGTGCAGCGCTCGAGCAGGCCTCGGGCAAGCTCGACGAGCGGGGCGAGGGTGTCCGGGGCTGCGGCGTCGCCTGCTTCGGCCGGCGCGGCGACCTGCCCGGAGGCCGGGGGTCCACGCCGTTCGGCTGGGGCGTCGGGCTCGGCCATGGCTAGTTGATCCGGTTGGTCTGCTGCGGTGGGCTCGGTGGCTGGAAGAGCCAGGTCTGGGGCACGCCAGGGCCGCCCAGCGGTCCCAGGGCGCTGCCGTTGAGGGTGAAGCTCGTGGCGCCCGAGTTGCCGGTCCGGACCTCGATCTTCGTCTTGGCCGTGAATTCGAGGGTCTTGCCGGCAGCGACCGTCTGGCCGGCCTCGTAGCCGTCGGCCAGCTGCCCGTCGATCCAGACCTTGATCCAGGCCGGGTTGCCATGGATGGCCACGACGAGATCGACCCCGGTGAAGGCCACGCTCACCGTGCGCTGCTCGGTCGTGGCCCGATCGAAGGCGCCCGAGGCGGTGATGGTCAGGGTCCAGCGCCCGGGGGCCAGCTGGTAGGAATCGGAGAAGTGGCCCTCGTCGTCGACCGTGATCTGCTTGGCCGCGGGGGCCTTGAGCGTGGCCCCCGGCTTGGGGGTCGCGCCGGGCTTCGCCGTGGCCCCAGGCTTGGAGGTCGCCCTGGGCCGGGGCGTGGTGGTGGGCGCCGGGGAGGCCGAGGCCGCGGCACCCTCGGGACCGGCGTAGGTCGCGCTGACGGTGATCGTGGTGGCCGTGGTCATGCCCTGGATGGGGATGGCCCCGTTCTGGAACGAGGTCCCGTCGGTCGGGCTGGTCACGGTCAGCGTGGGCGATTCGGGTCCCGGCGTGGGCAGGGGCACGGTGATGATCAGGTCGCTGGGCGGGGAGACCTTGCCCGTGGCCGGGTCCGTGGCCGTGATCGTGAACTGGTTGCGACCTTTGGCCAGCTGGACGACCTGCGACCAGCCGCCCGATGCGTCAGCCGTGACCCGGTAGACCTGGTCGCCGGGGGCTTCGATGGTCACCGTCGTGCCCCGCTCGCTCGTGCCGGCCAGGGTCGTCTGGGGAGCGTCGATGGTGGCCACGACCGCGCTGGGGCTGGTGATGGCCAGGCTGGGCGGCTGGTTGAAGCGCAGCAGCTGATAGGCCACGTAGGCCGCGAACAGCAACACTCCGGCCGTCAGGAAGGCTGCGATCAGAACACCCGGGGTGAAGGTCAGACCTCCGCGCGGGGCCTCCAGGGGGCGAGGGGGGATGACTACGGCCGTGTCCAGCTGGACCGTGCCGACCTCGTCCTTCCACTGGCGCAGCACGGCCTCCGGGTCGAGCCCCAGGTAGATGGCATAGTTCCGCAGGAAGCCCTTCGTGTAGACGGCGCCGGGCAGCTTGCTGAAGTCGCTCCGCTCCAGCGCCTCGAGGTACTTGACCCGGATCTTCGTGTCGCGTTCGGCCCGGTAAAGGTCGACCCCCTTGTGCTCACGAGCCTCGAGCAGCAACTCACCCAGCCGTGGCCCTCGAGGGCTGGCGGCCGACGCGCTGGGGGCGGCTGGCGTGGCGGACGTGGCGGCGCCGGGCTCCCGGTCGAGGATCCGGGAGTCGGTCGACCGGGCCTCATGGCGAGCGGTCATCGGATGGGCGGAGCCTCAGGTCAGATCCGGTGGCGCCCGGACCGTGGTTCGGCCCGGGAGCATGGCGCCCGGACCGTGGTTCGGCCCGAGAGCGCGACTAGGATACGCGCTCGGGGAAGGGGCCCGGCCTGGCCAGACGGTCCGGCCAGGACACCGTACCGATGGCCACGACCGAACGCCGGATGGCCCGGTCCTGGCCAAACGCTCCGTCTGCGGCACCGTATCTGGGCGCCACCCGAACTGGACCTCCTCGAGGGCCAACTCGTGGCCAAACAGATGCGGGATCGGGGCGCTATATCCGACCGATCTTGGGCCGACCCGAACTCGGGCTCGCCGGACGCCCCGCGCCTTCCCAGGGTGCCCCGATCGCGGCCATATGCCCCAGTGAGGACGACTCTGGCCACGGATCGGGCCTGATCCCGCCTCGAGGAGGGCTCCAGGGTGACCAACACGGGGTCGTGCCCATGGTGCCTGGGTATAAGGGCCCGGATTCGAAGAGTTTGGCCAATGCCGGGGGCTGGGAGGGCCGGATCGAGGTGGATCCAGGCCCCCGCGAGCGGCGAGGCGGATCGTGGGCCACAACGACCCGGATCCGGCAGCCGCGAGCCGATCCTCGACGACGGGATCCGGCGGTCGCTCCCCCTCAGAGGCCGGGGTCGTCCACGTCCTCGGGCCCATGGAGCCAGTTCTCGCGGCCGTAGACGGCCCGGGGCACGGCCGGGTTGCGCGGGTCCTGGGGCCCCACGATGCCGTAGCGCTCGAGCTCGTCCATGAGTCGGCTGGCGCGGTTGAAGCCGACCTTCAGCTTCGTCTGGAGCATCGAGGTGCTGGCCTTGCCCGAGGTCGTCACGAGCTCGGCGGCGCGGGCCGCCATCTCGTCGCCCGCGGCCCGGCTGAGCCAGCCGAACTCGCTGCCACCGCCGCCCTCGGCGTCGGCATAGCTCACGACCTCGGGGTCGTAGTCGGGCTCGGGGGCCTGCGAGCGCCAGCGGTCGGTGACTGCTCGGACCTCGGCGTCGCTGACGAAGACACCCTGGAGCCTGACCGGCTTGGGCAGGTCGGCCGGCTGGTAGAGCATGTCGCCGCGGCCGATGAGGTCCTCCGCTCCCGGCTGGTCGAGCACGGTCCGGCTGTCCACGTTGGAGGACATGGCGAAGGCCACGCGGCTGGGCACGTTGGCCTTGATGAGGCCGGTCACCACGTTGACCGAGGGCCGCTGGGTGGCCAGGACGAGGTGGATGCCCACGGCCCGGGCCTTCTGGGCCACCTTGACGACCGGGTCCTCGACCTTGCGGCCCTCGCGCATGATGAGGTCGGCCAGCTCGTCGATGACGATGACGAGGTACGGCAGCCGCTCCTCCGGCGGGACCTTGGGGCTGGCGTTGTAGGCCGCGATGTTGCGCTCCGAACGGGCCGCCAGGGCCTTGTAGCGCTCCTCCATCTGGGCCACGGCCCAATGGAGGGCGGCCTTGGCGTCCGCGGCCTCGACGATGACGTTGGTCAGGAGATGGGGCAGGCCGTCATAGGGCGCCAGCTCGACCCGCTTGAGGTCGATGAGGATGAGCCGCACCTCGGCCGGCGTGGCCCGCATGAGCAGGCTCGTGATGAGGGCGTTGACGCAGACGCTCTTGCCCGAGCCGGTGGCCCCGGCGATGAGCAGGTGGGGCATCTTGGCCAGGTCCACGGCGTACGGCTTGCCGGACACGTCGCGGCCCAGGGCGAAGGTCAGCTTGCTCGTGGCCGACAGCATGTCCGACTCGTCGATGAGCTGGCGGAAGCCCACGATCTCGCTGCTGTGGTTGGGGATCTCGATGCCCACCACGTCCTTGCCCGGGATGGGCGCCTCGATACGGATCGAGCGCGCGGCGAGGGCCATGGCGAGGTCGTCGGCCAGGCCCTCGATGCGGCTCAGCTTGACCCGGGCGTCGGGCCGGACCTCGTACTGGGTCACGACCGGCCCGACGTTCGTGCCGCTGACGGTGGCCGGGATCTGGAAGCTGTGCAGCTTCTCCTCGATGATGCGGATGTTCCGCTCGTGGTCGAGATGGTTCCCCGCCGTCCGGCTGCGGGGCGGGTCGAGCAGGTCGAGCGGCGGCAGGGCCCAGGTGCGTTCGTGGAGGGGCTGCGGGGCGTCCTCAGCCTCGAGCAGCAGGTCGTCCCCGGTGGCCGGACCCGCGTGGGAGGCCATCGCCGCCCCGAGCCCCTGGGCCAGGACCCCCTGACCCGCCTGGGCGCCCGGCGGCAGCGCCGGCCCACCGCTTCGGCCGCCCGACCAGACGGTCTGGCTGACGGGGGCCGGGCTGGGCATGGGGGCAGGCAGGACGGGTGCACCGGCGTCGGCATCGAGCTCGGCTCCGGGTGTGGTGCGAGCGGCCCGGGCGCCCGGGCCGGCCTTCTCCCGACTGCCCCGAGCTCCGGCCTCGGGGACCGCTCCGAGCGCCCCGGCAGCCCCGGCTGCCCCGGCCATCCTCGGGTCGACCCCCTCCCCCGCTTCCTCCTCAGGGCCCACGGCCATGACCCCGGCCAGGGCCCGACCGCCGGCCACGACCGGGCTCAACAGACCGCGCACGGTCAGGTTGAACAGCAGCAGGATGCCCGCCACGACCAGGCCGAGCAGGACGACGAAGGCGCCCGGCGGGCTGACGAGGGTGCTCAGCGCGCTCGAGAGCGTCGACCCCAGCCAGCCGCCGCCCGCCTCGAGCGCGGCCGGGGTCGTGCCGTGGCCGCTGACGAGGTGGATGATGCCCAGCCCGCCGAGGAAGGTGACCAGGCCGCCGATGGCCGTGACCCCCCAGCCGCTCCCGACGCTGGGGGCCCGCTCCACGAAGGCGCCGGCCACGAGGAGGAGGATCGGGAGCAGCCAGGCCCCCTGGCCGAAGGCCGGTTGCAGCCACTCGGCCACGTAGCGGTTGAGCAGGCCACCGGCCGGCAGGATGAGGGCGATGAGCGTCACCGCGCCGACGACGAGCAGCACGATGCCGACCAGCGAGCGGGCCGTGCCCGGGGCGATGCGGAAGGCCTGGCCGCTGCGCCGCGAGCGGCTGCTGGGGGTGCGCGGCCGGGCCGCAGCGCGCGTGGTGCGCGTCGGGCGGCTGCGGGCCGGCGAGCTGGCGGTGCGGCGGCGCTGGGCCATCAGACTTCCACGACCACCGGGAAGACCATCGGGCGGCGCTTCGTCTGCTCATACAGGAAGCGCGACAGCGAGTCCTTGATCTGGCTCTTGAGGAGGGCCACTTCGCTGGTGTGCTGGCCGGGCGTGCGGATGGCGTCGGCCACCCGGCCCGCGGCAGCCTGGATGACCGGATCGTCGGGCGCGGCGATGAAGCCGCGGGTCACGATCTCCGGCCGGCCGACGAGGTCTCCGGTCTGCTTGTCGACCGTGACCACGACGAGGAACATGCCGTCGTTGGCCAGGGCCCGCCGGTCACGCAGGACGATGTCGCCCACCTCGCCCACGGAGAGCCCGTCGACGTAGACGTAGCCGGAGGTCACGGGCGCGCCGCGGCGGGCGCTGCCGTCGGCCAGGAACTCGATGGGCTGGCCGTTCTCGATGATGAAGATGTTCTCGGCCGCCACCCCCACCTCGGCCGCCAGACGGCCGTGCTGGACGAGCATCCGGAACTCGCCGTGCATCGGGATGAAGTAGCGCGGCCGGGTCAGGTTGAGCATCAGCTTGAGCTCTTCCTGGCTGGCATGGCCGGAGACATGGGCCCGCTTGATGGTGTGGTAGAAGACGTTGGCCCCCTGCTTGAAGAGGTTGTCGATGGTGCGAGCCACGTACTCCTCGTTGCCGGGGATGGGGCTGGCGCTGACGATGACCGTGTCGCCGGGGCCGATCTCGACCTGGCGGTGGTCGCCGTTGGCCATGCGGGCCAGGCCGGCCATGGGCTCACCCTGGGCCCCGGTCGTGGCGATGACCAGCTCCTCGTCGGGCACCGAGCGGATCTGGTCCTTGGCCACGATCCGGCCGGCGTCGTAACGCAGGTAGCCCAAGTCCGTGGCGATGCGGAAGTTCTGCTCCATGGAGCGGCCGATGACGGCAACCCGCCGGTCGAACGTGGCCGCCGCGTCGAGGACCTGCTGGATGCGGGCGATGTTACTGGCGAAGGTGGCCACGATGATCCGCCCCTCGAGGCCCTCCATGATCTCCCGGAAGGCCTCGCCCACGGTCAGCTCGGAGGGTGTGTAGCCAGGGTTCTCGGCTCGGGTCGAGTCCGAGAGGAGGCACAGGACGCCCTCCATGCCCAGGCGCGAGAGCATGCCGAAGTCGGACGGCTTGCCGTCGACCGGGGTGAGATCGAACTTGAAGTCGCCGGTGTGGACGATCGTGCCGACCGGGGTGCGGAGGGCGATGCCCATGGCGTCGGGGATCGAGTGGCCCAGCCGGAAGGCCGTCGCGGTGAAGGCGCCCAGCTCGACCGTCTCGCCGGCCTCCAGGGGCAGGATGGGGTTGTTGTTGAGATGGTGCTCCCGGATCTTGTTGCCCAGCAGGCCACGGGCCAGGGTCGAGGCGTAGACTGGCACGCCGGGGAAGTCGGGCAGGACGTAGGGCAGGCCACCGACGTGGTCCTCGTGGGCGTGGGTGATGAGGAAGGCCTTGACCTTTGCCCGGCGCTCGCGCAGGTAGGTCACGTCGGGCACGACGAGGTCGATGCCGAACATCTCCTCGTCGGGGAACATGAGCCCGCAGTCGATGACCACGATCTCGTCGCCATACTCGAAGACGTAGAGGTTCTTGCCGATCTCGCCGACCCCGCCGAGGGGGATGACCCGCAGGACGGCCTCCTCCCCGTTGACGCGAGCGGGACGAGCGGCGGCCTCAGCGGCGCGCGTGGCCGGGGCAGGGCTGGGCGGAGCGGGGCGCTCCGGTTGGCGGCGGCGGGCTCTGTCGGAAGGCATCTAGAACAGCCTCATCTCGATCTGGGGGGGCTCGCTGGTCGCGAGGGCGTCATCGACCTCCGAAGTCATCACGGCCTCGGACCTCGCCGCCTCGGACGTCGTCACCGCCTCCGACCTCGCGGCCTCGGGCGCCGTGGGCCTCGGGGCCCGGCGGGTCCGCTGGTCGATCAGCAGCCCGGGCAGGTGGGCCATGTCCTCGAAGAGGGTCGTGCGGAGGGCCTGTTGGCGGAAGGCCGCGGCGGGATGGTAGAGGGCGAAGGCCTGGGCCGGGCTGGGGGTCAGTCCCGCGTCGACCGGCCGGCTCGTGCCGTGCACGCCCCCGATGCGCGCACCGGGCATGAACGTGCCCAGCGAGATGCGCCCCAGGGTCACCACGAGGGCCGGGTCGAGGGCCGCCAGCTGGCGGTGCAGGAAGGGCGCACAGGCCGCGATCTCGTCGGGCTCGGGGTCGCGGTTGCCGGGCGGACGGCACTTCACGACGTTGGTGATGAAGACGTCGTCGCGCCGCCAGCCGATGGAGCGCAGCAGCTCGGTCAACAGGCCGCCGGCCGCGCCCACGAAGGGCCGGCCCTGCTCGTCCTCGTGCTGGCCGGGCCCCTCCCCCACGAAGAGGACCTCGGTGTCGGGGCTACCTTCGCCGGGCACCGCGTTGCGACGGCCCTCATGGAGGCGGCAACGGGTACAGGCGCGGACCTCGGCGGCGATGGCCTCGAGTTCGGCCCGGCGTGCTTCGGCGTCGGCCGTCACGCCGCGCGACCGGCTCGCCGGGCGGCCGGGGCGAGCCAGCCCCGCGCGACCAGCAGCTCGGCGATCTGGACGGCGTTCGTCGCCGCGCCCTTGCGAAGGTTGTCGCTGACGACCCAGAAGGCGAGGCCCCGGCCCTCGGGCAGGGAGACGTCACGGCGGATGCGGCCGACGAAGATCTCGTCGCGCCCCGCGGCCTCGGTGGCCAGCGGGTAGCGGCCCGTGGCCGGATCGTCGACCACCACGACGCCGGGCATGGCGGCGAAGGCTTCCCGCGCCTCGTGCGGGCCGAGCGGCCGCTGCGTCTCGACGTGGACCGCCTCCGAATGGGCGGTCATGACCGGCACGCGGACGGCGGTGCAGGAGACGGCCAGCTCCGGCAGGTCGAGGATCTTGCGGCTCTCGTCGATGACCTTGCGTTCCTCGCGGGTGTAGCCGTCGTCGAGGAAGACATCGACCTGGGGCAGGGCGTTGAAGGCGATGGGATGGGGGAAGACCGCGGTCTCCGGGGCCCGACCGGCGACGTGGGCCTGGACCTGCGCCTCGAGCTCGGCCACGCCCTTGTGGCCGGCCCCGCTGACGGCCTGATACGTGTCGACGATGACCCTCGACAGGCCGGCCGCGTCGCGCAGGGCGGCCAGCAGCGGCACGAGCTGCATGGTCGAGCAGTTGGGGTTGGCCACGATGCCCTCGTGGGCCGCGGCGGCCTGGGCGTTGACCTCGGGCACGACCAGCGGGACCGCGGGGTCCATCCGCCAGCGTGAAGAGTTGTCGACCACGGTCGCGCCGGCCTTGACCGCCTCCGGGGCCAGGCTCCCCGACACGCTCCCGCCGGCCGAGAAGAGGGCCACGTCCAGGCCCTCGAAGGCCTCCGGCCGGGCCTCTTCGACCGTCAACCGCCGACCGCCGACCTCCAGCGACAAGCCCGCCGAGCGTGGCGAGGCCAGGGCCCGCAGCGAGCCGAAGGGGAACTCCCGCTCGACGAGCAGCTTGAGCATCGTCCGGCCCACCGCGCCGGTGGCACCCACGACGGCCACGCTGTATGAGCGTCCGGCAACGGCTTCCATGCCCGGCATTCTACCGTCCGCGCAGAGCCCGACCGCCGGGTCTCCCGGGCTGACGGCCGAGATCGGCCCGGTCATCGGGGGCCTCCTGGGGGCCCAGGCGCGGCTGGATCTGCCCCCCGAGGAGCTGGAGCGCATCCTGCGGCGGATGGCCATCGAGGTGCTTCGACCGCACGCCGCGTGAGCGCGGCTGTCATGCTCTGGAGGCGATCCCAGGCCTCGAAAGGAGCGTCGTCATGTCCAAGGTCGTCGCGATCATGTCCATGTCGCTCGACGGCTACGTCGCCGATGCGGATGACGGCGTGAACGAGGTCTTCGCCTGGTACTTCGGCTCGGGGGACGTCGAGGTCCCGGGCGGTGGCGCCGAGCCGATGACGTTCAAGGTGTCCCCGGCGAGCGCAGGCCATCTCCGCCGGCTGCTGCCCCGCCTGGGGGCCGTCATGACCGGCCGCCGGACGTTCGAGAAGGCCGAGGGCTGGGGCGGTGATCACGCCTGGGGCCCGGCCTTCGTGCTGGTCCACGAGGTGCCCGCGGGCTGGCCCCGGCCGGGCTCGACGGTCCATTTCGTCACCGACGGCGTGGCGAGCGCCGTCCGGCAGGCCAAGGCCGCCGCGGCGGGCAAGGACGTCGGGGTCCACGGCGCCGACACCATCCGACAGTGTCTGGACGCCGGGCTGCTCGACGAGCTCCAGATCGACCTCGTGCCGATCCTCCTGGGTGCGGGCGTACGGCTGTTCGACCACCTGGCCGAGCCACCGCTGACCCTGGGCGACCCGAGCGTGGTCGAAGGGGTGGGCGTCACCCATCTTCGCTACCCGGTCCGCAGGGGCTGAGCGCCCCCCGGGCCGGGCCTGAACGGTGGCCGACCCGCGAGGGCCGGCCCGCTGCGAACTGAGGCTCAGGCCGGTTCCTTGGCCAGGTGGCGGGCCATGGCCGCCCGGCGGGAGAGGTTGATCCGGCCCTGGCGGTCGATCTCCATGACCACGACCATGATCTCATCACCCAGCTGGACGACATCCTCCACGGACGGCACGTGGTAGTCGGCCAGCTCGCCGATGCGGACCAGGCCTTCCTTGCCGGGCAGGATCTCGACGAAGGCGCCGAAGTTCATGATCCGGGTCACCTTGCCCAGGTAGAGGGCCCCGATCTCGACCTCGCGGGTGAGGCTCTCGATCCAGGTGATGGCCTTGCGGGCGTTGTCCTGGTTGACCGCGGCGATCTCGACCGAGCCATCGTCCTCGACGTTGATCTCGGTCCCCGTCTCCTCCTGGATCTTGCGGATCATCGAGCCGCCCTTGCCGATGATGTCGCGGATCTTCTCCGGGTTGATCTTGATGGTCGTGATCCGCGGGGCGAAGTCGCTGACATCCTGGCGGGCGTTGGGCAGGACCTCGACCATCTTGTCCAGGATGGCCAAGCGGGCCACGCGGGCCTTCTCCAGGCCGGTCCGGATGATGGCCTCGTTGATGCCCTGGACCTTGATGTCCATCTGGAGGGCGGTGATGCCGTCACGGGTGCCGGTGACCTTGAAGTCCATGTCGCCGAAGGCATCCTCCTTGCCGAGGATGTCCGACAGCACCTGGAACCGCCCGTCCGGCTCGCTGACGAGGCCCATGGCCGCGCCCGCGACGGGAGCGGCGATCGGCACGCCGGCATCCATGAGGGCGAGGGTCGAGCCGCAGGTCGAGGCCATCGAGGTCGAGCCGTTCGACGTCACGCACTCGCTGACGAGCCGGATGACGTAGGGAAACTCCTCCTCGGTCGGGACAACGGGACGGAGGGCCCGCTCGGCCAGGGCGCCGTGGCCGATCTCCCGGCGGCCGGGGCCACGCATCGGCTTGTTCTCGCCGGTGCTGAAGGCGGGCATGTTGTAGTGGTGGATGTAGCGCTTCGACTCCTGCGGGCTGATCGTGTCGATCCGCTGGACGTCCGACGAGGGGCCCAGGGTGGCGATGGTCAGCGCCTGGGTCTCACCGCGTGTGAAGAGCGCGGAGCCATGAGCCCGGGGCAGCAGCCCGACCTCGACGCTGATCGGTCGGATCTGGTCGAGCTCGCGGCCGTCCATCCGGATGCCCTCGCTGAGGACGAGCTCGCGGACGACCTTCTTGTGGAGCAGGGTCGTGAGGCCCTTGCCGAGGCGCGAGGCCCGCTTGGCGGCATCGAGCTGCGCGTCGGCGTCGTCCTTGGCCAGCCCGCCGTGGCGGGCCCGGATGTTGTCCGCGACCGCCTGCTTGAACGTGCTCACGCGGGGCGGGAGGTCGCGGCCGAGGAGGGCCAGGAGCTGGGCAGTCGCCTCGGCATCCGGCATGGCCCGGTGCGTGGGCTCGGTCGGCAAGCCAAAGAAGCGGGCCAGGTCGCCGAGCTTGGCCGAATCGAGGTCCGGCCAGGCTTCGCGGGCGAGGGTCAGCGTGTCGAGGTAGCGGCCATGCTCGATGCGAGTCCCGTCCGCCAGGGCAGCCTCGATGAAGCCGAGGTCGAAGCCGACGTTGTGGCCAACGAGCAGGTCGTCGCCGGCCCAGTCGAGGAACGAGCGTGCCGCGTCCCGGGGGCTGGGGGCACTGGCGAGGTCGCCATCCGTCAGGCCGTGAAGCTGGTTGCCGATGACGGGCTGGCCGGGGTTGACCAGGGTGGACCAACGATCCTGGATCTCGCCGCCGACGACCCGCAGGGCGGCGATCTCGACGAGGCCGCCGAGGCGAACGTCGCGGCTTGTCGTCTCGGTGTCGAACACGACCAGCGGCCGCTTCGCGGCGTCGGCGTCGAGGAACGTCAGGACCGAGCCGGTGCCCGGCTCGAGGTAGGGCAGGCGCTTGCGCTTGCCGACCTGGGCCGCGAGCTGCTCCTGGATCTCGACGATCGACCGCAGGGCGG
>DASUKL010000145.1:0-2479 GCA_036278755.1 Candidatus Limnocylindrales bacterium | reverse complement strand
GCAGTTCAACGCGCTCGTCCAGCGCATGGACGCCCACATCGCCGATTCCAGCCGCCTCCACGTCGAGTTGCAGGCGCTCATCGGCAAGCTCGACTCCCGCGCCGACAAGGCCGACCTCACGATGGCCCGCCTCCTGACGGGTCTCGTCATCGCCATCTGGGCGGCCCAGCTCCTGGCTCCCTGGCTGCTCCACGCGCTCGGAGCGCCGGCTTCGTGAGGCCCGCCGCTCGCCTCATGGCCGTCGCCACCGCGGCCATCGCCATCGTCGCCCTCCTCGGCCCGACCATCCGCCCGACACCAGCCGACTCGACCGGCGGCTACCTCCTCGTCGACCAGGCGGCGCTGCTCTCCCTGCCCACCAATGGCGCCGCCTGGACCAGCCTCGTTTCCGCCGCCGGCGCCTCGGCCAGCCCGGACCTCTGCGATCAGGACGACAAGAGCGACGTGACGGCCCTCGCCAATGGCCTGCTGTACGCCCGCATCGGCCAGGCGGCCGCTGCCGCGAAGGTCCGCAGCCTCCTGGCCGCCGCCATGGCCTCCCAGCGCGACGGCTGCAACAACGCCGTCCTGGCCCTCGGCCGCCAGCTCGGCGGCTACGTCCTCGCGGCCGACCTCATCGGCGACCGGGACGCCGCGTTCGTCAGCTGGCTCAGCGCCATCCGGACCCGCGACATCGGCGGGCACGGCCGCTGGTACGTCCTGCGCGACACCAGCGAGAACTCGGCCAACAACTGGGGCCTGTGGGCCACGGCCAGCCTCATCGCCGCCGACGCCTACCTTGGCGACGAGACCGGCCTCTCGAGCGATTGGGGCGTCTTCTCGGGTTACGGGGACGGCTCCTGGCCCTTCCAGAAGACGGGCTCCTGGTCGCAGGACTGGAGCTGCCCGCAGGGCGCGGGCTCGACACTGCCCATCGCCATCGACCCCGTGGGCTGCACCCTGGCTGGCGGCTATGACGGCAACGGCGTGACCGTCGAGGATGCCAGCCGCTCGAGCTTCCCCATCGCGTCCACGTACATCCATGAGGCGGTCGATGCCCTGACGATCAGCGCCCTGCTCCTGGCCCGCCAGGGCCTCCCCGCGTGGACGGTCAACGACGCGCAGGTCTGCCGCGCCGGCGCCTTCGCCGACCGCGTTGGCCGGCTCAATGACTTCGGCGGCTCGAAGTTCGCCGCCTGGGTGCTCGATGCCCACTGCGCGAGCCACGTCCCGGCTCTGACGCCGACGACCGGCGGGCGGATGCTCGCGTTCACGGACTGGCTGGCGCCTGCCTGGACGGGCAGCCCGGAGCCGACCCCGAGTTTGTCCCCGACTGCCACGGTGGCACCGACGCTAAACCCCACACAAACTCCCACACCGCCGCCAACGCCGCGCCCGACCGCCAGCCCCACGCCTTCCCCGACCGAGACGGCCGCGCCCAGCCCCTCGGCCACCGTGGCTCCGTCGGCGACGGCATCCCCCTCACCGTCGCCGACGCCCACGCTCGACCCCGTCATCGGCGCCATCGAGTCGAGTGACCTCTCGGCCTCCGACCAAGCGCTGCTCGAAGCCCTCTACCGGCGGCTGCTGCCATGAGTGATGCCCGCACACTGCGCGCGAAGCTCCAGGCCATGGCCGAGCACCCACGCTCGGACCCCAACGAGGCCGCGGTGGCTGCGGCCAAGCTCAAGGCGATGGGCTCGAGCGCGCCACCGCCGCATCGACCGACCGCCGTGGGCGCGGTCTTTGGCTGGGACTCCGGCACCGGCTGGGACTCCGGCATCGGCCCGTCGGACTTCACCATGTACGTCCAGACCTCGAACGTCGGCGTCGGCTCCGACTATGTCATCTGGACGATGCGCTCATGACCTACGTTCCGAAGCTGGCCAGCGAGCGGTACATGGACCCGCACGAGGCCGGATTCGATAGTTGTGTCTATTGCAGCGTCGCCATGCTGGCCGACGCGGCGATGGGTAAGCCCGTGACCACGCCCCAGGCCCTCGAGGCCATCGACGACCCGAACCGGATGAAGGTCGGCACGACGATGCCGGCTGCCCTGGCCGCTCTGGCGGGGACGTCGGCCACGGCGCGGAAGGCAATCACCTACCTCGATGGGCAGAACGACACCATCGACGGCCTCCTGGCCTCAGGCGAGGGCCTGGCCGTGACGGGGCTCTATTCGGCGCTCCCGGCCCACTACCAGCGCTGGGATCCGGCGTTCGCTGCGAAGGGCTCGAAGTCGGGCCACGCCATGTACATCCAGCGCGACGGCCCCAACGGCCCGAAGGCCAAGAACGTCTGGCTCCTCGACCCCCTGGCCGAGCCCGGCTACGCGGGCGAATGGCTCCCGACCGAAGCGCTCCACGCCTTCATCGCCACCCGCGTCCAGCACGCGGCCGCACCCATCGCAGCTCCCCCGGAGGACGACATGACCATCACCCGCCTCAAGGCCGAGGACTGGCGCCCGGTCGCCGGCCACGGCGTCTGGCGCCACACGCCC
>DASUKL010000144.1:0-3427 GCA_036278755.1 Candidatus Limnocylindrales bacterium | reverse complement strand
CCGAGGGCCGCCAGGAGGCTGGCTTCGGTGGGCGTCGAACCCAGGCCCAGGCGCGCCCCCACGCGGGCGGCCAGGGGCGGCTCCAGGTACGTGGAGGCGAGGGTCGGCCAGGCCGCCTCGGCGAAGGTCTCGGCCGGCGTGCCGTCGGCCACGATCGTGCCGGCCCTCATGACCACGACCCGCTCGAACATCTCGGCCACGAAACGCATGTCGTGGCTGACGGCCACGACCGTCCGGCCCTCGTCCGCCAGAGCGGCCACGATGCCCCGCAACCGGGCTACGCCGCGAGCGTCCTGGCCCGTCGTCGGCTCGTCGAGGATCACGACCGGGGTGTGCATGGCCAGGATGGAGGCCAGGGCCAGCAGCTTGCGCCGCGAGTAGCCCAGGTCGTAGGGGTTCGTCTCGGCCGCATCCGCCAGGCCCACCGTGGCCAGGGCCTCGGTCACCCGAGCGGCGACCTCGGCCTGGTCGAGGCCCAGGTTCCGCGCCCCGAAGGCGACCTCGCTCTGGACCCGGCCGGAGAAGACCTGGCGGTCGGGGTTCTGGAAGGCGATGCCGACGATGCGGGCGAGCTCCGCCACGTGCCGGCGGCCGACCTCGCGGCCGGCGACCTCGACCTGGCCCTCCGTGGCCCGCAGGAGGCCGTTGAAGTGGCGCACGAGCGTCGACTTGCCGGAGCCGTTCTGGCCCACCATGGCCAGCCGCTGACCGGGCTCGACGGCAAGGTCCACGGCGCTGAGGGCCCGGGTACCGTCGGGATAGACGAAGCCGAGGCCCGCCGTGCGGAGGATGGCGCCGGCGCTGGGGGACGGCCCGCTCATCCCGCGAGGGCCTCGACGGGCAGGTGCGACCCGGCCGCCGCGGCAGCGCGGGCGAGGCGGACCCGGGCCGGCGGCTCGACGCCCGCGGCCTCGAGCTGCGGGTCGGCCAGGACCTCCGCGGCCGGTCCCACCCGAGTGAGCCCCCCATCCTGGAGGAGGCCGACCTGGGAGCAGACGCGGTCCAGGAGGTCGGTCTTGTGCTCGACGATCAGGACGCCCGCGCCGGAGCCGGCCACGAGGGCGGCCAGGGCGTCGCCCACGAGGCGCGTGCCGTAGGGATCGAGCTGGCTGGTCGGCTCATCCAGGAGCAGGTAGGCGGGGTGGAGGGCCAGGACACCGGCCAGGGCCACGAGCTGGGCCTGGCCGCCGGAAAGTCGGCCCGGGTCGCGCGGCGCGAGCTCGGCGATGCCCAGGGTCGCCAGCGCCTCCTCGACGCGGGCCACGACCTCGGACAACGTCAGACCGACGTTCCGTGGCCCGAAGGCCACCTCCTCCCAGACCGTGGGCGCGGTGCCCGAAAGCTGGGTGATGGGGTTCTGGAAGAGGATGCCGCAGCGCTGGGCGAGGTCGGACGGGCGGGCGGTGCGCGTGTCGAGCTCGTCGATCAGGACCGCACCTTCCAGGCGGCCCTGGATGGTGGCCGGGGCGAGGCCCGCGGCGACGAGGCAGAGGGTCGACTTGCCGGCCTCGTTCGCGCCCACGATGCCCAGCACCTCCCCGGGCGTCAGCTCCAGCGAGACGTCACGGAGGGCCGGCGTGCCTGACCCGGCATACCGATAGGTCGCGCCGTCGAGCCGGAGCGTCATGCGAGCGCCCGCATCAGCGTGGCTTCATGGCAGCGCCTCGAGGAAGCCGGCCACCGAGAGGGCGATGATGGCCAGGGTCCCCAGGAAGAGGATCCAGCGCAGCAGGCGCTCGCCGCCGCCATCGGGGAACGCACGCAACACAGTCCTCCGGCCCGGTGCGGAAAAGCCGCGCGCCTCGAGGGCCATCGTCCGCTCCTCGACATCGGTCAGGGCCCCGAAGACCAGGGGACCGGCGAGGGGCAGGACCCCGCGGACCCGCGCCAGGATGCCTCCCTGGGTGTCGAGCGCTCTCGCCCGCTGGGCTTCCGTGATCTCGGCTGCCCGTTCGGCCATCCGGGGGACCATGCGGATGGTGGAGCCGATGACGAAGATCGCGCGCCGTCCTACCCCCCGGCGCTCTAGGTCGCCGACGAGCTGATCCGGTTGGGTCGTCAGCCCCAGGACGGCCACGGAGAGGGCGAAGGCGACCACGCGGAGCGTGGCCTGTACCGCTGCGGCCAGGCCGCTCCACGTAGGTGCCAGGGGTCCGATCGACACGATCCGGTCCGTGGCGCCCGGATAGAGGAACGTGTTGACCAGGAGGATGCTGATCGTGAGCGGGATCGTGGCCAGGGCGAACGGCACGAGCGACCGACCGATGCGCGCGAGCAGCGCACAGGCCGCGACCACCACGAGCACGAGCAGCGGGCCCGTCCAGCCTCGAACGACGAAGGCGCAGACTGCCTCGGCGAACGAGATGACCAGCTTCGTCGTCGGATTCAGACTTCGATAGAAGCCCTCCGGCGGTCGAGCGACGAAGGCGGGGAGGGCGGTCGGTGGCGAGCCTGGCGACTGGCCGATGGAGACCAGGGGCGAGCCGTCGCCAGCCACTCCTCCCTCAGGCGCTCTCGGGAACGATCTTGTCGCCCAGCGGGAAGCGGGCGATGAGCCGCGGCGAGAGGCTGGCCAGGATGATGAAGACGACGAAGCTCGTGATCGTCTTGTCGATCGGGTCGCTGAACAGGCCCTGGCCCAACGAAGCGTTGTAGACATCGGCCCCGCCCTGGCGCAGGGCGGCCACGATGAGGTCCGCGCCGGAACCGGTCACGCCCTCGAAGGCGTAGGCGGCGATGGGCGCCGACACGATCGCGGCGACGATCCCGGTGATGGCTCCTGCGATGGCCACCCAGGCCCCGGCAGCATCTCGCCGGAGGTAGATGAAGCCACCGACCGCGATCGCCGCCACGACGCCGATGCCCACGATGACGGCGTACACGCCGGAGCCGTAGCCGCCCTCGTTCGGGTCGGTGCCGTAGACCGGGGAGGTGTAGATGCGCCAAGCCAGCACGGCGATGACCAGGATCCCCACGACGGCCGCGAGAAGGAGCTGTGGCCCTCCCGCCGGCCGCGACTTGTAGACGCCGAGGTACCCCCACAGGCCCGCCAAGAGGCCGATGACAGCGGCGGTGATGGCGAATGGTCCGATGGTGCCGCCGCCGATGCCGGGGGCGTACTGCCAGATGATGTTGGAGGCTGCGCCCGTGAACGCCCCGGCCAGAGGTCCGGCCAGGACGCCGACGAGGATGGTCCCGATCGAGTCGAGGTAGATGGGGAGCTTGAGGACCGTCTGGACGGTATAGCCCAGCACGATGTTGATGGCGATGGCGATGGGGATCAGGGCGATGACGCGGGTCGGGAACTGGCGCGAAACCCAGTCCATGCAGCGGTCCTCCTCAGGGGTCCTGCTTCGAAGCCTGCGTCGCCCCGGGGGCGGGCGTCGTCAGCTCGGCCTTGAAGCTTGCCACGAAGAGGGTGGCCAGC
>DASUKL010000143.1:0-4986 GCA_036278755.1 Candidatus Limnocylindrales bacterium | reverse complement strand
CGGCTCCTGGTGGCCCTGGTCGGCCTGGCCCTCATCGGTGGCTCGTGTGGCGGCGCACCCTCGGCCAGCCCGGCACCCAGCCTGCCGACATCCAACGGCCCGCTGGCCGACCCCAGCGCCCCCACACCTGTGACGATCACGGTCCGCGACCACCAGGACCTCCACCTCCAGGCCATGGCCACGCTGCTGCCGCAGTTCGAGCAGGCCATGGCCGCCCGCGGCCAACCGGTCCATGTCGTCCTGCAGTCCGGTCCCGACGACGACGTGGCCTTCGTGGCCCAGCTCGAGGCCGACGACGCCGCCGGGCGCGGTCCCGACCTGACCTCCTTCCCGCCGCCCTATGTGCCGGCCCTGGTGGCTGCCGGCGACCTCCTCGACCTGACCGATCGGCTGGTCGCCTGGCCCGACTGGTCGGCCCACTTCTACCCGCTGCTGCGGGCCCGTGCCGTGCAGCAGAACGGGCGGATCTACTCGGTCCCCCGGGGGGCCAACGTCATCCAGCTCTTCTACTGGCCGGCCGTGCTCAGCGCGAACGGCATCGCCACCAACGCGCCGGCCTCGTGGGACGATCTCGTGGCCCGCATGGTCGCCCTGCGCGCCGCCACGGGCCGGCCCCCGCTGCTGATCCCTTCCGGCGCCAGCTGGGGGAGCGGCGGCTTCATCGAAGGCTTCAGCGACCTCATCCTGGCTGCCGGCGGGACCGTCTATTGCCCCACCGGCGACCTTCGCTGCCCGGACCATGGCGGCTGGGTCGTGCGCGGGCCGGCGGTCACGACGGCCTTCGACCTCTACGCGGAGCTGGTCAAGGACGGGCTGCTGCCGGTCCAGCCGCTGCTAGGGGCCGATCCCTGGACGCCCACCAAGTACTTCAGCTTCCCGGCCGGCCAGCTGGCCGTCACGACCCAGGGCACCTGGGGCTGGACCTTCGACTGGGGGCCGGACGGCCATGCTCCCATCCCCGACCTCGTCCACCGCGTCAAGACCTGGCCCTTCCCCACGACCGACGGCCAGTCGCCCTTCGTCTACGGTGCGGAGAACTGGATGTGGGCCATCGCCGCCGACTCGGCCCATCCGGACCTGGCCTTCGAGCTGCTGCAGTGGCTCACCACGGGGCCAGCCCTGGCCCAGGACATCGCGGCCGTGGGTAACCTCTCGCCGCGCGACGACATCGACGGCGTGCCGCCCTACCGCGACGTGCCCTACCTGGCCGAGGGCGACCTCCTCCGGGCAGGTGTGGCCCGCTCGTTCCCCACCCGGCCGGGGCTCGATGAGGTCGGCCAGGCCGCCGCCCAGGCGACGCAGCAGATCCTCCTCCGCCGCCTCGACGGCCCGGGGGCGGCCGACCTCTTCGCCCGTACCGTGACCGCCGCCCTGGGCCAGGACGCCGTGGTGGATGTGCTGCCGTGAGCCCGACGGAGGGGACTATGCTCGCCCTGGCCGCCGGCGCCCGGACGGCACGGCGACAACGTCGCCGCAAGGAGGTGCTTGGATGATCGTGCCCCTGTCGGTCCTCGAGTTCCGCGATCGAGCGGAGCGGTTCTTCGGGCCCAAGGTCGGCGTCGTCGACGGGGAGCGGCGGTTCACCTACGCCGAGTTCGGGGAGCGGACCCATCGCCTGGCCAACGCCCTGCGCGGCCTGGGACTGGGGACCGGGGATCGGGTCAGCTTCATCACCTACAACACCCACCAGCTCCTGGAGGCCTATTACGGCGTCCTCGAAGCCGGCGGGGTGCTCGATCCCATCAACATCCGCCTCACCCCGGCCGACATCGCCTACATCCTGGGCCATGCCGAAAGCCGGGTCGTCGTCTACCACCGCGACTTCGCCCCGCTGGTCGAGCAGGTCGTGGGCCAGCTGGACGAGCGGCCCACGCTCGTCGTCCTCGAGGGTGAGACCGGCCCCCTGGCCGACCATGAGTACGAGGCCCTCCTGGCCGCCGCGCCGGCCACGCCCCTCGAGCCCGAGATCGACGAGAACGCCGTGGCCGAGCTCTTCTACACCTCGGGCACGACCGGCCGGCCCAAGGGCGTGGCCCTGACGCATCGCAACCTCCACCTCCATGCCCTCTATGCCGAGCTGGCCGTCCGCTTCGGGGAGGACGACGTCGTCCTCCATGTCGTGCCCCTCTTCCACGTCAACGGCTGGGGCACGCCGCACTACCTGACCATGGTCGGCGGGCGCCACGTCATGCTCCGCCGGTTCGACCCCCTGGCCCTCATGCAGCTCGTCCAGGACGAGGGCGTGACCCGCCTCCTGGGCGTGCCCACGATCTTCAACGCCGTCCTCAATCATCCCGAGCGCTCGCGCTTCGACCTCTCCAGCCTCCGCGGGGCCATCGTCGGCGGGGCGCCCTCGTCTGCGGCCCTCATCGCCGCCCTCGAGCGCGAACTGGGCTGCCAGGCCATCGTCGGCTACGGACTCTCCGAGACCTCCCCGATCCTGACCCTGGCCAACCCCCGCTCCTGGCTGGCCGAGACCGAATCGGCCGAGGCCCACCAGGCCCGCCAGGCGGCCACCGGCTGGGCCGCCGTGGGTGTCGGCATCCGGGTCGTCGACGCCGAGGGGCACGACGTCCGCCCCGACGGCCAGCAGATCGGTGAGATCGTGGCCCGTTCCAACGTGGTCATGGACGGCTACTACCGCGAGCCCGAGGCCACCGCGGCCGCCATCCGCGAAGGCTGGTTCCACACCGGCGACATGGCCGTCATGGACCCTGCCGGTGAGGTCACGATCAAGGACCGTTCCAAGGACATCATCATCCGGGGCGGGGAGAACATCAGCTCGGTCGAGATCGAGAACGCCCTGGCCGCCCACCCGGCGGTCCTCGAGTGCGCCGTGGTGGCCGCCCCCGATGAGCAGTGGGGTGAGGCGCCGGTGGCCCTCGTCGTCCTCAAGGACGGCGCCGCGGCCACGCCCGAGGAGCTGACGGCCCACTGCCGCAGGCACCTGGCCTCGTTCAAGGTCCCCCGCGAGATCGTCCTCCGCGATGCGCTGCCCAAGGGCGGCACGGGCAAGATCCTCAAGGCGGATCTACGCGAGCCCTACTGGGCCGGCCGCGACAAGCGCGTGGGCTAGCCCCCGTGTTTCATCCGATCCGAGGATCGACAAGCGTGTCGGGGCGGGCCACGATCGGGGCATGGCCGGCAGCCTGGAGTTCGTGACGCAACGACCGCCTCGCTCTCATCCGTCAGCCCTGCTGTCCCCGCGGGAACGCGAGGTCCTGGCTCTGGCCCTGACGGGGATGACGGCCGGCGAGATCGCCGAGGCGCTCGTCGTCACCGAGGCGACGGTCAGGAGCCATCTGGCGAGGATCTACGCCAAGACGGGCGTGCGCAATCGAACGGAGCTGGTCCTGGCCTTCGAAGGCTCGCCGGCGGCCTCAGATGGTCCGGCGCCGAACGATCGGTCGCCGAGCGCCGGAGGCCCACCCGGGCAGCCGTCGCGGCGGCCAGTGCGTGGCGTATGGCTGGTCGCCGGTGGGTTCGTCGCCCTCGCCGTCGTGCTCACCCTGATCGCGGCGGTCATCACGGCCGGGCCACCTTCGGTACCTCTGAGCCGCATCAGCGCGGCCATCGATGGCGGCCAGGTCGTCGAGCTTCGGCTGGTCGGACCTGATCTCACGGCGATCACCAGTGCCGGGGAGAGGCTTCATGCCGCGCCGGTGAGCGAGGCGCAGTTCGCTGCCCTCGATATCGCCAAGGTCACGACCTGGTCAGCGACACCGGGATCCGGGACCCAGCCACTCACATTGATCGGCATGGCGGCGACGGCGGTCCTGCCGGCGATCGTGGTGGTTGTCGTCCTCGTATTCCTCATTTGGTTTGCCGGAGGCCGCATCGGGCGGTCGCGGCCCGATGGAGACAGTGGCAGGTCGGTCGCGACCGGTCCAGCCACAGGTCCATCATGATCATCTGGAAGGGAGTGTTCCGCTGAATCGTCGTGGACTCCTGCAGAGTTCCGCGCTTCTTGCCGCATTAATGTTGTTGCTCGTGGCGCCAGCAACCAAGTCCTCCGGTGCCAGTGTGGCTCGCCCGCGGATCCCGACAAGTGAGGCAGACTGGGCCACTTTCTCGAATACCGAGCGCAAGCAGGCGATTGCTTATGAACATGGCATCCTTCTCGCGTCGCTTGCGGACCAAACAGCACAGGTCCACCAGGTGCTCGCGCCGTCGTCCGAAACCAAGGCAGGGCCATTGGCCATCACAGTCACGAACAATTGTCCGATTCAATGGATCAACGAAGCCGATGGTACCTGGACCCGAGGCGGGGGATGGACGACATCTTCAGCGCCCATGTATATCCTCTACGCAGGACAGCCAGGGACTTACGCCGGGCGATTCTATCGTGACGGCGTTCAGATCAATACGTGGTATCAATACATCGAAGGCGGCGGTGCGTCGCACGTTGAGTACTGGACCGACTACGATTGGAAGTGGTGGTTCGAGTCCCCGGAGTACTTCAACGCTGGCTACCATGGAGCGGAGCAATATGATGGTGGCCCCTGGCAGCTTGGACCCAACAAATACTGCACCGTTTCGGCTCAACCATAACTCTCTGGTGAGCCGCCCAGCTCGCAGCTGGCTACAGGACCGCAGGGCAGATAACTTCTCCTGTGCTCGGGCGTTCCTGGGGGAGCGTCCTTGGGTGGTGGCGACGAGAGGCTTGTTTCAGGCCTCTCGTCGTCTATTCTCCGGACGTCTTCGCGGGCGCCGTTGCAACCCCAAATTGCCGCCCGGGCGAGATTGACCTCCTCCTCAGGGCAGGGTCTCGCAGGCCCTGCCGTCGTGGTCGGAGTCGAGGCGATAGGGGTCGTTGGTGCGGCTGCCGCCGGTGCCGACGAAGAAGCTCTCGGCCTGGGCGTGGGTCTTGAAGTCGGAGCAGTCGACGTCGGAGACGCCGTCCCAGCCGGGCGGCCGATAGAAGGCGGCCGAGCCCTTGGGCGTCGCGGTGGCGGTCGCTCGGGGGCCTACCAGGCCGACCGGTGC
>DASUKL010000142.1:0-7293 GCA_036278755.1 Candidatus Limnocylindrales bacterium | reverse complement strand
GGGCCAGGCGCAGCTTCAGCAGGGGCAGCAGGCTGTAGCCGCCCGACAGCAGCTTGGCCTCCCCCTCCCGATCGCGTAACAGCGCGAGCGCCTCGTCCAGGTCGGCGGGCCTCGCGTAGTCGAACTCGGCCGGGATCATGGCCGGTCCTCCTCCTCTGCGATGGAGGCGCGCAGCGCTGCGTCCGACGTTCCGCGCACCTGTGTCAGGCGACGCGGGCACCTGGTCCCCGGGAGACGGGGCACGGCCGGGGCCGAGAGCTCGGTCTGCCGGCGAGTCTAGCCCGCCATCAGTTGCAGGGTCAACCGCTCTTCCGCTGGTCGGATGGCCCGAAGAGGCTGAGGACGAGGGCCGCCGCGCCCAGGCCCAGGCCCAGGCCGACCAGGCCGTAGGCCGGCACGAAGGGGCTGCCGCTGGAGCCGTAGGTCTGGATGGCCAGCCAGACGCCGACGGCCAGGCCGGCGACCATGCCGCCCAGCCGGATGGCCAACCGGACGAAGAAGACGCGGTCGAAGGCGTCGACGTCGGCCGCCGTGTCCCGCCGGACCGGGTTGCGCCGGATGATGAGGACCGTGGCCGCCACGCCGGCCAGGGCCACGATGATCGAGCCGGCGAGCTCGATCCAGAACCAGGGCTGGACGACCGGGTCCACGCCCAGGTTGCGCAGGGTCTCCAGGGTCTGGGGCAGGCCGCGCCAGGCCACGATCATGTAGAGCAGGCCGATGATCCCGAGCCCGCCCGGCAGGAGCTGGATGATGCGGGTCCGACTGCCGGCCACCGACCGGCTGGCCAGGGCGATCAGGCAGAGAACGGCGAAGAGGAGGGCCATCGAGCCGTCGCCGGCGCCGTCGAAGCCGTTCACCGTGACCAGCTCGTCACGCGGGTTCGTGCCACTCACCCAGGGGGCGAAGGTACCGACGAGCACGGCGATGCCGCCCACCAGGGCGCCCAGGCCGACCGGCGAACGGACCGGTTGCCCGCCCGGCGCCGGGGTCGCCGGCGGGGCGGGGGGCGGCAGGCTGGTCAGGCGGTCCACGCCACGACACCCACCTGGCGCGGTGGGTGGGGGATGGTCCAGCCGCCGTCCGGCAGCTGGACGGCCAGCGCGTGCAGCGTCTCGAGCAGCCGGGCCTCCTTGTCGGAGCCCGGCGCGACCCACGTCTGGCGCCGGGCGAAGGCCTCCAGGTCCTCCCAGCGCCGGGCCTGCTCGGCCACGGGCAGGCGCTGGACCTGCGGCGAGCGGCCACGGGCCCGCAGGAGTTCGACGAAGGCGTCGAGACCCGGGAGCGGGGACCGCGGCTCACCATGGACCGGCGGCCAAAGGGGCTCGGCCAGGGAGGCCGGGGCGTGCTCCATCAGGAGGGCCAGGCAGGTCCGTTTGGCAGCCGCCTCGAAGGCATCGAGGAACGGTCCGATGGCCTCGATGTCGTAGCCCACGTGAGCCATGAGGGCCACGTCCGCCCCCGGCAGCGTCGCGTCGGGCCCCAGGGGCCAGCGCCCTTCGATGATCGTGACGTTGTCGATGCCGTGCTTCGCCTGCAGCTCGCGGAGGGCGCCCAGCATGGCCGGCGAGGGATCGAGGGCCACCACCTCCCGAACCCGCCGCGCCAGCGGCAGGGCGTAGCGGCCCGCCCCGGCTCCCACGTCGAGCCAGACGTCGTCGGGCCGGCTGAAGGCGACCAGGGCGTCGAGCACGGGGTCGTCCGTCCGGTCGGGGTCATCGCGGAAGATCGAGCTCGTGGAGACGTAGAAGTCGGCCCCGTCGGCGGATTCACGGCAGCGCTCGACCTGCTCGCGGTCGGCCCGCACCTGGTGGCCCCAGGCCAGGAGGGCCAGGTCGGCCGGGGTGTCGACATCGGGGTTCAGGCCCTCCACGGGCACCTCGAGGACCTCCTCGGGGTGCTCCGCCAGCCAGATCCCGAGCCCGCGATCGCCGCGCAGCGTCTCGATCCAGGGCCAGCCGCTGCGCCGGATGAGGACGGGATTGCGCCCGCCCCCATGGTCGTAGGCCGGCACCACGATGGGCCGGCGGGCGGTCGTCTCGGCCGTCAGCAGGGCCCGGATCACGTCGGCCTGCAGGTCGGGCTGATCGCCGAGCACGATGAGGGCCGCCTGGCGGCCCACGCCGAGGGCCGCGATGCCCGTCCGCAGCGATGAGGAGAGGCCCTGCTCCGGATGCGGGTTGCGGACGATCCGCTCGCCATGCCAGACGATGCCGGCCTCCACCGCCCGGGCGCCGCTGCCGAGGACCACCACGACCTCGCCCAGGCCGATGGTGGCCAGCGTGTCGAGGACGTGCTGGAGGACCGGCCGATCCTGGAGTGGTGCCAGCAGCTTCTCGCCCCCGAAGCGCTTCGCCGCGCCCGCGGCCAGGACGACGGCGCCGACGCGAGCCGGATGGGTCACCGGGCGACATCGAGACGGGCGGGGGCGAGACGGGCGGCGTCGAGACAGGCCAGGATGGCCGCCGCCGAGCGGTCCACGTCCGCCTCGCTGGTCGACCAGCCCACGATCGAGATGCGCATCGCCGCCCGGCCCCGCCAGGTCGTGCCACCCAGCCAGGACGTGCCTTCCTCCTGGACCGCGGCGATGACGGCCCGGGTCAGCTCGTCGTCGTCGCCGAAGCGGACGAGGACCTGGTCCAGGACGACCTCGTTGAGGATCTCCACCCCGGGCGCCGCGGCCAGGGCCTCGGCCATCCGGCGGGCCAGGGTGCAGGAGCGCTCCACGAGCTCGGCCAGGCCGGCCCGGCCCAGCGAACGGAGGGCGGCGTAGATGGGGAAGCCGCGAGCCCGGCGGCTCATCTCCGGCACGTACTCGAAGGGATCGCGCTCCGTCCCCGGGGCGGGCACGAGGTAGGCCGCGCTGATGCTCATGGCCGCCAGGTGCGCGGCCGGGTCACGGACGAAGACGAGCCCCGCGTCGTAGGGCACGTTGAGCCACTTGTGGGCATCGGTGGCCCACGAGTCGGCCTCCTCGATGCCGGCCAGGAGGTGGCGCCGGGTCGGGTCCGCGGCGGCCCACAGGCCGAAGGCACCGTCGACGTGGAGCCACGTCCCGGGCCGGGCCTTGACCAGGGCGGCGATCTCGGCCAGGGGATCGAAGGCGCCCGAGTTGACGTCGCCGGCCTGGGCCGCGACGAGGACCGGCCCCTCCAGCCCGGCCAGCACCGCGGCCAGCTGGGGCGCCTGCATGCGGCCCTCGGCGTCGGCCGGGATGCGATGCAGCCGGGCCCGCCCGAAGCCGGCCATGCGAAGGGCCAGCAGCATCGAGGCATGGACGTGCTCGCCGACCACGACCTCCATCCTGGGGGCATCCTGCAGGCCGTCGTCGGCCACGTTCCAGCCCGCGTCATGGAGCAGCGCGTGGCGGGCCGCAGCGACGGCCGTCAGGTTGGCCGTCGTGGCGCCGGTGGTGAAACCGACCGACGATCCGGCCGGCAGGCCCAGGACGTCGAGCAGCCAGCGGCCGGCCACGTCCTCGACGATCGCGGCCGCCGGCGAGAGGACGTACAGGCCCGCGTTCTGGTCCCAGGTGGAGGTCAGCCAGTCGGCGGCCAGGGCGGCCGGCAGCCCGCCACCCACGACGAAGCCGTAGTAGCGGGGCCCGGCCGAGGCGACGATGCCCGGCTCGGCCGCCCGGGCCAGCTCGGCCACGACCTGCTCGGGCGGCGTGCGGCCCTCGGGCAGAGGCACATCCAGACCCCTGCGCAAGCTGGTCGGCGTGACCTCCGGGGCCACTCCCACACGCCGCTCCGCAAGGCCCTCGCGGAAGGCCACGGCCAGCTCGGCCGTCTGGCGCAGGAGCGGGCCGGTGAGGCCCTCCGGCCCGGCCGGGGGCTTGGCTCGCAGGGGACCGCCGCTGGCTCCGTATCGCTCGGCCACGACCTGGGCCATGATCGCCAGGGCCGTCTCGGCCGGCGCTCGACCACCGAGGTCGAGGCCCACCGGACCCCGCAGGCGACCCAGCTCGGCCTCGCTCAGGCCGGCCGCCAGGAGGCGCGCCCGCCGGTCGGCCTGGGTCTTGCGGCTGCCCACGGCGCCCACGTAGCGGCAGCCGCGGCGGAGGGCGGTGACGATGGCCGGCTCGTCGAACTTCACGTCGTGGCTCAGGACGGCCACGGCGTCGGCCGGCCCCAGGCCGATCTCGTCGGCCACCTCGTCCGGCCAGCCCACGACGAGCCGGTCGGCGTGGGGGAACCGCTCGCGGTGGATGAAGGCCTCCCGGCCGTCGACGACGACCGTCTCGTAGCCCAACGTGGCGGCCAGGCTGACGAGGGGGATGGCGACCTGGACGGCGCCCACGATGACCAGCCGCCGCCGGGCCCCGAAGGCCTCCACGAACCACTGGCGGCCGTCATCGAGGCGGAGCGTCCCGGACGTGCCCTCGGCCACTCGCTGCCGGGCGTAGGCGGCCAGGGCCGGCGGCACGGTCGCCCCTGACGGGTCGAGGGCCAAGCCCTGGGCATCGACGACGATGGCCTCGCCCGGCGCGGCCCCCTGCCCTCGGGCGCTGGGTCCGAACTCGGGCGGCGGGGCGTCGGCCGGCAGGAGGGTCAGGACAGCCCGGCCTTCCTGCGAGGCGGCGGCCTGGGTCAGCTGGGGCCGGACCTGGGGCTCGATGAGGACGTCGATCGTGCCCCCGCAGGCCAGCCCCACATCCCAGGCCTGTTCGTCGCTGATGCCGTAGCGGATGACCCACGAGCGGCCGGCCTCACGGGCTTGGCGGATCTCCTCGAAGGCCGCGCCCTCCACGCAGCCGCCGCTGACCGAACCTGCCAGGCGACCGTCGTCGGTCCCGATGAGCACCGCCCCGGCCTCGCGGGGGGCCGAGCCGAAGGTGCGCACGACGACCGCCCGCCCCAGGGCCAGCCCCTCGGCCTGCCAGGCCGTCAGCTGCTCGAGCAGTTCCCTCATCGCCATCCTCGTCCGAAGCCGACCGGCAGGCCGGCTCCCTCGCGGCCCGGCGTCACCGATCGTGGTCCCGGCGTGGTCGCCCACCCAGGCCCGGTCGCCGATCCCGTCCCGGTCGCCGATCCCGGCCCGGTCGCCGATCCTGGCCCGGTCGAGGGGCTGAGGCGGCGCAGGGCCTGCCGGCGCCGGTCGCGCTGGCCCAGCAGCCGGGCCAAGTGCTCCAGGCTGGCCAGGTCGTTGGCCGGCAGGAAGTCGTCAAGGTAGGGGTAGGCGGCGGCCATGCCCGCCGCCAGGGGCCGGTACCCGTCCGCCCCGGCCAACGGGTTCAGCCAGACGAGGCGGTGGCAGTTGCGGCGGAGGCGGGCCGTCTCGCTGCCCACGAGGGCCGGATCGCCTCGGTCCCAGCCGTCGCTGACCACGACCACGACCCCGCTCGAGCGCAGCGCCCGGCGGGCCCAGCGACGGTTGAACTCCGCGAAGGAGGCCCCGATGCGGGTGCCGCCGGACCAGTCGGTCACGCTGTCGGCCACGCGCGAGAGGGCTCGATCGGGGTCGGGGCCCTTGAGCTGACGGGTGACCCGGGTGAGCCGCGTCCCGAAGACGAAGGCCTCGGTCGGCACCCGGGAACGGGTGAGGGCCTGGGCGAAGCGAAGGAGGAGGCGGGAGTGTCGCTCCATGGAGCCCGAGATGTCGCAGATGAGGACGATCGAACGCGGCCGCTGGACTGGCCGACGCCAGAGCCAGGTCAACGGATCACCCCCCGTGGCCAGGTTCCGCCGGAGCATCTGCCGCGGGGCCAGGGTCTGGCCGTGCCCGTGTACCTCCCAGCGGCGCGTCCGGCGCTGTTCGAGGCGGGGCACCAGCCGGTCGATGAGGCGGGCCGCCGCGCGCAGCTCGGCCGTGGACATCCGCTCGAAGTCGCGATGGCGGAGCGATTCGGCGGCGCTGTAGGCCTCGGGGGCGATGGCCAGCGCGGCCGCGGCCTCTTCGCCGGCCTCATCCTGGGCCTCGTCGGCACCGCCCTCCCGCTCGCCGCGCTCACCGAGCCCGGCCGGCCGCTCGTCGGACAGGTCCAGGGCATCCGCGGCCGGCGGTCCGGCCATCTCCCGCCAGGCGCCGTGGCGGCGCCAGAAGCGCTCGAAGGCCAAGCGGTACGGTGCGAGATCCTCGCGCCGGCGGCAGAAGAGGGCCGCCCCGGCCGACCTGACCTCGGCCCGATCGCCCAGATCCACGAGGGTCAGGGCGCGCCCGAAGTCGAGCACGGCGGGCAGGTCGGCGGCCAGCCCCACCCGACGCAGGATGCGCCCGAAGAGCAGGGCGTTGCGCACGAACGGCTCGCCCCGCACCCGGCCCGGGTCCCAGGGGCCAAGGCCTTCGTCGTCCGGGGCCGAGCGAGGATCTGTCCGGCCCCGGCCGCGCTCAGCGCCCCCAGTCACGACCCGCCGCCTCGGCCAGGGCCATCTCGGCCACAGGCCCCTTCACCGCCCGCACGTCTTCCTGGTACTTCAGGAGGACCCCCAGCGTTTGCTCCACGACGGCCGGGCTGAGGTCGTCCGCCCCGAGGGCCACGAGCGCCGCGGCCCAGTCGAGCGTCTCGGCGATGCCCGGCAGTTTCGTCAAGTCCGTGGCCCGCAGCTCCTGGACGAAGCCGACGACCTGGCGAGCCAGGCGGGCGGGCAGGTCGGGCAGCCGGGCCAGGACGATCTCGTACTCCTTGCCCGCGCTCGGATAGTCGATCCAGTGGTAGAGACAGCGGCGCTTCAGGGCGTCATGGACCTCGCGGGTCCGGTTCGAGGTGACGATGACCCGAGGCGGCCGCTCGGCCCTGATCGTGCCGATCTCGGGCACCGTCACCTGGAAGTCAGAGAGGATCTCGAGCAGGTAGGCCTCGAACTCCTCGTCGGCCCGGTCGATCTCGTCGATGAGCAGGACCGGCGCCACTCCCTCGTGCGCATCGAGGGCCTGGAGGAGCGGGCGGCGGATGAGGAACTCCGGTCCGAAGATGTCGTGGGCTGTCGCCTGCTGGCCTTCGCCGCGCGCCTCCCGGAGCCGGATCTCCAGCATCTGGCGGGGGTAGTTCCACTCGTAAACGGCGGTGTTGACGTCGAGGCCCTCGTAGCACTGGAGGCGGATGAGGCGGGCCCCCAGGATGGCCGCGAGGACCTTGGCGACCTCCGTCTTGCCGACCCCGGCCTCCCCCTCGAGCAGCAGCGGCCGGCCCAGCCGGAGGGCCAGGAAGGCGACCGTGGCCAGGTCCCGATCGCAGACGTAGCCCTGGCCCCGGAAGGCGGCCTGGAGCCCCTCGATGGTGTCGAGGTCAGGCTCGGGGTGGGCGCCGTTGTGGCTCATCCGCTCCACTGTACCGCGTCGCGCCTGGCCGAC
>DASUKL010000141.1:0-14546 GCA_036278755.1 Candidatus Limnocylindrales bacterium | reverse complement strand
GCTGGGTAGCTATGTTCGGTCGGGATAAGCGCTGAAAGCATCTAAGTGCGAAGCTCGCCTCAAGATGAGGTTCCCCACCGGGTCAACCGGGTAAGACCGCAGGGAGACCACCTGTTCGATAGGCGGCATGTGGAAGTCGGGTGACCGATGAAGCTGAGCCGTACTAATGGTCGAGGGCTTGACCTCTTCAGCAGTTCACCCGATGGTGGCTGCGAGGGGCCGGCTGATCATCACCCTTCGAATGTGATCAGGGCGGAGTCGAAGCCGCCGATCTGCCATATCGCGTCGACACGTGCAGAGATCCTGGTGACTCTAGCGGAGAGGCCACACCCGTTCCCATCCCGAACACGGCAGTTAAGCTCTCCAGCGCCGAAGATACTGAGAGGGCAGCCTTTCGGGAACATAGGTCGTCGCCAGGGTCTTTTGCTATCCGCCAACGCCACGTCGCGAGCGGAAGGCGCCTGGGGCGGGGGCCCGCGGCCCGCAGCCGCCGGGCCTATCATCTCCGGCGATGGCGACGAGGCAGGGAGAGGCGCCCGGGCCGCCCGCGGCGAGCGGGGACGCGGTCACGGTGAGCGGAGACGCGGCTACGGCTGCCGGGGCCATCGCGTCCACGGCCACCGAGACAGGCGCACGGCACGCTACCGCGCCGCCGGCCGGATGGGCCGCCGCCCCGCGCACCGACCGGTCCCTCGACCCGTCCTTGGACCCGATCTGCCCCTACCTCCTGGCTGACGAGGGCGGCTGGCGCGCCTCACGCCCGATGCCCGAGCACCGCTGCATGGCCCAGCATCCAGCGGCGGTCGTGGAGCAGATCAGGCAGCGTCGCCTTTGCCTCGTCGCGACCCACGTCGACTGCCCTTACTACGAGGCGGCTACGGATGAGCGGCAGGCGGCCATGAACGTGGCCGGCCTGCGAGCCGAACGGGTCGCGGCGCGGCGCCACGTGGCCCTCACCCGAGCCACGCCCACGGCCCTCGAGCGGCCGAGCGCGGTCCCCGGGCCGACCCCCGCCACCGGGCTCGGGCGGCGCACCATCGAGGTCGCCCTGGTGATCCTCATGCTGGCTGCGGCCGGCGTCCTCTTCGCCGCCCGCTTCAGCGGCTACGGCCTGGCCGGGGCCGGGGCCGGGACCGCCAGCCCGACCGGCACGGCGGCGCTCGGATCGACCGGCGCGTCGACGACCAGTGGCGCATCGAGCAGCCCCCCAGGGCCGCTGGCCAGCGGAGCCGGCGCGGCTTCCAGGGGAGCGGCCGGCGGGACCCCCACACCCACGAGCCATCCCGCGCCAACGCCCACGCCCACCCCGGTGCCGACGCTCTCGCGGCCTCCCACGGCCAGCGTGTCGCCCACGCAGCAGGCCACGCGCTCGTATCGCGCCAAGTCAGGGGACACCCTGAGCGGCATCGCCGCGGCCTTCGGCACGACGGTGGCCACGCTCGAGCGGCTCAACGGCATCACGGACCCGCGGTCGCTGCGGATCGGTCAGGTGCTGATCATCCCCTAGCCTCAGCGCTGGCAGCCTCGACAGAAGCTGGTGACGAAGCCGTGCGGGGCGATCTGGCTGATCGTCGTGCCGCAGCGGGGGCAGGGCTGGCCGCCCTTGCGGTGGACGCGCAGGAAGTCGCGGACCTCCACCTCGAAGCGCGGCGGAACGCGCCGCCGGAGCTCGTCCACCGCCCATGCCAGGACCTCCCGGGTCGCCGCGTGGAGGCGATCCACCTCGTCGGCCGCCAGGGTGCTCCGCTTGCGCAGCGGCAGGAGCTGGGCGGCCCACAGGATCTCGTCGCTGTAGCCGTTGCCGATGCCGGCCACGAAGGTCTGCTCGCGGAGCAGGTTCTTGAGCTCACCCCGGTGGCGCCGGATCCGCTCCCGCCATGCGGCCAGGTCGAGGGTCGGGTCGTCGGCGTCGGGGCCCTGTTCTGCCCAACCCGGCACCGGCCGCTCGACGCCCGCCGGGAGCAGGTAGATCTTGCCCATCCGGGTGGCGTCGCGATAGCGCAGTTCGACCGGCCGCCCCGGATCGGGCAACCACGACGCCCGGCGCGTCCAGGGAGCAGGGGCCGGCTTGAGCCGCCCCGGCGCCCGCGGGCCGAGGGTCAGCACTGCGGCCGTGTCGGGAAACGGCCGCGCGCCCTGCGGGGCGAGGCCCAGGCGACCGGTGAGCATGGGGTTGATGACGATCGCGTCCCGTTCGAAGTCGAGGGCGAGGAACTTCCCCCGCCGCGTGAGCCGGCGGAGCGGCTGGCCCAAGAGCGCCTCGAGCTCCGCTGGCAGACCACGCACGACCAGCGGCTCCTTGATGGCCGAGCCGACCATCGGACGGCCGGCCAGGGCGGCGTGGAGGGCGTCGGCCAGCACGGCGAGGTCGGGCAGCTCGGGCATCGCCGCGGAGGCTAGCGGAGCCCTTCGGCCCGTGCAGGACGCGTTGTTGGCGCTGTAGACGCGTGGTACCATGCGCGGGCTCTGACGGAGACAGGACCGAGCAGCCGGCCGCGCCGCCGCGATCGAAGGAGTCTGACGAGCCCACCCGGACACGTACGACACCGCAGCCGATCCCAGTGGCCCGGGCCGTGCCCGGGCCGCGCGATTCCCCGGAGCCGATGTCGATGAAGGAGAACGAGCATCTTGACCGCAGAGGAGATGGGCGGGACGCAGCGGACGGGTGAGGCGACCGCCTCGCTCGAGACCGCCGCACAGACCGTCGCGACCGAGGTCGCGGACGAGCCCGCCGCCACCGAGCCCGAGTCGAGCGATGAGCCCGCGGCCTCGGCCACCGAGCCCGAGCCGACCGCCACCGAGCCCGAGTCGAGCGACGAGCCCGCGGCCTCGGCCACCGAGCCCGAGCCCGAGCCGACCGCCGAGCCTGAGCCCGCTGTCGCGCCCGAGCCGGCTGCTGAAGCCGCCGCGGCCGAGCAGCCCGCCCCAGCTGCCCCACCGGCTGCGCCTGAGGAGCTCGCCAACGTCGCGACCGCCGAGGAGCAGGAGGCTGCCCCACCGGCCGCTCCGCCGCGCGAGCTGGGGCCCGAGCCCCAGACCATGGAAGAGCTGCTGGCCGAGCAGGAAGGCGACATCCGAAGCCTCAAGCACGGCGACGTCGTCGAAGGCACCGTGGTCCGCATCGACAAGGACGAGATCCTCGTCGACATCGGGGCCAAGTCGGAAGGCGTGGTCAGCAACCGCGAGCTGTACGGCCGGCACGCCGAGTCGCAGCCCGTCCTGAACCTTGGCGACACGGTCCTCGTGTACGTCCTCCAACCGGAGTCGGAAGCCGGCCACGCGGTCCTTTCCCTGCGCCGGGCCGGGCTCGAGCGCAAGTGGCGCTCGATGCAGGAGTTGTTCGATGCCGGCACGATCATCGAGGCCCCCGTCATCGACCACAACAAGGGTGGCCTGATCGTCGACTGCGGCATCCGGGGCTTCGTGCCCATCAGCCAGATCGTCGACTTCCCGCGCCGACCCCAGAACGACCAGCCTCGTGACGCGGCCCAGGAGATCGCGGAGAAGCTGCAGCCCTTCGTCGGGCGCAAGCTTCGGCTCAAGATCCTCGAGGTCAACCGCAAGGCCAACCGCCTCATCCTGTCCGAGAAGGTGGCCCTCTACGAGGAACGGCGCGAGAAACGCGACGAGCTGTTCAGCAGCCTCCAGGTGGGCCAGCGGGTCACGGGCAACGTCCGCTCCATCGCCCCCTTCGGGGTCTTCATCGATCTCGGCGGCATCGATGGTCTGGTCCACAAGAGCGAGCTCAGCTGGAACAAGGTCAACAACCCCGAGGCCGGCTACAAGGTCGGCGATGAGGTCGAGGCCGAGGTCATCGACATCAACCACGAGCGCGGCCGGATCAGCCTCTCGATCCGCCGCCTCCAGCCCGACCCCTGGGACTCGACCGTGGCCGACTTCAAGACCGGCGACATCATCGAGGGCACCGTCACGAAGATCGTCAACTTCGGGGCCTTCGTGCGGGTCCGTGACGGCCTGGAGGGGCTCATCCACATCAGCGAGCTCTCGCACCAGCGGGTGGCCCATCCGGGCGATGTGGTCCATGAGGGCCAGCGGCTCAACCTGAAGATCATCTCCCTCGAATCCGACCGGCACCGGCTGGGCCTCAGCCTCAAGCAGGCCGAGGAGCCGCCGGCTCGCCCGGCACAGGAGACGCGGCCGCGCCGCGAGCGCGGTAGCGATCGGGGCTACGACGCCTCGCAGGCCGTCCAGGAGCCGGAGGGCGGGATCGACAACACCCTGGCCGCGGCCTTCGCCCAGGTCCGCCAGCAGATGGCCGCCTCGGAAGCCCAGCCGGGAGCGGCCACCGAGGCCCTGGTCGAGACGCCGGTCGCCGCAGCCGAAGCCGAGACGGCCGATGCGCCCGAAGCCGTCGCGGCAGCCGAAGCCGAGACGGCCGATGCGCCCCAGGCTTCGGCCGAGTCCGACGTCGAGCCCGAGGCTACGGCAGAGCCCGAGGCCGAAGCCCCGACCGAGCCCGAAGCAGCAGCCGAGGGCTGATCGCTCGAGACGGAGCCCGGCCCGAGGGCCGGTCGGACCGCAGGACTGAGGCGCTCCCCGCGCCCCAGCCCCACCACCGAAGAGCCGTCGGCCCCTCGGGTACCCCGTGCTAGCATTACCTTCCGGGTGGTTGCCCCACCCGTTGGCGTAGAACAGGCGTTCGAGCCCATGAGCGAAAAACAGTTCGAAAAGTTCACCGATCGGGCCCGCAAGGTCCTGACCCTGGCTCAGGACGAGGCGCAGCGGTTCAACCACAACTACATCGGCACCGAGCACCTCCTGCTGGGCCTGGTGCGCGAAGGGGAGGGCGTGGCCGCCCGCGTGCTCGAGAACATGAACGTCGAACTGCCCAAGGTCCGTACCGCGGTCGAGTTCATCATCGGCCGGGGCGATCGGCCGGTGGTCGGGGAGGTGGGGCTGACGCCGCGGGCCAAGCGGGTCATCGAGTTGGCCATCGACGAGGCCCGCCGCCTGGGGCACAACTACATCGGCACCGAACACCTGCTGCTGGGCCTGGTCCGCGAAGGGGAGGGGATCGCCGCCGGGGTGCTCGAGTCGTTGGGAGTCAACCTCGACAAGGTCCGCCACGAGGTCATCCGCGTCCTGTCGCAGTCGAGCACGGCGGGACCGGCGGCGGAGACCAAGCGGGCGAGCAAGACGCCGACGGTCGACCAGCTGGGCATCAACCTGACCGAGGCGGTACGGGCGGGGAAGATCGATCCGGTCATCGGCCGCGATAAGGAGATCGAACGGGTCATCCAGATCCTCTCCCGGCGAACGAAGAACAACCCCGCCCTCATCGGCGAGCCAGGGGTGGGCAAGACGGCCATCGCCGAGGGCCTGGCCCAGCGCATCGTCTCGGGCGACGTCCCGGAGACCTTGAGCAACAAGCGCGTCCTGACCCTCGACATCGGCTCCCTGGTAGCCGGCACGAAGTACCGCGGTGAGTTCGAGGAGCGCCTCAAGAAGATCATCGAGGAGCTCCGCAACACGAACGACGCGATCCTCTTCATCGACGAGCTCCACACCCTCGTGGGTGCGGGTGCCGCGGAGGGGGCCATCGACGCGGCCAACATCCTCAAGCCGCCCCTGTCCCGGGGCGAGTTGCAGTGCATCGGCGCCACGACCCTCGACGAGTATCGCAAGTACATCGAGCGCGACGCGGCCCTCGAGCGTCGCTTCCAGCCGGTCATGGTGGAGGAGCCCACGCTGGAGCAGACCATCGACATCCTGCTCGGCATCCGGGGCCGCTACGAGGAGCACCACAAGGTCCACATCACGGACGAGGCGGTGCGCGCCGCGGCGGACCTCTCGATCCGCTACATCACCGACCGCCACCTGCCGGACAAGGCCATCGACCTCATCGACGAGGCCGCCAGCCGCGTCCGGCTGCGCCACAGCTCGGCTCCGCCGGAGCTGAAGGAGGCCCAGCGCGAGCTGGAGCGGGTGACCAAGGAGAAGGACGCTGCCATCAGCGGCCAGGACTACGAGGCCGCGGCCAGCCTGCGCGACGCGGAGGCGGTGGCCAAGGCCGAGCTCGACCAGCGCCGATCCGCCTGGCAGGAGGCCCTGGCCGAGAACGAGCCCGAGGTCACGGACGAGGACATCGCCCAGGTCGTGGCGATGTGGACCGGCATCCCCGTCACGCGCATCGCCCAGGAGGAGTCGGAGCGGCTGCTTCACATGGAGGAGGCCCTCCACCAGCGGGTCATCGGCCAGCAGGAGGCCATCGAGACCGTGGCCAAGGCCGTCCGCCGGGCCCGGGCCGGGCTCAAGGATCCCAAACGGCCGATCGGCTCGTTCATCTTCCTAGGCCCCACCGGCGTCGGCAAGACCGAGCTGGCCAAGAGCCTCGCTGAGTTCATGTTCGGCTCGGAGGACGCGCTCATCAAGATCGACATGAGCGAGTTCATGGAGCGGCACAACGTCAGCCGCCTGGTCGGTGCCCCGCCGGGCTATGTCGGCTTCGAGGAGGGCGGTCAGCTGACCGAGGCCGTCCGCCGCAAGAGCTACTCCGTGGTCCTCCTCGACGAGATCGAGAAGGCCCATCCCGAGGTCTTCAACATCCTCCTCCAGATCCTCGAGGATGGGCACCTCAGCGACGCCAAGGGCCGTCGGGTCGACTTCCGCAACACGGTCCTCATCATGACCAGCAACGTCGGGGCCAAGTCGCTCCTCAAGGACACCAGCCTGGGCTTCCGTCCGGCCGGTGAGGACGAGACCGCTCGTGGTCAGGCCCAGTACGACCGGATGAAGGAGAAGGTCCTCGACCAGCTCAAGCAGGCCTTCCGGCCCGAGTTCCTCAACCGGGTGGACTCGGTCGTCGTCTTCCGCAGCCTGTCGGTGGAGGAGATCGGCCTGATCGTCGACCTCCTGCTGCACCGGGTGCGTGATCAGCTGCGCTCCCAGGAGATGGGCCTGACCGTCACCGAGGCGGCCAAGGAGCACATCATCCGGATCGGCTACGACGCTGATTACGGGGCCCGGCCGCTCCGCCGAGTCATCCAGAACATGATCGAGGACCCTCTCGCCGAGGCCCTCCTCGTCGGACGCTTCAAGCCCGGCCAGACGATCGTCGTCGATCGCGACGAGGAGGCCGGCCTGTCCATCGAGCTGCAGGTCGAGAAGACGCCGGTCGAGGCGCGCTAACGGTGGCGCGGCCTCGCAGCCGCTACGTCTGTCAGGCCTGCGGGGCCACGGCCCCCCGCTGGGAAGGGCGCTGCCACGTCTGTGGTGCCTGGGACTCGCTGGTCGAGACGCTGGTCCAGGAGCCAGCGCGACCGTCCTCCCGGGCGCGCGCCCGGAGCGGCGCTCCGGGTGGCGCCCTGGCCGTGCCCCTGCGCGAGTTGGCCGCGGTCTCCGTCGAGCGCCTGCCGACCGGCATGGGGGAGCTGGACCGCGTCCTGGGCGGGGGGCTCGTGGCCGGTTCGCTGGTCCTCCTCGGTGGCGAGCCCGGGATCGGGAAGTCGACCCTCCTCCTCGAGGCCGCCGGCGGCTTCGCGCGGGCGGCCCGGGCCGGCGCGGTGGGTGGGCCTCGGGCCGGCCGGGCTTCGCCCGGCGTGGACGGGGCAAGCGGGCCTGGGGCCGGCGAGGCTTCGGTCCTCTACATCTCGGGCGAGGAGTCGCCCTCCCAGGTGCGGCTGCGGGCCGAGCGGCTGGGCCTGCTGGCAGACGGGGAGCCGGCTCTCGACGCGCTGCACGTGCTGGCCGAGACCGACGTCGAGCTCATCATCGCCCGGGCCGAGGAGCTGAAGCCGGCCCTCCTTATCGTTGACTCGATCCAGACCGTGAGCCTCGAGGCCCTCGAGGGCCCGGCCGGTTCGGTCGGCCAGATCCGCGAGTCGGCGGCCCGCCTGCTGGCCTTCGCCAAGGGCTCGGGCACGCCGGTCGTCCTCATCGGCCACGTGACGAAGGACGGCAGCCTGGCCGGACCCAAGACCCTGGAGCACGTCGTTGATGCGGTCCTGACCCTCGAGGGCGAGCGCTTCGCCGGCGTCCGCCTCCTGCGGGCCACGAAGAACCGCTTCGGCTCGACCGAGGAGCTCGGCGTGTTCGAGATGGCCGGCGATGGGTTGCGCGAGGTCGCCGATCCGGCCCGGGCCTTCCTCGAGACGGCCGCCGGCGGGGCGCCGGGCAGCGCCGTGGCGGCCCTCATCGAGGGCAGCCGGCCGCTGCTCGTCGAGGTCCAGGCCCTGGTCGCGCCGGCCAGCGGCTTCGGCGCCCCGCGCCGCACGGTGAGCGGGCTCGACCCCAACCGGCTGGCCCTCCTCATCGCCGTCCTGGGCCGGCGGGCCGGCGTCCGCCTGGCCGATCGGGACGTCTACGCCAGCCTGGCCGGCGGCCTGTCCACGGCCGAGCCCGCGGTCGACCTGCCGCTCGCCCTGGCCCTTGCCTCGTCGGCTCGCGACCGACCGCTACGGCCCCAGACCGTGGCCCTCGGGGAGGTGGGGCTCCTGGGCGAGCTGCGGCCCGCGCCGGCCCTCGAGCGGCGGCTGCGCGAGGCCGTCCGGCTCGGCTTCCGGCAGGCGGTCGTGCCGGCCGGGAGCGCCGTCACGCGGGCCGCCACGGGGGGTTCGACCCGGCGCGCCGGGGGCGGCCGATGGGGCTCCGGGACGCCGGCGATCGCCGGTCTCGAGGTCGTTGGCGTGCGCACCCTGGCCGAGGCGCTCGAAGCGGTCCTGGGAGGACCATCGGGGCGGTCCTCCTGAGCCTGGCCCTGTGCTAGGCTCGGCCCTCCCATGATCCGTTTCGTTCGCGTCCTCGGCGCGATCCTCGGCGGTCTCGTGGCCGTCACGACCGCGTCGAGCGGAGGACCGGACGGCCTGTTCTCCGACGTCTCCAACGCCGGCTTCTTGCTGGTGGTCTGGATCGTGGCCTGGATCGCGGTCGGCTTCCTCATCCTGCCCTACCTCACGATCGTGCCCGCCGGCTGGCTGAAGCGGAGCGTCGAGTCCCTCTCCACGGGCGAGTTCGTGACCGCCGTGGGCGGCGCCTTCGTGGGTCTCCTCCTGGGCCTGCTCCTGGGCTTACCTCTGGCCGGCTTCCCCGATCCGTACGGCAAGGTCCTGCCCGTCGGCGTCTCGGCCGTGCTGGGCCTGGGCATGCTGGGCCTGACCGTGGCCAAGCGGCACGACCTCCTCGAGGCCGTGGAGGCCCTGGGTCTTCTGCCGCGCCCGGGACGTGACGAGGCGCCGGCGGGGCCGGCCATGCCCCTCATCGTGGTCGACACGAGCGCCATCATCGACGGCCGCATCGCCGACATCGCTGCCTCCGGCTTCCTCTACGGCGTGCTCATCGTGCCCCGCTTCGTGCTCCTCGAGCTGCAGCACATCGCCGACCACTCCGACGCCCACAAGCGCAGCCGGGGCCGGCGAGGCCTCGAGATCCTGGGCCAGATCCAGAAGGAGGAGCTGCTGCCGGTGGAGATCTCGGAGGAGGAGTTCCCGGCCATCGACGAGGTCGACGCCAAGCTCGTGGCCCTGGCCCGAGCGCGCGGGGCGGCCATCCTGACCAACGACTTCAACCTCAACCGGGTGGCCGAGCTGCAGGGCATCCGCATCCTCAACGTGAACAGCCTGGCCAACGCCGTGAAGCCGGCCTTCCTGCCCGGTGAGGAGCTGCGGGTCCGCGTCATCCAGGAAGGCAAGGAGGCGGGCCAGGGGGTCGGCTTCCTCGACGACGGCACGATGATCGTGGTCGAAGGCGGGCAGCGCTTCCTCGACCGCGACCTCGACGTGACCGTCACCCGGGTCCTCCAGACCGTGGCCGGGCGGATGGTCTTCGCCCACCCCCGCCTGGAGTGATGGACGTGGAGGAAGCGCCGGGCAGCGAGGGCTTCGCCGACGCGGTCGTGGTGGCCGCGGGCCGGAGCCGGCGGATGGGCGGCCAGGACAAGCTCATGGCCCCCCTGGCGGGCCGCCCCTTGCTGTCCTGGTGCCTGGGCTCACTGGCCGCCGCGCCGGCCGTAGGGGCGCTGGTCGTCGTGGCCGCCCCCGAGCGCGTCGCGGACCTCGCTGCGGCGCCGTGGCTCCAGGCCAGTGGCGCCCGGGTCGTGGCGGGCGGTGCCTGGCGGGTCGAGTCGAGCCGGGCGGGTCTGGCCGCCACGCGGCCCGAGGCCGAGGTCGTCCTGATCCACGACGGCGCCCGGCCGTTCGTCAGTCCGGCCCTCGTGGAAGCGGTCGCCCGGGCGGCCCGGACCCACGGTGCGGCGATCCCCGTGACGCCGGTCAGCGAATCGGTGAAGCGCGTCACCGCCGGGCGGGTGGCGGCGGCCGTCGAGCGCGAGGGACTCGTCCTCGCCCAGACGCCGCAGGCGGCCCGCCGCTCGCTCCTCGTGGAGGCGTTCACCGGCCTGACCGAGGCCGACCCGTCTTCCTTCACCGACGAGGCCGCGGTCCTGGCCTCCGCCGGGTTCGAGGTCGTCACCGTGCCCGGCGAGGTCGACAACCTCAAGGTCACCACGCCCGATGATCTAGCCCGAGCCACGGCGCTGGCGGGCAGCCGATCCCCTGCCGAAGGCCGAGCCCCCGCTGAAGGCCGGGACCTGGCCGACCTGGCACCGTCGCCGTCCCCCCGCCTGGCCGAGGCCACCGATAGCCACCCCTTCGGACCTCAGGACGGGCTGGCCCTGGGCGGCATCCTCATCGCTGACGCCCCCCGGCTCCACGGCCATTCGGACGGCGACGTGGCCCTTCACGCCGTGGCCGACGCGATCCTGGGCGGCGCCCGGCGGGGCGATCTGGGCCGCCTCTTCCCCGCCGGCGACCCGGCCACGAGGGGCATCGGCTCCGATCGCCTCCTGCGGCGGGCCGTGGAGGAGGCCGCCCGGGCCGGCTGGCGGCCGGCCGCCGTCGACCTGCACATCGAGGCCGCCCGCCCGATCCTCGGTCCGGCCCGGCTGGAGGCCATGCGCCGGCGGATCGCCGAACTGGCGGGCGTACCGGAGGAGGAGGTCAGCGTGCGCGCCAGCAGCGGCAACCTCGATGGCCCCACCGGCGCCGGCCGGAGCATCGCCGCGCGGGCCCTGGTGACGCTCCTCCCCGGGACCGAGGGCGAGACATGAGCCTCCAGCTGCGCAACACCCTCGGCGGCGCCCTCGAGGCCTTCGCCCCTCAGGACCCGGCCGCCGTACGGGTCTACACCTGCGGGCCGACGGTCTACGCTCCGGCTCACGTCGGCAACTTCCGCAGCTTCGCCTTCGCCGACCTGCTGGTCCGCTACCTGCGCTGGTCCGGCTACGGCGTCCGCTGGGTGATGAACATCACCGACGTCGACGACAAGATCATCCGCGACGCGCGTGCCCAGGGCATCACCATCGACGAGCTCACGGGCCGCTACCTGCAGCACTTCGTCGACGACCTGGCCCTCCTCCGCATCGGCCCGCCCGACGCCCTGCCCCGGGCCACCGAGCACATCCCCGAGATGGTCGAGCTCATCGCCACCCTCCTCGAGCGCGGCCACGCCTACCGCACCGACGACGGCTCGATCTTCTTCCGCATCGCCAGCTGGCCGGCCTACGGGCGCCTGGCCCACCTCGACCCCGGCGCCCAGCGGGTCGGCGAACGGGTGGAGGCCGACGAGTACGCTAAGGACGACGTGCGCGACTTCGCCCTCTGGAAGGGCCCGCGGGAGGGTGAGCCCTCCTGGCCGACGGCGATCGGTCCCGGCCGGCCGGGCTGGCACATCGAGTGCTCGGCCATGGCCATGGCCGAGCTGGGCCCCTCGCTCGACCTGCACACCGGTGGGGTCGACCTCATCTTCCCCCACCACGAGGACGAGATGGCTCAATCGGAGGCGGCCACCGGTCAGCCCTTCGTGCGGACCTGGCTCCACTGCGCCCATCTCCAGATGGGCGGTCGCAAGATGGCCAAGCGGGAGGGCAACATCGCCCGCCCGGCCGAGCTCTACGAAGCTGGCGTCCGCCCGCGCGCCCTGCGCTACGCCCTCCTCGCGGCCCACTACCGGGCCGGCCTCGAGTTCTCCGACGACTCGCTGGCCGCCGCCTCGGCGGCCGTGGAGCGCCTCTCCACCCTCCTCGCCGCGCTCGACGCCTATCGTCAGGGAGGGGAGGGCGACCCGGGCCTTCCGGCCGCCCTCGAGGCCGCCCGGGCCGGCTTCCGGGCCGGCATGGACGACGACCTCAACACGCCCCAGGCCCTGGCCGCGGTCTTCGAGCTGGTCCGCGACCTCAATCGGCGGATCGACGCGCGCCAGCTCTCCACGGCCGACGCCGCTGCTGCGGCAGCCGCCGTCCGCGACCTCGATCGGGTCCTGGCCGTGGCCGAGGAGCCCGAGGAGGCGACCCTGCCCGACGACCTGGTCGAGCTCCTCGATGCTCGGGCGGCCGCCCGTCAGGCGCGCGAGTGGGCCGAGTCGGACCGCCTGCGAGACGTCCTGGCCGACCGCGGCCTGGCCGTCGAGGACACCCGTGACGGGCAGCGCTGGCGCCGCCTCCGGGAGCCGGTCGATGGCTGACGGTCAGCCCCAGCGGCGCAAGGCCAGGCCGGCGTCCCCGGCCCCCGGCTCGCGGCCGCGACCCCCGAAGGGCCCTCGGAGCGGTGGCCCTCCGCCCGAGCCGGATGTGCGAGGACCCTGGAAGCCCCGCCGGGGCGACGGCTCGCCAGCGGACCGGGAGGAGCGGCCGCGCCCCTGGAAGGGCGCCCGGCCCGAGGGTCGCCCACCCACGGGGGAGGAGCGCCCGCGGCCCTGGAAGCCGCAGCGGCGTGACGACGTAGCGCCGGCCCCCGGGGATCGACCCTGGCGCCCCCCGCGGCGTGACGACGTACCTCCGGCGCCGGCCCCCGGGGATCGACCCTGGCGTCCCCCGCGGCGCGAGGAGCGGCCACCCGGCCAGGGGCCACGCCCCTGGCGATCGCCTGGCCGCGACCGCGCTGGCCCCGGCGGTGGCGAGCGGCCCTCGAGGCCCGCCGCCTACGCGGGCGGCCCGGATCGCGGCTTCCATCGCGACGGCCCCGCGCAGCGTCCCGATCGAGGGCCGTACCGCCACTTCGATCGCCCTGCCGAACGGGGGCCCTATCGAGACCCCCGACCCGTCCGAGGACCGGGTCCCGTCCGAGGGTCGGGCCCTGGTCCGGCCCCGGTCCGCCCGCACGACATGCCGGCCCGGGCCTGGCCGACCTCCCCGGCCATCCCGCCCGCGGCCCAACTCGAACCGGGCCAGGAGCTCATCGCCGGCCGGCGGCCGGTCGAAGAGGCCTTCGCCGCCCGCCGGGAGGCGGTCAGCCTGCTGGTCGTGCCCCAGCGCCGCCAGGCCCTCGAGGCCCTGGTCCTCCATGCCACGACCCTGCGCATCCCCGTGGTCGAGGTCGAAGGGGGGAGCCTGACCGCGATCACCGGCTTCGACGGCCACCAGGGCGTGGCCCTCGTCACCGGCCCGCGGCACTGGGCCTCCCTCGACGAGGTCGTGGCCCGGGCCGTGGGCCGCGGCGAGCGGCCTTTCATCCTGGTCCTCGACTCGCTGGAGGATCCGCACAACGTGGGCAGCCTCCTGCGGACCGCCGAGGCCACCGGGGTCCACGGCGTGGTCTTTCCCACCCGCCATGCGGCCCCCCTCACGGCCTCGGCCATCAAGGCCTCGGCGGGCGCCGTGGAGCACCTCCTCCTCGTGCCCGTCGACGACCTGGGCGGGCTCCTGGCGGACCTCCGGGGCCGGGGCCTGCGCCTCGTGGGGGCCGACGCGGAGGCGGCCCTGGGCTACCGGGAAGCCGACCTGCGCGGCCCGCTGGCCCTCGTCGTCGGCAGTGAGGGCCGGGGTCTCTCGGGCGCCGTGCGCCGCCGGCTCGATCAGTCGGTGCGGATCCCCATGCGCGGCCGGGTGGGCTCGCTCAACGCTGCCGTGGCCGGTTCGGTCCTCCTCCTCGAGGCCGCCGGCCAGCGAGCCGAGGCCGGCGAAGGCCCGGCCGGCCCGCCGTCCGACAGCCCACGCGACCAGCCATCCGTTGCGCAGGAGCAAGGAGGTGCTGTAGACTCCGATGTCGCGCCGACGTAGCTCAATTGGTAGAGCAGCGGTTTTGTAAACCGCCGGTTCCGGGTTCGAGTCCCGTCGTCGGCTCCAAGCGAAGAGGGCACAGCGTCCATCGCTCTTCACCACGCGAGGCTCTCGGGCCGAGCGGCGGGGCTCCGCCCCGAGGGCGCCGTGCATCATGGGTAGGTTGAGCAGGTGGTGAGCTCCGCTGACTGTAGATCAGCCGTCCTTCGACTGTGGGGGTTCGATTCCCTCCCTGCCCACCATCATCCCTGGTGTGTGACCACCCGCACCGGGCCCACATAGCTCAGCTGGCAGAGCACTTCCTTGGTAAGGAAGAGGTCATGGGTTCAAGTCCCATTGTGGGCTCCAGCCCCCTAACCCTGCGGCGAAGCCGCGTCCTGAGGAGTCGCTAGCGCACGCGATGGCGAAGAAGAAGTTCGAGCGCACCAAGCCCCACGTCAACATCGGCACGATCGGCCACATCGACCACGGCAAGACGACGCTCACGGCGGCGATCACGAAGTACCTCGCCCTGCGCGGCGCGTCCGAGTACCGCGCC
>DASUKL010000140.1:0-4248 GCA_036278755.1 Candidatus Limnocylindrales bacterium | reverse complement strand
GCGATCTTCGTGCCCTGCGTCAGCGAGCGCATCTACCACGACCGCTACCACGAGCCGGACAAGACCGATGCCTCGGGCGCGGAGACGGACTGGCCCATCCCCTACTGGTGGATGGACATCGGGATGACGGTCATGCTCGTCGCCCTGGCGGCGGTCGATGAGGGGCTCGCCGCCGGCTTCGCCGGCACGCCCGAGCCGGGCAACATCGAGGCTCTCAAGGCCGAGTTCGGCATCCCCGCGGACTTCACCCCGGTGGGCGTGATGCCTGTGGGCCACCCCCTCCCGGACCGCCGCTCCCCGTCCCTGCAGCGAGGCTGGGTCCCGAGCGCCTCGTTCGCCCGCTGGGAACGTTGGGAGACCCTCGTCGACGAGCGCGAGCCAGGCTGACGACCAGGAGCCTCGGCCCCGAACTCGACGGGCACCTCCCCATGGCCCGCGCCTCGTCCGTGGGCCACGCTCCGAACTCGACGGACACACCCTGTGGGCCGACACCTCCCTGTGGGCCGACACCTCCCTGTGGGCCACGCCTCGCCGCCGGCCATCGGGACGCCCTCCTCGCCGAGCGACGCCCTCTTCGCCGACCGGTAGTCCTCCGGCCGCACCCGTCCCAGTCTGCTGGCAGCGAATGGATGCGCACTGGTCCGGCCTACCCGCACACGTACGACACGTTCCTGGCCCGGCGGCGGCACTTCGTTTGCCGCCCGCGAATAGACGCGGCCGAACCTTCCGGGGATCGAGGACCAGCAGCCTTCCCGGGTCGTTCCGGCGCCTGCGATCTGCGGTCCGCAAACGAACGCCGTCCGAAACACCGACCTCCCGCGCCTGACCAGCGTCGGGCGATCATCGGAGTCCGGATATTCGCCTTCAGCAAACACGAGACGCCCCAGGGGAGGTGCGCACAGGCCGACGCTCACGTTGGTGCCCGGATATTCGCCCTCAGCAACCACCAGGCGGCCCGGGGAGGTGCGGGCAGGCCGACGCTCAGGCTCGTCGTCGGGTGTTTGACCGGCCGCCGCCCGAACGCGTAGACTGCGCCAGCCTTCGCGCCCCGTGGGCCCCACCCACCGTCGGGGCGCGCACAGGCCCCCGACGAACCGGCCCGGGAGCCTGCGACGGCGCAGCCTGCCGGTCAGGAGGTGATCACCGGATTGGCCGAGATCCGAGTCGGCGAGAACGAGACCTTCGAGAGCGCGCTCCGTCGCTTCAATAAGAAGATCCAGCAGAGCGGGATCCTCGCAGAGGCCCGCCGCCGAGAGCATTACGAGAAGCCGAGCGTGAAGCGTAAGCGCAAGGAAGCGAAGCGCAAGAAGGCCGCTCGCCAGGGGTGATCCCGCGCTCGTAGGGCACGGCCCCGCCGGGACGGCGCCCGACCCAAGGAGCCAGTCGGTGACACTTGCAGAACGACTCCAGGCCGCGTTGACGTCGGCCATCCGGGAGCAGGACGCCCTGCGGCGTGACACCCTGCGGATGGCCGTGTCGGCCACGAACTACGCCGCCAAGGCCGCCCGCCGTCCGCTCAGCGACGACGAGGTCGTGGCGGTGCTGGCGCGCGAGGTGAAGACCCGCCGCGAGTCGGTGGAGGCCTACGAGAACGGCGGCCGGCCCGAGCTGGCCGAACGCGAGCGCTCGGAGATCGCCATCATCGAGACGTTCCTGCCTCGGGCCCTGACCGAGGACGAGCTGCGGACGATGGTCGCCCAGGCCATCGTCGAGTCGGGCGCGGCGGGCCCCCGTGACCTCGGCAAGGTCATGGCCATCCTCGCCCCACAGACCCGCGGCCGGGCCGACGGCAAGGTCGTCTCCGGGCTGGTCGCGGGCGCCCTGGCCCAGCCTGCCGCGGACGCTTCGGCAGCGCCGGGTGCGGCCTCCGCCACGGGCACCTCCGCCACGGGCACCTCCGCCACGGGCACGTCCGTGACCGGGCCGGCCGAGGCCTGACCGAGCCTGCCCATGTTCGCCCGGACGATGACCCGCACCGCGGCCTTCACCCGCCGCGACGCCGTTCGCCTGGTGATCGCCGGGGCCGTCCTCATCGCGGTCCTGGGTGCCATCCTGGGCGCGGACGCCCTGAGCCCGCAGCGTCTCACGGCCGCCGTCGGCGAACCGGCGCCCTACGACGTCTACGCCCCGCGCTCGACCCAGTACGTCAGCCAGATCCAGACGACCGCCGCACGAGCCGCCAAGTCGCAGGCGGTCGCGCCCCAGTTCGACTACACGGCCGAAGGTGGGCAGCGTGCCGCCGCCCAACAGCTGGCGGCCTTCGACCAGACCGTCGCTCCCGTGGACGCGGCCTTCGGGGCGATCCTCTCGGAGGAAGCTCGCAAGGCCGCCCTGGGGGCCGCCATCCCGGGCCTCTCGTCGGCCGCCATGGCCACCCTTGAGGCCCTTGACGAGCCCGGCTGGCAGGCCCTGCGGGCGGAGATGCGCTCAGTGCTCGACGAGGCCCAGGCCCAGGAGATCCGCGACACGGACCTCGATGCCGCGCGGGCCTCGCTCGTCAGCAGCATCTCGACCTCGTTCCCGGCCGACCAGCGTTCGCTGGCCGGCGAGATCCTCTCACCACTCCTGGTCGTCGACTCGACCTATAGCGAGTCGCTCACGGAGGCTGCCCGGCAGAAGGCGGCTGACTCGGTCCAGCCGGTCGTGGTGAAGGTCAGCCAGGGCGAGCTCGTCATCCAGCGCGGCGTGCCGCTGGGCACGCTCGACCTCGAGAAGCTCAAGGCCCTGGGCCTCATCGACCAACCGGCCGACCTGGCTCGCGTGGCCGGCTGGGGCCTCCTGGCCCTCCTGCTCGTCGTGTTGCTGCTCACCTGGACGTGGCGCTTCCGGCCCCGCATCTGGCACCGCACCAACACCCTCTGGCTGCTGGGCCTCCTGCTCGTCGTCTCGACCCTCGTCGTCAAGATCGTGGCCAGCCGCTCGGTCCTGCCCTTCTTCATGCCCCTGGCCGCGGTGGGCCTGCTGCTCACCGTGCTCCTCGACGGGGGGACGGCCCTCATCCTCATCTGCCTCCTGGGCGCCCTGGCGGCGACGGTCGCCGGGTCGATCGAATTCGGGACCTTCGTCCTCCTCGGCAGCCTGGCCGGCATCGTCGCCGTTCGGCGCGGCGAGCGGCTGGCCAACTTCCTGACCGCCGGCCTGGCCATGGCCGTGGTGAACGTGGCTGTCGTGGGGGCCTTCGGCTTGCTCGGCGAGCACGATCTGGCCGGCACGGTCCAGCTTTGGATCGGGGCCATCGTGGCCGCCCTCGGCTCGGCCGTGGTGGCCGTGGGCACCTTCGCCCTGCTGGGCAACGTCTTCGGCATCACCACCTCGTTCCAGCTGCTGGAGCTGGCCAACCCCTCCCAGCCGCTCCTGCGCCGCCTGCTCCTGGAGACCTCCGGCACGTACCACCACTCGCTGATGGTCGGCAACCTGGCCGAGGTCGCGGCCGAGGCCATCGGGGCGGACCCGCTCTTGGCCCGCGTGGGTGCCTACTACCACGACATCGGCAAGCTGGCCAACCCGGTCGCCTTCATCGAGAACCAGGGCGGTCAGGAGAACCTCCACGACGAGCTGCCCCCGGAGCAATCGGCGGCCATCCTCAAGCAGCACGTCGCCGATGGCATCGACCTGGCCTACCAGTACGGCCTGCCCAAGCCGGTCATCGCCTTCATCCCCCAGCACCACGGCACGGCGGTCATGAGCTTCTTCCTGGCCAAGGCCCGCGAGGAGGCCGTAGCCGCGGCCGGAGCGCGCCCGGGCACGCCGGAGGCGGAAGCGGCGGCGGCTGCGGTCGACGAACGGCGCTACCGCCACGCGGGCCCCAAGCCCCAGACCAAGGAGGCCGCCATCCTCATGCTGGCCGACGGGGTCGAGGCCTCCGTCCGCTCGCTCTCCAGCCAGGACGAGCCGGCCATCCGGGCCATGGTCGATCGCATCGTCCGCGAGCGCCTGGAGGGCGGCCAGTTCGACGAGTGCGACCTGACCCTCCGGGACGTGGAGCGGATCAAGGCCGCCTTCGTCAAGCAGCTCCTGGGCATGTACCACCGCCGCATCGCCTATCCCCAGAACAAGATCGTCGAGCTGGAGTCGCGGCGGGCGGCCGGCGGCGGGACGGGCAGCGGAGCCTGACCCTGGCCTCTGCTGGCGACCGCGTCCGCTCGTCCTACGTCGGGCCGTGGCGCATCGACGTGACGCGGCGGGAGGGTGTGGCCCGGCTCGTGCCGCAGGCTCGCCTGGTCCGCCTCATCGCCGCGGCGCTCGAGG
>DASUKL010000139.1:0-5845 GCA_036278755.1 Candidatus Limnocylindrales bacterium | reverse complement strand
ACGGCGCCGAAGGCCTCGATCTCGGCCTCCTGCTCGGACTCCCGGCGGCGGCGTTCGGCTTCCTGGTCGGACTCCGGGGGGAGAGCCTGGACGAGGGTGTCCAGCAGATCGGCCACGCCGCGGCCATGAAGGGCGCTGGTGGGGTAGGTCTCCGGCCAGCCGAGGCGGTGGAACTCGGCACCTTCGAGCTCCCGGCGCGGGTTGTCGGCCTTGTTGACCGCGACGAGGACCGAGCGGCCGGACCGCCGCAGCAGCTCGGCGGCCTCCACGTCGGCCGGCGTCTCGCCGGTCATGGCGTCTACGACGAGGAGGATGAGGTCGGCCTCGGCGATGGCCAGCCGGGCCTGCTCCTGGACGCCGGCCTCGATAGCGTCGCCCGGTCGGGCCTCCAGGCCTCCCGTGTCGACCAGGACGAAGCGACGGCCGTTCCACTCGGCTACGGCGTACTGGCGATCACGGGTGGTGCGGGCCTGGTCCTCCACGACCGCCCGCCGCTCGCCGACGATGCGGTTGAAGAGCGTGCTCTTGCCCACGTTGGGCCGGCCGACCACGGCCACGATCGGCAGACCCTCGAGGGAGAGGCTGGGGTCCAGCGGCGCCGCGCTCCGCCGGACCGCTCCCCGGCGGGGCGACACGTCAGTCGGTGGCGATCAGCGGCCGGCGATGCCGCCCGGGGCGGCTCCGGCGGAGACGGCTCCGGTGGTGGCGGCTGCGGCGGCAGGCTCGGAGGGGCGGCCGGATGCTCGCCGACCCTTCTCGCCAGGCTGGCGGACGGCGCCCAGGTTGCCGATGGGGACGCCGATCGAGGTGCTGCGGTAGGCCTGCTCGGCGACCGAGGCCAGCGCCTCCCGGGCCAGCTCCGCGGCCCGTAGCCGCTGCTCGTCCGTGCCGGCCAGGAGGTAGACCCGCTCGGCCACGGCGCCCAGGTCCTCGATGGGCGTGCTCGTGCCGCCGGTCACACCCACGATGCGGGCCGTGCCGAAGACGGCCGCGTCCGTCAGGTCGCCGGCCTCCTCGATCTGGTGGGCCGGGACGCCGGCCATGGCGCACAGGCGGGTGAGCTCCTTGGTGTTAGCGCTGCTCCGGCCGCCGACGACGACCATCATGTCGACCTCGGCGGCGAGGGCCATCGTGTCCTGCTGGCGACGGATCGTGACCGGGCAGACCGAGTTGATGACCTTCAGCTCGTGGCTGCGGGAGACGAGCATGGCGGCCAGCTTCTCGAACTTCCAGGGCGGTTGGGTCGACTGGCTGATGAGGGCCATCCGCTTGCGATGGGGGATCGCATCCCATTCCTCTTCCTCGTCCACGACGATGGCCTCGGGGGCGAAGCCCAGCAGGCCGATCGTCTCGGGATGCTGGCGCGTCCCGAGGAGGACGATCGTGTAACCCTCGGTCACGAGCTCCTGGATGGCCTTCTGCTCAGCCAGGACCCAGGTGCAGGTGCCGTCGATGACCTCCAGGCCGCGCGAACGCGCCTGGGTCATGACGTCGGGCCGGACGCCGTGGGCGCGGATGACCACCGCGTCACCGTCGGCCAGCTGGTCGAGGCTGTCGACGGTGGCGATCCCGTGGGCGTCGAGCTCGGCGATGACGCCCTCGTTGTGCACGACCTGGCCCAGTGTGGCCGTGGACCGGCCGCGACCGGCCGAAAGGCGCGCGTCGTCGATGGCCTCCCGGACCCCATAGCAGAAGCCGGTCCGGCGGGCGATGACGACCTGTTCGACGGTACCCATCTCGGTCCGAGTATCGCACGTGCGGCGAGGACGCCCCGGGCCGAGCGTCAGGCCCAGCGGCGGAGCACGACCTTCGAATAGGTGGTCCAGGCGTCGGGCGCAAAGGCCATCCAGCCGAACAGGACGACGCCGAGCAGGAAGCCGGCCTCCTGGAGCGGCGGCGCGAGGAGGAACTCGCTGATGAGGAAGATCGCCGCGAGGGGCACGATCCAGGCCACGAGGTACCGCCAGCGCGCGCCGTTGCTCACGCCCACCACGAGCTGCACGGCCGGCACGCCCAGGGCGTGGATGGCGCCGTTGGCCGTCTCGGTCAGGATGGAGGGGAAGATCAGGGTGAAGGCCTCCACGGCGGCGACGATGAGCAGGCCCAAGAAGAGCACCCCCTCGCCCCGGCGGGTCAGCTGATCGGCGCGCTCCCAGGCCGCCTCACCGTGTGCCGCCCGGAGCCAGGCCAGGCGGACCTCCTCGGTCCAGGCGGGCTTGGGCTTGAGGCCGGCCCACAGCTGCCGGCGCATCCGTTCCAGGCGCTCCACCTGGTCCGGCGGCCGCTCCGCGGCCGGCGTGCCGTAGGTCATCTGTACGAGGTCGATGAACGCGCTCGTGCGCTTACTGCGCCAGCGGTCCAGGCGCTGGAGGGCAGTCATGCCCGCCGCAGCCTCGGCCTCGGTCTGGGCCGTGGCCAGCCGGGCGGCGGCCATCTCGAAGGAGCGCACCAGGCCCCACTCGCGCTTGGGGCCACCGGTCCAGCGCACGAACTGATCCGGCAGGGCCACGCCGGCCAACAGGACGAGGGCCGGCAGGACCCACCAGGGACCGCTGATGAGCGGCCCCTCGGCGATCCACAACCCGGCCGTGGCCACGCCCGCCACGACGGCCATGAGGTAGCACAGACGGCGCGCGCCGTAGCGCTGCAGCTCCCAGGCCACGACCGCTAGGCCCGTGGCCGCCAGGGCGATGATCGAGACGTCGCGGATCATGTGGCCCCAACCCTATCAGCCAGCCGCGTCAGCGAGAAGGTCCCAGCTCGTACCCCGCTCCAGCCGGGACCGTAGCGCGGCGAACCCCCGCGCCTGACGACGCGAAGCCGCACGGGCCATGGCGGCGGTCGCGGCCCGGAAGCGGAGCGGGTCGCCAGGGCGCAGCTGGCCCAGGAGGGGCAGGTCGGCGGCCGGCACGATGCCCGCCACGGGGTAGCCGCCCACGGTCTGGGCGTCGGCCAGGAGGACGAGGGGCGAGCCGTCGGGCAGGATCTGCACCGTCCCCGGCAGCACCCCGCGCGAGACGAGCATCCCGGCCGCGGCGGCATCCACGGCCAGCGGCGGACCCGCCAGGCGGAGGCCCATCCGATCGGCCGAGCCGCTGACCCGCCAGGCCGTGGCCACGAGGGCCTCGTAGGCGCCGGGGCAGGCCGCGCTCAGGGTCGAGGGACCGGGCAGGAGGCGCAGGGCCCGGCGGGCGGTGGGGTCGAAGCCACCGCCAGGCCAGCGACGGCCCGCCGCGGTCAGGTCGTCAGGGCGCAGCGGACGGAGGACGTCACCCGTCTGGAGCGGGCCCCCGTCGAGACCGCCGAAGCTCCCTGCCAGGCAGGTCGAGCGCGAGCCCAGGACCAGCGGCACGTCGATCCCGCCGGCGAGGGCGAGATACGTCCGCAGCCCACGACCACCCCGGGGCCCGGCGAACACGATGCGGGTGCCGGCATGCACGAGCTGACTGGTGCCGACAGGCAACGCCCGACCCTCCTCGGGCACGGAGGCCCCCAGCTCCGCCCCCGCCAGGGCGAGGACGCAGGTCTGCCGCACGGCCAGGGTGGGGCCAAGGGCCGTGATCTCCAGGGCGGCCGCGTCCGGCTCGTTGCCCAGGAGGCGGTCGGCGACGGCCAGCGACCAGGCGTCGCAAGCGCCGGAGACCGGCACGCCCAGGTCCCGCGCGCCCGGGCGGCCCCCATCCTGGACCGTGTCGAGCAGGCCCGAGGCGAGGACCTCCAGCATCGGCGGATCGTGGGCCGCTCAGCGGTGGTCGCGGAGGGGCACGAACCGGACCGTCCCACCAGGGCGCAGCAGCGCCGGCGGCTGATGGGCGGCGTCCCAGAGACGTGCGTCCGTCCGCCCGATGAGCTGCCAGCCGCCCGGCGTGGCGGTGGGGTAGACCGCCGTCTGGGCCCCGGCGATGGCCACGCTGCCGGCCGGCACCCGCTCGCGGGGCACGTACCGGCGGGCGATCCGAAGCTCTGGAGGTAGGGGCCCGAGATAGGCGAAGCCGGGGCTGAAGCCGAGGAGATAGACCTGGTATGACCGGCCGGCGTGGAGCTCGATAACGGCCGATTCGCTGAGGCCCAGGCGCTCGGCGACCTGCGGGAGATCGGGGCCGTCGGGGCCGCCATAGCGGGTCGGGATCTCGATCGGCGGCCCGGGCTCGGCTTCGGCTGCGTGGTCGGGCTGGGCGTCGGCTGTATGGTCGGGCTCGGCGTCGGCCGCTTCGGCCTGCGCGACCAGGGACTCCAGGCGGCGGCGTGCCTGTGCGGGGCGGATGGCCTCGGGATCGAAGCTCACGAGGACCGACTCGTAGGCGGGCACCGGCACGTCCCAGGGACCACCCGCGGCGCGATCCGTGCGCAGGGCCGCCGCGATCCGGTGGGCGCGCCGGTTGACCGCGGGATCGATGCCCCCGCCGAGGACGACCAGGTATGCCCCCTCGCCGAAGCGCTCGATGCTCGGCGCGTTCACGCTGCGGAGGGCGCGGCGACCTCGTGCCCTGCCGCCTCGAGGGCCGCCCGGACCGCCGAGGCGATGGCGGGCGCGCGCGGGGTGTCGCCGTGGACGCAGAGCGTGGCGAAGCGGCCGCTGCGGGCGAGGCTCAGGGCCCGGGCGGCGGCGGCTTCCGGCTCCTCGAGCACGGCGCCCGGGAGGCGGCGGGAGCGGAGTCGGCCATCGGGCTCGTAGGCTCGGTCGGCGAAGCCTTCCGCAGCACTGGGCAGGCCCAGGTCCGCGGCCGCAGCCAGGAGCGCGGAACCAGGCTGGGCGACGAGGATGAGGGGCGCGCCCGACCGGTCAGCGAGGCGTTGCACGGCCCGACAGGCCGCCACTGCGGCCTCCGGATCGTCGCGCACGCGGTCGTACAGTGCGCCGTGGGGCTTGACGTGCCGCAGCCGGCCTCCCAGGGCCTGGCACATGCCGCCCAGGGCGGCGACCTGGTAGAGGATCGCGGCCTCGAGCTCGGCCGGGCTCATGGCCAGGGCCCGCCGCCCGAAACCCTCACGGTCGGGATAGCCGGGGTGGGCGCCGATACTCGCCCCGCACTCCAGCGCAAGGCGCAGGGTGCGCTCGATCGTCAGGGGATCGCCGGCGTGGAAGCCACAGGCCACGTTGACGCTCGTGACGAGCGGGATGAGCGCCTCGTCTTGGCCCATGGACCACGGCCCGAACCCCTCCCCCACGTCCGCGTTCAGATCGATCCGCACGAACCGATGCTACCCCCCTCGCAGGACCAAGAGGCCGGGACGCCGAGAGAGCGATGACGGGCGGACCAGCCGCTGGCGATCAGGGTGAGAGATGAGCGAAGCGAACGGCAACCAGGATCCGACCTTCGGGCGACTCGCGCGGCATGCAGATGACCTCGTCTCCCGGCTCGAACTCCCACTTCTCGATCGACCGGTCATATGGCTGCTCCGCGATCTGATAGACATTGCCATCAAGGTGCACTGCCTCCACCGGACGCCAAACCTCGACCGCTTCGTCGATCAACCGCACGAAGATCCCGGGCATCTACCTCTGCACCCCTATCTCCCCGCATGCATTCGCGAATCCTTAGCGTCCGTTGGACACTCGGCCAGCCGTGCCCTGGCCGGTCAGCCAGCCTTGTTGCGCGGCGAAGGAGGCGAGCTCGGTGCGGGATAGGACGTCGTATCGGCCGAACAGGCGGTGGAGCCGGCTCTCCACCGTCTTCGCCGGGATGCCCAGCTCCCCGGCGATCTCGGCGTTGCTGGCGCCCGAGGCGACCAGCTCGAGCAGCCGGAGCTCCTGCTCGCTCGGGGTCCGCGCCGCGGCCGAGTCGGCTGCAGCCGCGGCAACGGAGTACGTAGCGCGCCCCGAGGCCGCCGCCTGGATCGCCTC
>DASUKL010000138.1:0-31316 GCA_036278755.1 Candidatus Limnocylindrales bacterium | reverse complement strand
GGGTACGCCGCTCAGGCGCCCGAGGCGCTCGTGCTGTGGGAGGCCCAGTACGGTGACTTCGCCAATGGGGCCGAGGTCATCATCGACCAGTTCGTCGTGGCCGGCCTGGCCAAGTGGGGCGTCACCTCGCGCCTCACCCTGCTCCTGCCGCACGGCTACGAAGGCCAGGGCCCGGAGCACTCCAGCGCCCGCCTGGAGCGGTTCCTGGCCCTGGGCGCCGAGGCCAACCTCCGGGTCGCCGTGCCCTCCACCCCGGCCCAGTACTTCCACCTCCTGCGCGACCAGGCCCACAGGGAGGTGCTCCGACCGCTGGTGGCCATCACGCCCAAGAGCCTCCTCCGTCTGCCGGCGGCCTCCTCGACCCTCGACGAGCTGGCCGAGGGCCGCTTCCGGGCCGTCCTGGGCGATCCCGAACGACCTGCCGGCCGGGGCATCCGGCGGCTGATCCTGTGCACCGGCAAGCTCTACTACGACCTCCTCCGCTCGCCGCGCCGGGCCGAGGCGGAGGACGTTGCCGTGGGCCGGGTGGAGCTCCTCTATCCCTTTCCCAGTCCGGCCCTCCATGAGCTGCTGGCCGGCCTGCCCGACCTCGAGGCAGTGGTCTGGGCCCAGGAGGAGCCGCGCAACCTGGGGGCCCGCAAGTTCGTCCTGCCCAAGCTGCGGGACGTCGTCCCGCCGGCCGTGCCCATCCTCGACGTCTCGCGGCCGGAGCGTTCGAGTCCAGCCGAGGGATCCCATGCCGCCCACGCCGCCGAACAGGCGCGCATCGTCGAGGCGGCCTTCGGAGCGCCGCGGATCAGGACCGCAGCTCGCAGGACGGCGGCGCGTAGCAGGACGTGAGCATCGTCTGTGCCGCCATCGCGCCGCATGGCGACCTGCTGATCCCCGAGCTGTGCGGGCCGCGTGAACGCGACCTGGCCGCGGACCTGCGGGCGGCCATGGCGCGTCTCGCATCGCGCTGCGCGGCGGCTCGGCCCGAGGTGGCCGTGGTCGTCACGCCCCACGGCATCCACCTCGAGGGCCGTTTCGCGGTGGTCACAGCCGGCCGGCTGAGCGGCTCCCTGGGCGGCGAGGCGCCGGCGGCCACGAGCTCCGGTGAGGGCCACGCCCAGAGCGCCGGCACCGAGGGTGGCGAGGGCGGCGCGGGCGGGCCGCCGATCAGCCTCACCGTGGCCACGGACCGGGACCTGGCCCAGGCCGTCCTGGTCGCGCTCCGGGCGGCCGGGTTGCCGGCCTGCGGGGTGAGCTTCGGCGGCAACGTGCCCGGCGAGTCGGTCATGCCCCTCGACTGGGGCGGCCTCATCCCGCTCTGGTTCCTGGGCGGCCGGTCCGATCCGCCCCTGCCTGCCGTGCTCGTGGCGCCGGCCCGCGACCTGACCCTCGAGCAGCACGTCCGGGCCGGGGCGGCCATCGCCCAGGCCGCCGCGGCCTCGGGCCGACGGGTCTTCTTCGTGGCCAGCGCCGATCAGGCCCACGCCCACCGCCGCGACGGCCCCTATGGCTTCGATCCGGCCGCTGCCAGCTTCGACCGCCTGGCCGTCGAGCTGGTGAAGGCCGACCGCCTGGAGCGCCTGCTCGAGCTGACGCCGGCGACGATCGCCGCGGCCAAGCCCGACAGCGTGTGGCAGATGCTCATGCTCCACGGAGCCCTGGCGGCCGCCGGACACTGGCAGCCCGAGTTCCTGGCCTACGCCGCGCCGACCTACTACGGCATGCTCGTGGCGGCCTACCTGCCGGCCGTGGGCGCCGTTTCGCCCTCGGTCCGACCGGGAGCCTGAACCGGGAAGCGGGCCACGAACCGAGCCCCGCCGGTGGGCCGGTTCTGGGCTTCGATCGTGCCGCCGTGGCGCTCCACGATCCAGTTGGCGATGGCCAGGCCCAGGCCCGAGCCGCCGGGCGGAGCGTCGGGGGCCCGCCAGAAGCGCTCGAAGACGTGGGGCAGGTCCTCGGGCCGAAGGCCCGGTCCTTCATCCTCCACGGCCAGCCAGACGCTGCCCGGTCCGGGATGGACGCTGACGGTCACGTGGCCGCCGGCCGGGCTGACCCGGATGGCGTTGTCGGTCAGCAGCCCGGTCAGCTGCCGGAGGCGCTGCGGGTCGCCGAGCATGGGGCTCGGCTCGGCGTCGAGGAGGAGGCTCACCCCACGCTGGGCGCCCAGCTGGCCCAGGGGGCCGAGGGCCGCGGCGGCCCAGTCGGCCAGGTCGAGCGGCTTGCGCTCGAGCTCGGCGACGCCCGAATCGGCCCGCGCCAGGAGGAGCAGCGAGTCGACCAGGCCGCCCAGTTGCTCGATGCCGCCCTCGACGTCACCCAACTCCTCGCCGAACGAGCCCACGGTCCGCTCGGGGTGATGCTGGAGGTGCTGGATCGTGCCGCGCATGACGGTCAGCGGCGTGCGCAGCTCGTGGCTCGCGTCGGCCGCGAAGCGGCGCTGGCGGTCCAGCGAGCGGCGGATGGGGACGAGGGCCCGACCGGCGTAGGCGAAGCCGGCCGCGGCGGCCAGGGCCAGGGCCAGCAGCCCGCCTCCGGCCAGGACGACGAGCAGGGTGCCCAGGGTGCTCGCCTCGCCGGTGCGATCGCCCACGACCTGCACGACGTAGGTGCCGTCGGGCCGCTGGACGGGCTCGCTCAGGATGCGCACCGGGACCCCGCTCACCTCCTCGTCCCGGATGTCGAGCTGACCGTCGCGGGCGGCGGCCACGGCGGCGGCGTCCGGCAGGTCGCTGACCGGCTCGTCGGCCGGCCCGATGGGATCGCCGGCCGGCGGCACGATGAGGGCGAAGGTGCCGCTCGAGGCGCCGCCGAAGGAGACCCCCAGGGGATAGGGCCCGCCGGCCTGGCCCAGGAAGCGGCTGCTGGCCACCAGCTCGGCCACCTCGGAGGCCCGGTCCCGCAGCTGCGTCTCGCTCGAGGATCGCAATGACTGGGCCACGACGAAGTACAGGGCGGCACCCAGGATCAGCAACACGACGAGGGTGATGCCGCCGCTCCAGGCCACGAGGCCCAGCCGGACGCGGCGCAGGACCCGTTCGTCGCCCAGGGCGCCGTCGATCATGGCGACACGAGCCGGTAGCCCACGCCCCGCTCGGTCTGGATGCGCTGGCCGGCATCTCCGAGCTTCTCGCGCAGGCGATGGACGTAGGCCTCGACGGTGTTGGGCGTCACGGCGATGCCGTAGGGCCAGGCCGCGTCGAGGAGGTTGTCGCGGGTCAGCAGCCGGCCCGGGTGGCGCAGGAAGCATTCCAGGAGGGCGAACTCGCGGGGGGTCAGGACCAGCGGCCGGCCGTCAACCGTCACGGACCGGTCGTTCTCGTCGAGGACGAGCGGCCCGGCCGTCAGGCGCGGGCCCCGGACGGGCCGGGCCCCGCGGCGGCCGAGGGCCCGCAGGCGGGCGGCCAGCTCCTCGAAAGCGAACGGCTTGACAAGGTAGTCGTCGGCGCCCGCGTCCAGGCCGCGGACCCGGTCGTCCACGGCGTCACGGGCGGTGAGGATGAGGATCGGCACCGGGTCGCCGGCGGCCCGGAGGGCCCGAACCACCTCGAGGCCGGAGCGGTCGGGCAGGCCGATGTCGAGGATGATCCCGTCCAGCGAGCCGCGGCCGGCGACGGCGGTCTCGAGGGCCGTGGCCGCGTCGCCGGCCACCTCGACCACGTGGTGGTCGTCGTTCAGCAGGCGGCGGAGGGTGCGGGCCAGACGGGGGTCATCCTCCACGACGAGGAGATGCATGGCTTCACGGTAGCGTGGCCGGCGCCGGCGGCCCAGTCAGGCGGCCGGCGTCGTCGCTGGACCAGCGCGGCGCCCTCACCCGAGGGCCATCGTGCTGGTCCGGCTCAGTCCCTGCGGCCGCGTGCCGAGGGTCACCGGCAGCTGGAGCTGGACCGAGCCGCGCTGGACGGTGAGGGTGACCTTGGTGCCCGGCGCGAACTGGGCCAGCAGCTCCACCAGGGGGTGGGTCCCATCGATGGCCGCGCCATCCACGGCGGTGATGATGTCGCCGTCCTTCAGGCCAGCCTGGGCGGCCGGGCTGCCCGACTGGACGGCCGAACCGGGGGTCGGGGGTCGAGGGGAGCCGAAGCCGTTGGAGTGGCTGGAGCCGTTGGCCCCGTTCGAGCCGCCCTGGCTAGGGGTCCCGCCGGTGCTGATCCAGGCTCCGTGGTCCGCGGACAGGCCGTTGGCTGCGGCCAGCCCGGCATCGAGGGTCTGGTAGAGGATGCCGAGATAGGGCCGGGACAGCGGTTCGCCGGCCAGGGCCTCCTTGACCAGGCCCTTGGCCAGGTTGATCGGGACGGCAAAGCCGATGCCCTGAGCCGAGCTGGCTTCAGCTGTGTTGATGCCGATCACCCGACCGGCGGTGTCGATGAGCGCGCCGCCGCTGTTGCCGGGGTTGATCGCGGCGTCGGTCTGGATGAGGTCGTCGAGGGTCGTCCCCTCGACCGTGATGGTCCGGCCCAGGGCCGAGACGATGCCGCCGGTGACGGTGTCGGTGAAGGTCCCCAGCGGGCTGCCGATGGCCACCACCGTCTGGCCCACGGCGATGTCGCCGGAGTCGCCCAGCTGGGCCGCGGTCAGGCCGCTGGCCTGGATGCGGACGATGGCCAGGTCGGTCAGGGTGTCGATGCCGTAGACCGTGCCCGGGAAGGTCCGTCCGTCGGACAGGGTCACGGTCAGCGAGGTGGCCCCGGAGACGACGTGGCGGTTGGTCAGGATCCAGCCGTCGGCGTCGAAGATGACACCGGAGCCGACGCCGGTCTCGGGCACGGAGAAGGGGCTCAGGCCGTTCGAGGCGTCGGAGGAGGAGGTGATCGTCACCACCGCCGGGCTGACCGCCGCCGCGGCCGCGACGACCGAGGAGGAGTCAGCGGTCGTCGCGGTCTGCGCGGAGGCGGTAGGTGAGGCCGCCGCCTGGTTGGCGGCGGCCAGGGAGGAGGAGGACGAGGGATCGCCGGACGTCCCGGCGGTCGAGCCGGCGAGGGCCCCGGTCGAGCTGAGGGCCAGGTAGGTCCCGCCGGAGGCCAAGGTGGCGCTGAGGAGGGCGATGGCCACGAAGGCGGCGGCCAGGCCCGCCAGGCGGCCGCGGCTGCGTTCGGGGCTCGTCGCGGGAGGCGGCATCGACGGGGGGTCGGTCGAGAAGGGGTAGTCCATGTTCAGGCTCCTTGCGGTCTGTCTGCGGTCATGCATCCACCGTAGGCAGGCCAGCTGATAGGAACCTGAACAGGCGGCTAAGGCCGGATGGCGGAACGATGAAGAAGCCGACACCCCGCCTCTGTCCGCTGCGGACCCGCTCGGCCGGGGCCATGCCCGGCGTCGCCTGGGCCTCCGCCGGTCGGCGCGGGCCTCAGGGGGTCGGGCTGGGCGAGGCGCTCGGCTGGGGGGACGGCGACGGCGTGGGGTGCGGGGTCGGCTGCGGCGTGGGCGACGGCGTGGGCCTGGGTGAGGGACTCGGCTTCGGGGTCGGGCCGGAGGAGGGCGGAGCGGTCGGCGGCGGGCTGCTCGAGGCCGCCCGTCCGACGAGCGTCAGGCCGGTGATCGTGGCGTAGTGGGAGTAGAACGTCTCGTGGTGGATGACCGCTCCACCGGCGTCGTAGACCGTGCGCGTGACCCAGGCGTCGAAGCCATCGGCCGGCCACTCGACACGCTCCTTGACGCCCGGCTTCAGGGAGGTCGTGTACTGCACCTCGTCGCTGGCCGCATGGCGGTTCTTGATCGTGGGCGCGGATAGGACCACCCGCCGGCCCGTCGAGACGCCGTAGAGCTGGAAGGTGACCCGGCCCGGCGCGTTGATGCCCCGGATGAGGATGGGGTAGGGCGTGTCATTGCGGAAGCTCATGGTCTGGGTCCACCCGCCGTCGCTCTTGTAGACCGTGGCGTCCAGGCCCTGCGGGTAGCGCGAGATGTAGTAGTAGTGGTTCATCCGGGCGCCGATCTGGAGGCCGGCCCGGAGGGCGGCGTTGAAGAGCGTCGTGGAGCAGGAACAGATGCCGCCGCCCAGGGCGCCCGTCTCCTGGGTGTGGCCGCCGATGATCGCGCCGCCCGGCCCGTAGCCCAGGGCCGTGCTGACGGTGACGACCTTCCAGAAGTCGAACCAGGCTCCGGGGGCCACCACGGTGCCGTCGATCTGGCTGGTGGGGATGCTGATGTTGCGGCCCCAGAAGTTGCCCTCGCCGGGCACGAAGTGGGTCGTCCAGCTCGACAGCAGCTGGAGCTTGGAGGCGGCCTGCCGCGCCGAGGCGGTCGTTACGTCCGGCTTGGTGACGGCCGCGCTAAGGGTCACCTCGCTGGGCCGCCCGTCCGGCGAGCCGGCGGAGAGGGCCTGGTAGAGCAGCGTCGTGGAGGCCGCCACGTCGAGCTGCCGGCCCACCACGGCGGGCACGACCGAGACGCCGGAGAGGCTCCACCTGAGGGTCGCGTCACGGACCGTGCGGTCCGTCTTCCGGGCCAGCTCGGTCAGGCTGGCCGCGAGGCGCTGGCGGTCGAAGGCGACGACCGAACGCCCGTCCGGGCCCAGGCTGACGTCGAGCCAGCCGGCCAGGGTGGCCCGCTCGACGGGGAACGTGTCATCGCCGACGCGCAGGCTCAGCGGTCGGGCCGTGAGGGCCGTGGCCTGGGCCGCTGCCGCGGCCGCGGTGGCCGTGGCCACGGTGGGGTCGGCGGCCGTCGGCGTCAGGCGGAGGGTGAAGGTGGCCGCCTGGGCGCCGGCGAGGTAGGACTCGACCTCGGCCTGCACTGCGGCGGGACGGATCGTCTGGCCGGCCACGGCCGGGGTCACGACGAACGTGCCGGCCGCGGCGTCGAGGGTCACGCTGGCCGAGCGCGGCTCCTGGGCCAGGGCCGCCAGGGCGCCGGCCAGCAGGTGCCGGAGGGCGGAGGCGTCATGGGTCTCCCGAGCCACGACCTCCGTGCCCCGCATCACGCTCCGCACCTCGTCGATGGCCTGGTCGACCAGCGAGCCGCGGTGGCCCACGGCGAAGGCGGCGTCGAGCATGGCCCCCGTGTCGTACCGCCGGGCGATGGCCGCGTAGGGCACGGTGCTGATCTGGACACCGACCTGGAAGATGAGCCGGCCGGCGTCGAGCGAGGGCAGTTCGGCCTGCAGCCGGGCGGCTGCCGCGGGACGGTCGAGGCCGCTCACGTCGATGCCCGCCACGCGCACACCGGGCAGGACCCGGCCCTGGTAGGCGACGGCCAGGCCGATCAGGAGGGCCAGGCAGAAGGCCGCCACGAGCAGCACGGCCAGCCCGAAGCCGAGGCCGGCCCGGCGCAGGGCCTCCCCCGGGATGGCGCGCGGCCGCGAGACGGCGGCGCTATCCCCGGTCATCCCCGTCACCCCCGTGGCGCTCGGTCATGCCGGGACCGGCTAGCCCTCCACCCGCAGCACGACGATGCGACGGTTGGGCTCCTCGCCGATCGACTGGGTCACGACCCCGGCGTGATCGCGCAGGGCGAGGTGGATCCAGCGCCGCTCCAGCGCCGGCATGGGCTCGAGCTGCAGCATCTTGCCCGTCTCGATGACGTGCTCGGCGGCCTGGTGGGCCAGCTCGGTCAGCTGTCGCTCACGCCGGCCGCGGTATTCCTCGACATCGACGAGGACCCGGGTCCAGGCGCCCATGCGCCGCGAGAGCATGAGGTTGGTCAGGTGCTGGAGGGCCGACAGCCGCTCGCCCTTGCGCCCGATGAGGGCGCCCAGCGCCTCCCGGTCATCGCCCTGGGCCGCGACGTTGAGCTTGGCCGTGATGCCCGAGGCGATCGAGACCTGGACGTCGTAGCCCAGGAGCTTCATGAGCTCCTCGAGGATCTCCTTGCCCGCGGCCAGGGCCTCGGGTGAGGCGTCCACGGCCGGCGACGACTCGCGGACCGGGCGGTTCGAAGCTCGCGCGGCGCTGACCTGGGCCTCCTCGTGGGCGGTCAGGTCGGCCGTGCGGCGATCCGGCCGGGCCCGCTCGGCCCGTGCCCCGCGGTCATGCCGGGGCGGACGGTCGGTCCGGGCGACCTCGGCGGCCGGACCGCCCGGGGCCTCAGCTCGGGCGCCCTGGGGCTCGGCCTGCTCCGCGGCCGCTGCGAAGGCCTCCGTGGGGCCGGCGGTCCCGAGGACGTCGCCCGGGGCCGGGCCGGCACCTGGACCCGGACCGGTGGCCACCCGGCCGGGCCCGCCGGGACGCGGCGCGCGACGGTCGTCATGCCCCTCGCGGCCCTCACGTCGCGGGCCACGATCGCGATGCTCGCCGGGTCCGGCCCTCTCGGGTCTCGGGCCACGCTCGCGGCCCTCCTGGCTGGCGGCCGGCAGCGGCTGGGCGGCCGCGGCGGCACGCTTGGGGGTGCTGCCTCCGAGGGCGCTGCGCGGTGCGGCCAGGATGCGGGCCGGCTCGGCGCCCATGCCCAACACCCCCCGGCTGCCCGGCGTGAGGATCTCGAAGTCCAGCTCGTCGAGCCCGGCCACGCCGAACGCCTCCCGGGCCTGGCGGATGGCGTCCTCGACGGACTTGCCCGTGAACTCCTGGTACTCGCTCATCGTCGTCTCCCACGCCGGCTGGAGGAGCCACGTTTCCTGCCCTGGCGGACGGTGCCGGCCGCGCTCGTGGCCGGGTCGCGGCGGAGCGGGGCGGTGCCTGACGCCTGACCCGAACCGGAGGCCTTGGGCGGCAGGAGGACGTGATCCTGTACCCCGAAGCGCGGCTTGTGGTTCATGGCGAAGGCCGGTGTCCAGCCGAGGAGCGGGAAGAACGGGCCCCACCCGACGGTCAGATATTGCTGCACGATCATGAAGAGCGTGCTCACGATCCAGTAGATGAACAGCCCGGCCGGCAGGAACGCGCCGTAGACGAGGCTGATGAAGGGGCCGATATAGGATGCCGTGCGCATCGAGCCGGCGCTCGCTTCGGCGCTGACCGGCAACATCATGCGCGTCTGGACGAGCTGCAGCAAGGCGGCCACGATGGCCAGCCCGCTGAGCCCGAAGGTCGTGCCCGGGATGGGCACGAGGATCTCCGGCTTGCTGGCGTCGAGCCCGCCCAGCCAGGCGACGTGGGTCTGGATGCAGGGCACCAGGGCGTTGGCCGCGTCCTGGCAGTCGATGTGGATGAGCTGGTGGCCCAGCACGGTCAGCATCGAGGTGATGTCGGGGGCCAGCAGGCCGGCGCTGAAGACGTAGTACATGGGCAGCAGGAGCATGTAGCCCACGAGCGTCGGCAGGCAGCCCGCGGCGGGGTTGATGCCACGCTCCTGATAGAACTTCATCTGCTCCTGGTTCTGGCGCGTCCGGTCGCCCTTGTAGCGGGCCTTGCGGGCCGCCAGCTCGGGCTGCAGGAGCTGCATCCGGCGCTGCGAGAGGAGCTGCTTGCGGAAGAGCGGGCTGATGATCAGGCGGACCAGCAGGGTGACGACGATGATGGCCAGGCCGATGTCGCCGATGAGGTTGTAGGCCACGGCCATGACGATGAAGATGGCCTGGAAGATGGGCGTGAACAGGAAGGCCAGGAGGCTGGTCGGGTCGGCCCCGTTGGGCGTCGCCGCGCAGAGGTTCGGATGGGCCGTGGGCGCTGGCGTGTGGCCCGGACTAGGCGAGGGCTCGGTGGTCGGGGTCGGGTTGGGACAGGCCGGCTCGCGGGGCGTGGCGAAGGGGGTCGGGGTCGCCCCCTCGGCCGGGGCGGGGCCGGTCGCTGTGGTCCCGTTCGAAGCGGGGGCTGTGGCCGCGGCCGTGGCGGCCGGACTGGGGCTGGCGGCCGAGCCGGCCGCAGGCAGGGCCAGGGTCAGCAGCAGCAGGCCCAGGGCCACGAGGAGGGCGATGGCGGCGCGGCGCGAGGGCATGGCCTTCACGGGACGGGGTCGTAGCCGCCGGGGGCCCAGGGATGACAGCGCCCGATACGCCGAGCGCCCATGACCGCGCCCCGCACGAGCCCGTACTTCACGATGGCCTGTTCCGTGTAGCGCGAGCAGGTGGGTTCATAGCGGCACGACGAGGGCAGGAATCCGAAGGTCCCGCGGTAGAGCCTGATGAGCCCGACACCGAGCCCGACGCCCACTCGTTTCACCTGTCCCTGGTCTCTCCTTGGAGGGCCCCCAGCGCTTGGAGCGCCGAGGTGATCGAGTGGCCCAGGCGGACCTGTTCGACCGTGGCCCCGGCCGGCCTGACGACGATGAGGATGTCCCGCCCGGACCGGAGGCGGGGACCGATCTCCCGGACGATCGATCGAAGACGGCGGCGGACCCGATTGCGGACGACCGCCCCACCGAGCTTGCGACCGGTGGCGAACCCGACTCGTGCCCCCTCCCGCCCGGTCTCCCGGACACGGACAGCGACGAGGACGTCGGACCGGCCCCGAGAGCCCTTCCGGAGAGCCTCGAAGTCGGCGGGCGAACGCAACATCTCCGGCGTGCGCCGGGGACCGGCGCCCACCCCGACACTCAGGCCGAGAGTCGCTTGCGGCCCTTGGCCCGTCGCGCGGCCAGGATGCGGCGTCCGCCCTGGGTCTTCATCCGGGCGCGGAAGCCATGCTCCCGAGCGCGGTGGCGCTTGCGAGGCTGATAGGTCTGCTTCATCGACGGCGGGGGCTCCTTGGGCGGCTGGGCCGCGGGGTTCGGCGGCGGTGCGCCCCCCGCCTGACGTGGGCTGGGCGGCCGACATGACGGTCTGATCCGGCGTCGCCGCAGTGCGACCGGAGACGCGCGATTATAGGAAGGGCCTCGAAGACGCGTCAAACGGAACGGCATCCAGCGGTCCCCTACGGCCCGTCGCTGGCCCAGACGAGGAGGGCGATGGCCAGCCATGAGACCGGGGTGAGGCCCTTCGCGCCGCCCGGCAGCGCCACCTGGGCCGACTTCGAGCGGCTCGACCTGCGGGTGGGCCGGATCGTAGCCGCCGAGGCCTTCCCCGCAGCGCACAAGCCCGCCTACCGCCTGACGATCGACTTCGGGCCGGGCGGCCAGCGGCGCTCCTCGGCCCAGCTGCCCGGGACCTACCCCGACCCGGCTGCGCTGGTGGGTCGCCTCGTCGTGGCCGTGGTCGATCTCCCGGTCAAGCGCATCGCCGACTTCAGCAGCGAGGTCCTCGTCCTGGGCGCCCTGTCGGCCGACGGCCGCATCCCCCTCCTGAGCGTCGACGAGGGCGCTGCGCCCGGCGATCCGATCGGCTGACGGGGGCCACCGGGGGGCTGTCGGGAGGGTCCTGCAGGGCGCCCCGCGGCGTGGCATCATCCGCGGCCCAGGCCGCGGGACGGCCTCCGGAGCAATACTCCTAGGGAGTATCCACCTCGCGCGTTGCGACGGGCTTCCGGGCGGTGTACGCTCTCCGGGCCGCCCAGCGCCGGGACGCCGGAACAGGCACTCGACAACGGTGCCGGCGGCGCCCTGGAACCGCGCAACGACCTGAGCGGCCCACTCGTGCCGACCGGGCCGGGCCGGGCCCGCGAACCTGGCGATCGGATGGACGTTCGAACCACAGTCACCATGGGGTCGTTGCCATCGATGGACGCGAAGCAGGTCTGGCGAGCCGCTCTGGGAGAGCTGCAGGTCTCGCTCTCCCCGGCGAATTTCGAGACCTGGCTTCGCGACACGGCCCTGGTGGGTGTCGATGACAGCCGCTTCCGGGTGGCCGTCCCTAACGGTTTCGCCAAGGACTGGCTGGAGACCCGCTACCGCTCCCTGATCAGCCAGACCCTGGCTCGCGTCGTGGGCTACAGCGTGACGGTCGAGTTCGAGGTCCAGGAGCTCGCCGCCCGGGCGGAGGCGGAGGCCGCCCCCGCGGCCGCCGTGGCGCCGGTGCGCGTGGAGCCCACCCGCGTGGGCGGCGAGGGCGGGACGGCCGGCCTCAACCCGCGGTACACCTTCGGGAGCTTCATCGTCGGCTCGTCCAACCGGCTGGCCCACGCCGCGGGCCTGTCCGTGGCCGAGAAGCCGGGCCACGCCTACAACCCGCTCTTCCTGTACGGCGGGGTGGGCCTCGGCAAGACCCACCTCATGCATGCCATCGGCCACGCCGTGCTGGCCCGCTTCCCCCGCAAGCGGGTCGTCTACGTGACCAGCGAGAAGTTCACCAACGAGTTCATCACCTGCGTCCAGCGCGGCCAGTTCGACGATTTCCGGGCCCGCTACCGGCGCATCGACCTGCTCCTCATCGACGACATCCAGTTCATCGCCGACAAGGAGCGCTCCCAGGAGGAGTTCTTCCATACCTTCAATTCGGTCCACGAGGACGGCAAGCAGATCGTCCTCTCCTCGGACCGGCCGCCCAAGGCCATCCAGGCCCTCGAGGAGCGCCTCCGCAGCCGCTTCGAGTGGGGCCTCATCGCCGACCTCACCCCGCCCGACCTGGAGACCCGCATCGCCATCCTGCGGGCCAAGGCGGAGGAGCAGTCGGTCCGCATCGGCCCCGAGGTCGTCGAGTTCATCGCCCGCAAGGTGGCCAGCAACATCCGCGAGTTGGAGGGGGCCCTCAACCGCATCGTGGCCTACGCCAGCATGGGGGCCATGCCCATCACCATCGAGCTGGCCCAGGCGGTCCTCTCCAACGTCCTCTACAACCCCAAGAAGCGGGATGTGACGCTGGACCAGATCGCCCGCGTGGTGAGCGACTACTACGGCGTCGACCTCGACGCCCTGCGGGGCCAGAAGCGGGACCGCTCCATCGTCGGCCCGCGTCAGGTGGCGATGTACCTCATGCGCGAGGAGACCGAGGCCTCACTGCTCCGCATCGGCACCGAGCTCGGCGGCCGCGACCACTCCACCGTCCTCCATGCCTGCTCGAAGATCTCACGCGAGAGCCAGGAGAACGACGAGTTGCGCCGCGAGCTGGCGGCCGTCCGCGAGCTGATCTACGCCGACTGAGGGCCGCCTCCGGCCGGACCGCTCGGGGCCGGCTGTGGAGACGCCGCTCGGGCGCCTGTGGACGATGGCTCGTCGGCCGTGGACGAACGGGCCGGGCCAGTGATCCTTCCGGGGCGCGTGGAGCGTTCCGTCCACACCTCGGGCCCAGGCGTCCACCGCGCCTGCCCGGCGGCAGTGCGGCCGTCCACCGGGCGGACCCGTGATGTCCACGGCCCGCTCGTGCTCGGCCCCGCACGGCCGTCCAGATCGTCCACCGGCTGATGATGAAGATGATGAGATGAGAAGATGAGAAGCAAGACGATCGAAGTCAGGCCGGACGGTGGGCACAGCCCGGACCGGCTCAGCCTGAGCGAGGGAGATCATCGACCGTGAAGCTATCGCTCGTCCAGGAGAACCTGGCCCGGGGCCTGGGGGTCGTGACGCGGGCCGTCAGTTCGCGCTCGACGCTGCCCGTGTTGGCGAACGTGCTGCTCCGCACCGAGGACGCGGGCCTCAAGCTGACCGCCACCAACCTCGAGATCGGCATCACCTGCTGGGTCCCCGGCCGGATCGACGATGAGGGCGCGCTGACCGTCCCGGCCCGCCTCCTCTCGGACCTCGTCAACTCGCTCTCGCCCGAGGAGCGGGTGGAGTTGGAGGTCGACGGTGGGACCACCCTCCGCCTGCGCGCCGGACGCCAGCAGGCCAGCCTGCGGGGCATCGAGGCCGACGAGTTCCCGGTCATCCCGCCCCTCGGCGAGCGCCCCACGACTCGCATCAGCCAGCGGGTGCTGCGGGCCGCCCTGGCCGAGGTCACCTTCGCCGCGGCCACCGACGAGGCCCGGCCGATCCTGACCGGCGTCCTGACCCGCTTCGAGGGCGATCGCATCACCTTCGCTGCGGCCGACAACTACCGCATCGCTGTGAAGACGATCGAGGCCCTCGACCCGGTCGAGGAGACGAGCCTCGTCGTGCCGGCCCACACCTACCACGAGCTCGAGCGCCTGCTGAGCGAGGTCGACGACCCGGTCGAAGTCATCCTCTCGCCCTCGAAGAACCAGATCGTCTTCCACCTCGAGGGCGTGGACCTCGTGAGCCGCCTCATCGACGGCCAGTTCCCCAACTTCCAGCAGGTCATCCCCTCCGGCCACGCCACGCGGGCCGAGGTCGACCGCGAGGAGCTGCTCAAGGCCGTCCGCCTCACGGCGCTCATCGCCAGCTCCTCGGCCAACGTCGTGCGGCTGCGCGTGGACCCCGATGGGGGGGCCATCACCATGGCCGCCGCGGCCGAGGTCGGCGACACCGAGGCCCAGGTCGAGTCGTCGGTCGAGGGCGACGGCCTGACCATCGCCTTCAACGCTCGCTACCTCCAGGAGGCCCTGGCCAACGTGGACGCCGAGCGGGTGGGCCTGGAGTTCAGCGGGCCCCTCTCGCCGGGCGTGCTGCGGCCCATGGGCGACGAGGGCTACGTCCACGTCATCATGCCGGTCCGGACGCCGTCCTAGGCGCCCGCGGACCGGCGGCCCCCAGGCCGATGCAGGTCGAACGCTTGGAGCTGACCGGATTCCGCTCCTACCCGGCCCTGATCCTGGAGCCCGCCGGTGGCCCCCAGGTCCTCTTCGGCCCCAACGCGGCTGGCAAGACCAATCTCCTCGAGGCCCTCGTCGTCCTGGCCCGCGGCACCTCCCACCGTGCCCCTGACGTGGAGCTGATCGCCTGGGAGGCGCCCCTGGCCCGGGTCGCGGCGACGATCGGGCACGGCCCGGGCCACGCCCGGGACGAGCTCGAGGTGGCCCTCGTTCGGGGCGAAGGGCAGGGCATCCGCAAGCGGCTCCGGGTCAACGGCAGCCCGCGCCGGGCCAGCGCCCTGGCCGAGGCCCTCCGGGTGGTCGTCTTCGCCCCGGAGGAGATGCTGCTCGTGGCCGGCCCGCCGGTCCTCCGCCGCCAGGCCCTGGATAGCCTGGCCGCCGCGCGCTGGCCGGCCTACGGCCGCTCCCTGAGCACCTACGGCCGAGCCCTGGCCCAGCGCAACGCCCTCCTCCGCCGTATCCGCGAGGGCGAGGGCTCGCCCGACCAGCTGGCCTACTGGGACGCCACGGTGGTCGAGGAGGGAGGGCGGGTGGTGGCCTGGCGCCTGGAACTCCTGGCCGATCTCGCCGCGCCTCTGGCCGCGGCCCACGAAGAGATCGCCCCGGCCGAGGGACGGCTGAGCCTGCGCTACGCCAGCAACGCCCCGGCCGCCGCCGGAGAGACGCCGGCCGAGGCCTTCCGCCGCCGCCTGGCCGAGACGGCCGAGAAGGAGCTGTGGCAGGGCACGACCCTCGTCGGGCCGCATCGTGACGACGCGGTCTTCGAGCTCGATGGCCGGGCCCTGGCCGGCTTCGGCTCGCGCGGTCAGCAGCGTAGCGCGATCCTGGCCCTCAAGCTGGCCGAGCTCGAGTTGCTCACCGGCCAGGACGGCGAACCGCCCCTGCTGCTCCTCGATGACGTCTTCAGCGAGCTCGATCCGGACCGCCGAGCGCACCTCGTGCGGCGGGTCGAGGCCCTGCCTCAGGCCTTCGTGACGACCACTGCGCTGGAGGATCTCGACCCCGCTCTGGTGGCCCGCTCGACGGCCTGGGAGGTGGCCCCCGGGCGGGTCCGGCGGGCCGGGACGGGGGCCGCATGAGGCCCCGCGGGAGCGGCGCATGAGCCGTCGCGAGTGGCGCAGGACGTGGCCTCAGGGGAGGACGGCATGAGCCGCCGGCCGATGCAGCGCCTGGGCGAGCTCCTGCCCGCCGCGGCGGCCGAGCTGGGCCTCGAGGAGGCCTTGGCCCGGGGCCGCGCCGAGGCGGCCTGGCAGCGGGTGGTGGCCGAGCGGGTGCCCGCCGCCGGCCGGACCAGCCGGCTCCTCGAGCTGCGCCCCGACGGGACCGTCCTGGTCGCCGCGGCCGCCCCGATCGTGGCCCAGGAGCTGCGCCTCCGCGCGGCCGAGCTGCTGCGCGCCTTCGCCCAGACGCCCGGCGGGCGGCGGGGAAGGGAGCTGCGGGTCGTCGTGCGGCGGGTAGACTAGGTCCCCCATGGCCGTTCGACTCCTGCTCAAGTCGGGCCGCGTCCCGGAGGCCGAGCGCCTGGACACCTCGGTCGACGCGGTCCTCGCCGAGGAGCCGTCGATCGGCTCGATCAGCCGCTCCAAGGGCAACCTGTACGCCATCGTGACCGTCGGCCCGGAGGCCGGCAACCACGCCGCCGAGGCCACCGAGCTCGTGGCCGAGACGATCAGGCGGCAGTACTACTACGACGAGTCGGCCGGCATCCCCATCACCCTGGAGAAGGCCCTCCGCAGCGCCAACCAGCGGCTGCGCCACGGCCGGGAGGGGCACGGCCTGGTCCGCGGGGCGCTGGGAGCCGTGGTGGCCGTGGTCCGCGGCCACGAGCTGTACGTGGCCACGACCGGCGCGGCCGACGCCTTCCTCGTCCGCCAGGCCCGCCTCCTGACCCTGCCCGAGGACGAGCGCGGCCCGGGCATGCCCGATCCCGACGACGCCCGGGTGGATGTCTGGCGGGGCGACCTCAACGTGGGCGACACGATCGTCCTGGCCGCCCGGGCGGTGAGCGCCCTCGTGGGGGCCGACGAGCTGAAGAACGCGGCCGTGACGCTCCACCCCCAGTCCGCCGCGGAGCACCTCCACCACCTCTACGTGGCCGCCGGCGGGACGCGGGCCGACGGCCTCCTGGTCCTCGAGGCCACCGAGGTGGCCGCCACGCGGACCGAGCGGCGCCTCGTGCCGGTCCGCCCGGCAGAGCCCCTGGCCGGTGCGCCGGAGCGCTCGCCGTTGCCCCTGGCCGATCCCATCGTCGATGCCGCGGCGGCCGTGCAGGACCGCGCCCGGGAGGCGCGCGAGGCCGCTGGCGAGGCGGTCTTCGGGCTGCTCGACCGGGCCACCGACCTCCTGCCCCGGCGGCGCTCCCGCTATCGCCGGGTCGTGCCCCTGGCCACGCGCCAGGAGTCGCAGCGTCGGGCGGCCATCGCCGTGCTGGCCTTCCTGGGCATGCTGACGGTGCTGGCCGTGGGCCTCTGGTTCCTGGGCGGGCTGCGGCCCGGTGGCCCGGCCATCGGCCGGGTCAATGCCGGCGAGCAGGCCGTGGCCGCGGCTCAGACCCAGCTGGCGGCCGTCTTCGGGCCGGGCGACCTCATCGCCGCCAACCCCCAGGTCGCCCTGACCGACCTGCGCAAGGCCTGGTCGTCGCTCGACCAGGCCGCTTCGCTCGGCGTGGCCGCGACGGCCATCGCCCCCCTGCGGGCCCAGGCCCAGGCCGGCCTCGACCGGCTCTACGGCGTCGTCGCCACGAGCTCGACGCTGCTCTTCTCCTTCGCCGACCTGGCCCCGGGGGCCGAGCTGCGCGACCTCGTCGTGGGCCCCGACGGCGCGGCCTACGTCATCGACCGCAAGGGCCAGTCGGTCATCCGGGTCGATCTCGCGGCCCGCACGGCGAAGGCCGTGGTCAAGAGCGGCCAGAAGGGCATCGGCCAGCCCTGGGCCCTGGCCGTGGGCGGACCGGACGTCCTGATCCTCGACGGCAACGGGGCCCTGTGGCGCTGGCGCCCGGCCGACGCCAAGGGCGGCGGCACCCTGGCCAAGCTGCGCCTCAGCACGGCCACCCCGCTGGGCCGCAACATCGAGAACGTGGCGGCCTACGTCCGCAGCGCCGACACGGGGCTCTCGTTCTTCTACGTCCTGGACCCCCAGGCCCGCCAGATCCTGCGCTACTCACCGGCCGCCGACGGCAGCGGCTACCCCTCCGACCCGGCCGACTATCTGGCCGCCCCGGCCGACCTCTCGAAGGTCACCGAGCTCTACATCGACGGCGACGTCTTCGCCCTGTCCAGCACCGGTCTAACCCGCTACGAGAGCGGCCAGACCAGCAGCTTCCACCTTGCCGAACCGCCCGACGCGGCCGACATCCGGCCGGGTCACAGCTATCAGGCCCTGGCCGGCACAGGCGCCCGAGGCGAGGGCCGGCTCTACCTCTGGGACGCCAGCCACCAGCGGGTCCTGGCCTTCGACAAGTCCGACGGCTCCTATATCGAGCAGTACATCGTCCGGACCGGGCAGCCGGCCTACACGGCCATGGAAGGCATGATCGTGGTGACGCGGTCCGAGGGTCAGGCGCCGGTCCTCGTGTGGGCCAGTGGCACCGCCCTCTACGCCAGTCCCCTGGAGGCCGCCCCGACACCGGGTGCCTCGCCCAGCCCGAGTCCCAGCGCCAGCCCCAAGACGACCGCCACGCCCAAGCCCACGGCCACCAGGAAGGGCAAGACCCCGAAGCCGAGCCGCTGAGCCGGCGGCGATAGAATCGACCCATGGCTGCGGGACTCAATCCGATGGTCGTCGAAAGCGTCCGGGTCCACATGCTCTCCTCGCAGCACGTGGTGATCCTCAAGGAGGTCGAGCAGGATCGTTACCTGCCCATCTGGATCGGCTCCAATGAGGCTGAGGCCATCGCCCGCCGGCTGCAGGGCGTGACCCCCGAGCGGCCGATGACCCACGACCTCTTCGCCACGGCCCTGGCCGAACTGGGCATCGCCCTCAAGCAGGTCATCGTCTCGGGCCTCGCCGAGGCGACCTTCATGGCCCGCCTGGTGGTCGAGTCCGGCGGACGGACCATCGAGCTCGACGCCCGACCTTCCGACGCCATCGCCCTGGCCCTCCGCGCCGACGCGCCCATCTTCGCCACGGACGGGGTGCTCGACGAGGCCGGGGTGCGGGCCAGTGACTCCGAGGAGCCGGACCCGGACGACGCCCGGCTGTCGGTCTTTCGCGACTTCATCAACTCGCTCGACGTCCCCGACGAGGGCGATGAGGGCGGTGGCGGGAAGGCGGGTTCGGCCGGGGGCTGAGCTTCGGGCCCAGGCGGATCGAGCCGAGGCCGGGGCTGGGCGTGGGTCAGTCGGGGGTCGACCCCGAGCCGAGCAGGGGGGCGCCCTTCTGGAGGGCCGCCGGGCGATCGAGCCACAGCCGGATGCGGAGGCGCCAGAAGTCCCGCACCGCGCGCAGGATGACCTGCGGTCGGGCCCCGGACTGGCTGCCCGCGAGGCGGGGATGATGGGGCACGGCCACCTCGGCCAGACGGGCCCCGCCGGCCTGGACCTTGATCAGCAGTTCGGCCGACAGGAAGGCCCCGCCGGACTCGAGGCGGACGCCGGCCAGGGCCTCGCGGCGGAAGAGCTTGCAGGCGCAGTCCACATCCCGCACCCGGAGGCGGAAGAAGAGCCGCAGACACCACTGGTAGGCCCGGGCATAGACGATGCGCAGGGCCGGATCGGCCCGCTTAGCGCGGTAGCCCAGCACGGCGTCGGGCTGGTCGGCCGCGGCCAGGCGGGCCAGCAGCCGGCCCAGGTCGGCCAGGCGGAACTGCCGGTCGCCGTCGGTGAAGCAGATGAGGTCGAAGCGGGCGGCCCCGAAGCCGCTCCGGAGGGCCGCCCCGTAGCCCTGGTTGACCGGGTGGTGGACGACCCGCACGACGTCCGGATGCTCGGCCGCCAGGCGATCGGCGAGGACGGGCGTGGCGTCGCGACTGCCGTCGTCGACGCAGATGATCTCGAACCGCTGGGCCAGGGTGGGCAGGACATCCAGAGCCTCAGCCACGAGGGCTTCGATGTTCTCGGCCTCGTCGTGGGCGGGGAAGAAGTAGGAGAGCGCTTCGACCCGTGCCGGCGCCGTGGACTGGTCGGTCACGGAGCGAGTATATGGGTCCGTCCGGGCCGGCCGGGCCGTTGGCTATACTGCGGGCCTCTCGTGCTCAGCCAGGAGGCCGGTTGCGACCGTCAGCGCCCCTGAGTGGTGAGGCCCCGCGACTGACTCCCCGGGTGGCCGGTCGGACCGAGGCGCCAGGCGCGGTCCCCGCCCTCGCCACCCTGCTCATGGCCGGCCTCCTGCTGCGACTCTTCCTGGCCTACGTCGCCCTGCCCGGGTCCGGCTTCCAGACCGACCTGAGCAGCTTCACGGCCTGGGCCCTGGACCTCGCCCGCAGCGGACCGGGGCCCTTCTACGCCCAGGCCGGCTTCGCCGACTACCCGCCCGGCTACCTCTACGTGCTGTGGCTGGTGGGCCTCGTGGGCCAGGCCTGGGCGACCCTCAGTGGTGGGTCGGCCAGCGCGATCGTGGGCGGCCTCATCAAGGTCCCGCCGATCCTGGCCGACCTGGGCGTGGCCTACCTCCTCTACCGCCTCGTGCGGCACTGGCGCGTCGATCGCTCGGACGCCGGCTGGCTGGCCCTCGGCGCGGCGGCGCTCTACCTCTTCGACCCCGTCACGTGGTACGACTCGGCCGTCTGGGGCCAGGTCGACGGCATCGGCGCGCTCGTGCTCCTGGCCGCGGTGGCCCTGCTCATCGACGGCCAGCCGGAGCTGGCCGTGGCGGCCGGGGCCCTGGCCGGCCTGATCAAGCCGCAGTACGGGGTCGTGCTGGCCCCCATCCTGGCCGTCGTCCTCCTGCGCCGGCATCTCTTCCTCGTCGGATCCGGTCCGCGTCCGTCCTGGGCGCCACAGGCCCTGCGGGGCTGGCTGGTCGGGCGTCAGGGGCCGCTGCGGCTGGTCTCGTCGGCCGTCGTGGGCCTGCTCGTGCTGGTCGTCCTCAGCGTGCCCTTCTCGCTCGACCTCTACGGCTTGGCCGTCCACCTGGCCGGCGCGGCCGGCGGCTACCCCTTCCTCAGCGTCAACGCCGACAACCCCTGGGCCTTCCTCTCGACGGCCGGCAACGCTTCCTACGCCGCGGGCGGGGGCTGGTCGCCGGACGTCGCCGGCACGAACCCCTACGGGGCCACCTACACGGCCGCCCAGGTGGCCATGCTGGGCCTGCCGCCGGTGGTCATCGGCACGGCCCTCCTCCTGGCCGGCTTCCTCGTAGGGGCCCTCCAGCTGGCCCTCCGCGACGATCGGCGCTCGATCCTCCTGGCCGCGACCTATCTCTCCCTGGCCTTCTTCGTCCTGCCCACCCGGGTCCACGAGCGCTACCTCTTCCCGGTCTTCGCCCTCCTGCCCCTCCTGGCCGTGCGCGACAAGGGCTTCCTGGTGGCCCTCGCGGCCATGGCCGCCGGCGCGTTCATCAACCTCCACGGCGTCCTGACCACGCCCCTCTACGCCACGCCGAACCTGGCCGACCTGCCACTGGGCGCGGACTTCCGGGGCTTCGGCTGGATCGCCGTTAGCGCGGTCCTCCTGAGCGGCGGCTTCGTCTATGCCCTGTGGCGCCTGCGACCGGCCTCCGACCTCGTGGTCCGGCCACTGCGCACGGCCCTGGGCCTGGCCCCCCGGGCCCCCGATCGGGACCGCTTCGACGATCCCGACCCACTGGCCGCGCTGGCGGACGTCGCCGTGGGCACCGAAGCCGAACCCCAAGCCGGAGCCGAACCCCAAACCGGAGTCGAAGCCCGAGCCCCGTCCGCGCTCGGACCCACCCTGCCGGGACCCGCCCTGGCCGGACCCGCCCTGCCCCGACCCGAACCGCGCGGCCTGCGGGGACGGGCCGTGGCCTGGTGGCAGGCTCAGCTCCGCCGCCGGCCGCAGCGGGCCGATCGGAGCGCCGAGCTGGTCCGCGAGCCCACCGGCCGGCTGGGCCGCCTCGACGGGCTCATCGTCGTGCTGCTCGTCCTGGCCGGCCTCGTGCTGCGCACCTGGAACCTCCAGCAGCCCTACGGGATGCACTTCGACGAGGTCTACCACGCTCGCACGGCGACCGAGTTCCTCCAGTTCTGGCGCTACGGCGAGCCCCACGACATCTACGAGTTCACCCACCCCCACCTGGCCAAGTACTCCATCGCCGTGGGCCTCGTCCTCTTCGGCGACGACCAGGTGACGGGCACGGCCGACCTCGACCTGCCGGTCAGCGATGCCGTGGTCGAGCCGCGCTGGGCCCCGCCCGGCGAGCCGACCATCCGGGACGGCGATCGCCTCTACGTGGCCAGCGGGCAGGCCATCGCCGTGTACGACCTCCAGACCCGGGCCAAGATCACGACCCTCGACCTGTCGGCCACGGGCGGGGCCCGGCGGCTGACCGTCGACGAGACGAGCCACAGGCTCTATGCCGTGGGCGACGGGGGCCAGGTATGGGAGCTGCCCACGGAAGCCCTCGACGCGCTGCGGGCCGGGGGGGCCACGACCCAGACCCCGCCACCGGTGCCTACCCAGATCGGGAGCTTCGGCCGCCCGGCCGTGGCCCTCACGACCTCGGCTGACGACACCCGCCTCGTGGCCGCCCTGGCCGGCGGCCAGCTGGCCAGCCTCGACCTGGCCACGGGTCAGGTCGAGGCCACGGCCGGCGATCCGGGGGCCACGGCCCTCCTCTCGTTCTCGGCCAGCACGGTCACGGTCGACCCCACGACGGCCGGTGACCCGAGCGCTGTGGCCAGCACCCTCGTCTCGATCATCGGCGGCGACCAGGCCGCGGTCGCCGCGCGCATCGCCGCCGCCTCCGCGCCCGTGGACATCGCCGCGCCCTACGACTCGGGCAAGGTGCAGCAGCTCCAGGAGGCCATCTCGAGCGGCCGCCTGCCGGGCGTCACGGTGGGCCAGGGGGCCATCGTGGCCGTGGCCGACGCCCACGGCCTGACCCTCCGCGACGCGGCCTCGCTGTCGACCACGGCGACCTTCAGCCTGCCCCAGGGCGGCACGGGCCTGGCCCTCGACACCAGCCTCGACCAGCCCACGATCTACGTCGCGGGCGGGGATCGGCTGGAGTGGTTCAGCGTGCCGTCCGACGGGCCGGCGGCCGACGTGGGCGGTCTCGACATGCCCGGCCAGGTCCGCGACGTGCGCTGGGATCCGGCCTCCAACATCATCCATGTCCTGGGCCGCACCCCGGACGGCACGGCCGACACGATCTACGTCGTCGAGCCGCATGGCAACGCGGTCTTCGCCGACGCGCGCCTGCCGTTCCCCGCCGTGACCTGGGACCTCGACGTCGACCAGCCCTATCCGACCCTCGACCGCCAGCAGGCCGTGGCCCTCAGCGCGAGCGGCCAGCTGGCCACCGTCGACGTCGGCAGCCACGCCTTCGCCTGGCGCTTCGTGGGGGTCATCCTGGGGGCCCTGACCCTGGCCCTCATCTTCGTCCTGGCCCGCCTCCTCTTCCGCCGCCGCGGGCTGGCCCTGGTGGCCGCCTTCCTCGTCCTGGCCGACGGGATGTTCTTCGCCAACACCCGCATCGCCATGAACGACGTCTACGTCTGCTTCTTCATCGTGGCCGCCTACACGGTCTTCGCCGCCCTCTACCTGGACCACTGGCGCGGCCGGAGCGCCGTGCTCCTGGGCCTGCCCCTGCTCGGCATCCTGGTCGGCCTGGCCTGCGCTTCGAAGTGGGTCGGCTTCTACGCCATGGGCGGGCTCGTCCTGCTCGTCCTCCTCCGCTCGGCCCTGGGTCGCTGGCTGGCCCTGGCCGGGATGGTCGGGTTGACCGGCCTCCTGGGCTGGCTGGCCATCGAGTCGCCCGATCCACAGGCGCCCTTCGGCGACGCCTTCTTTCTGGGCCTCATGATCGTCCTCACCCTGGTCCTCGCCGCGGCCATGATCTGGCGGCCCCTGCGCTGGTCGCGCGAGGAGGTCCGCTTCGCCATCGGGGCGCCCGTCGTCCTGGGCCTGGGCGGGGGGGCCGTCGGGCTCCTCCTTCGGTCGTCACGGGTGGGCCTCCTGGGGGTCGGTGGCATCGGACTCGGCCTGGCGGTCGGGATCGTCCTCTGGCTGGCCGGCCGGCGGGGCTTCGGGCCCTTCGCCGCGCCGCCCGAGGCGCGCGACCCCGCGGCCTGGGTGGAACCGGCGGGCGAGCCGCCCAGCGAGGGCTGGCTGCGCCCCGGTGCCGGGCTGGGCGCACCGTTCATCTGGGGCTTGCTCTGCCTGACCCTCCTGCCGGCCCTGGTCTACGTCATCAGCTACACGCCCTGGGTGGCCCTGGGCAACCAGTTCTGGGGCGGCTTCCCCCCGGGCAACCACGGCCAGACGCTGTGGGACCTGACCATCCAGATGTACAACTACCACAACGACCTGCGGGCGACGCACCCCGCGACCTCGCCCTGGTGGGCCTGGCCCTTCGATCTCAAGCCCGTCTGGTTCTACCAGGAGAGCTTCGCCGACGACACGGTCGGCATCATCTACGACGCGGGCAACCTCGTCGCCTTCTGGCTGGGCGTGCCGGCCATGGCCTGGGCGGCCTGGCAGGGCTGGCGGCGGCACAGCCTGCCGATGCTCCTCGTGGTCGTGGGCTTGCTGGCCCAGTGGATCCCCTGGGCGCGCATCGACCGGGCCACCTTCCAGTACCACTTCTTCACCAGTCTGCCCTTCCTCTACCTGGGCCTGGCCTACTTCGTCCATGAGCTGTGGCGGGGGCCCTCGGCCCGCACCTTCGCCCTCGCCCGGCTGGGCGCCGGGGCGGCCATCCTGGGCGTGCCGCTGCTGTGGATCGGCAAGGCCCCCCTTTGCTGGCTGGCCGACGTGGCCCGGGTGGACCCCGGCTCGCAGGCCTGCGGTTCGGTGGCCGAGCCCTTCGTCCTCACCCAGCAGGTGGCCGTGGCGACCATCGTCCTGGCCGTGGGCCTCGTGGCCGTGGGCTGGCAGGTTCGGCTCATGCGCCAGGCGGCCCGCGAGCGGCCGTCGGAGGGCCTGCTCCCCAGGGGTTCGATCTGGTTGCTGCTGACGGTCCTCTTCACGATGCTGGCCCTCGCCGCGGCGGTCGTCCGCTTCGGGGATTCGCCGATCATCTCCGCCCCCCTGGGCGACGTAGGGCCGTACCTCTTCGCCGTCCTCGTCGGGGCGCCGCTGCTGCTCGTGGCCTGGCTCGTCACCCGGGCCCGCGACCCGCGCCGCTTCGCCGTGGCCATCGTTGGCGCGGTGGGCCTCTGGTTCGTGGCCTTCTACCCCGACATCGCGGGCCTGCCGATCCCCAGCGGCCTGCGCAACCTCTACTCGGTCCTGCCCCTGCCGACCTACAACTACGACTTCCAGTTCGCGGTCAACACCGCGCCCGCGCCGAGCGTGACCCCGCCCCTGCTGGGCCTGCCGGCGCTGTCCCTCACGGTCGTCACGGCGGTCCTCGTGGGGGCGGTCATGTATGCCGCCTGGTCCTGGCGCCTGGCCCGCGCCGCAGGGCCGCTGGAGCCGGACGCCGAGGGCCTCGAGCCCTAGCCTTGGCCGGCTCTGCCCGTGCTCAGGCCTTGGCGGCGCAGCCCGGGCTCAGGCCTTGGCCGGGCTCGGCGGGACCTCGGCCCGGAAGCCGGGCGGCAGGCTGTCCTGGGCCGCCAGACGGCGGATGACGAAGCCGTAGTAGTCGTCCACCTTGGCGGTGATGTTCGGCCAGCCGAACTGGAGCGACCGCTCCCGGCCTGAGGCGCCCAGGCGGGCTCGGAGGTCTGGATCGTCGAGCAGGCGGCCGATGGCCTTGGCCAGGGCGCTGGCGTCGCGGGGCGGCACGAGGAGGGCCTGCTCGTCGCGGCGAACGACGCCCTTGTAGCCGTGGATGTCGCTGCACACGATGGCCGTCCCCGCGGCCATGGCCTCCAGGAGGACCAGCCCGAACGACTCCTGGCCGGTGGCCGGGCTGACGTAGACGTCGGCCGTGGCGAAATAGTGCGCCTTCTCCTCATCGACCAGGCGGCCCAGGAGCTCGACCCCGCGCAGCCCGCGGGTGGCGATGTAGCGGCGGACCTCGCGCTCCTGCGGCCCGCCCCCGATGACCAACAGCCGGCAGTCGCGTCCCGACCGACGGAGGGCCCGATAGGCCTTCAGCAGGATGAGCAGGCCCTTGCGGCTCTCGAAGCGGCCGACGAAGAGGATGTTGGGCGTCCCGTCGCGCCAGCGGGCGATGGGCTCCGCGCCCTCGAAGCGCGGCAGGTCCACGCCGTTGGGGATGACCTTGTAGTCACCGGGGAAGTAGTGACTGATGAAGTGGGCTGCCGCGGCGCTCACGGCGATGCGCCCGTGGAGGCGGTCGACCGAGCCCCGCAACGAGCGGCCCATGAGCTGGTAGGCCGGGCTCCAGCCGGCGTAGGCGTGGAAGGTGGCCACGTTCACGCAGTCGGACTGGCGCAGCAGGATGGGCGAGAGGAACGGCACCAGCGGCTCGTGGAAGTGGAGCAGGTCGAAGCGCTCGTCGGCCAGCAGCTCCTGGGTCATCCGGACGTAGCGCGGAGAGAGGGTGACGGTCCCGATCGAGCCGTTGGTGGGCACGCTGAAGCCTCGGCCGAGACGGATGACGTCGCCCTCGCTGGCCCGCTGCAGGCCGTGGGTGCTGCTGATGATGCGGACGTCGTGGCCGCGCAGCTTGAGGTTCGTGTAGAGCTGGCCGACGTGCTCGTTCACGCCGCCCGGCAGGGGGTAGACGTAGGGCGTGACGAGGCCGATCTTCATCCGCCGTGGTCCTCGGCCTCGGGCACGAGGAGGCGGGCGGGCCGCCGCTCGCCGCCCGGGTAGCCCAGGTCGCGGCCGGTGCCCCGGCGGAGGAGCCGGCCGCTCATATCTGCCCGCAGGTCTCGGGCCTTCTTGCGGTACTGCCGGCCGACCATGGTCACCTGGGCGAGGGGCGGATAGAACGTGCCGTGCCAGGCGGTCCGGCGGGCGAGGATGGCCGTCCGGAGATCCTCCGCGGTGCGGCCGGGGAAGGTCGTCCAGCCCTGGCCGATCTGACCGATGAGGTGGGCGTCGCTGTCGCCCAGGCCGGCCAGGCCGTGGGCCTCGGTGAAGGCCACGACGCGAGGGTGCCAACGTCGCCAGGCCGTGGTCGGGTTGAAGGTCTCGAGCCCATCGGGGCGGGTGCGCGGATCGTCGGCCGCCAGGAGGCGGCGGAGGGTCCAGCCCTGGACGCAGAGCGGGTAGGGGGCCAGCGGATGGGCCGGGATGGCCAAGCCGCCCTGCTCGTGGATGAGGCCGATGGTGGCGCGCATCGAGCGCAGCGGGGGGATGCGCTCCTCGACGAAGAGGGCCAGCAGGTGGCCGCCGCGGGTGGTCACCTCCTCGCCCACCACGACCTCCAGCCGCAGGCCGCGATGGCGGGCCAGGGTCCGGGCGGCCAGGGCCGCGTCGATCCGGTCGTGGTCGGTGATGGCGATGACGTCCAGCTCGCCCCGGGCCTCGACGGCGGTCAGGATGGCGCTCACCCCGTCCAGCCCGTCCGAGGCGGCCGAGTGGATGTGGAGGTCGGCTCGCCCCTCAGCTCGCTCCTCGGCCCGGCTGGTCATCGGCCGGCCCCCTCGCCCCACAGGGGGAAGAGCAGCGACCACCACTGTTCCGGCGCGTCGGCCACGATCCGTTCGAAGGCCCGAGCCTGGGCGGCCATGAGGCGGGCCACCCGCTCCCGCAGGGGCACCGTCCGGTCGAGGGCGCCCTCGGCCGCGGCGTCCAGGCGGTAGAGCCGGGCCGCGTACTCGCCATCGGCCGTGCGCCGGATGCCCGTGATCCAGCAGGGCAGCCCCGTCTGGATGGTCAGCAGGGTCGGCCCCACCGGCAGGTTCGCCTCGGCCCCGAAGAAGCGCACCGGCCGCGAGGCGCCACCCAGGTCCCGATCGCCCACGATGGCCACCGCGGCCCCGTCCTCCAGGGCCTGGGTCAGGGCCTGACGGGCCCCCGCCGGATCGATGAGCCGGATGCCTACCCGGCTGCGCTGTGTCACGTAGTAGGCCTGCAGGGCCGGGTTGTCGATGGTCTCCATGGGGGCCACGACGGACAGCCGGTAGAGGTGCGAGGCGTAGAGCACGGGCAACTCCATGGCCCCGAAGTGGAGGCCCACGAAGATGGCCCCGTGACCCGGGCGCACGGCGCCGAAGGCGGCCGACACGAGGTCCGGGTCGTCCAAGTCCAGGCGCTCGGCGAGATGATCGGCCGTGTAGCGGGCGGTGCGCATGACCTCGAGGTAGTAGCGGGCGTGGCCCTGGAACACGCCCCGCACGAGCCGTTCCAGGTCGCGCCCGCCCCGCGCCCCGGCGAGGACCTGGGGCGTGGTCGGCCCGTTGGCCACGAGGTAGCGGAGGACCCGGCGCAGGTTCCGCCGGGCCAGCGCCCGGCGGCGCCGGGCGATGAGGTAATGAGCCGTGCCGGCCAGGTCCGCGGCCCGGAAGAGCAGCCCCTCGGGGAGCCGCACGGCGAGCGCGGTGAGGCCCGCCACCAGGGCGGCCACCGCCCGCTGGGAGAGGGTCGCCCGCGGGCCGCTCATGTCCCGCTGTCGGCCAGCATCGTCGCGGCCCGCTCGGCCAGGGCGGCCGCGGCCGCCTCGTCCGCAGGCCACATGGGCTTGAAGATGTACCACTGCTCGGGGGCCGGGGCGATCATCGCCTGGACCGCGTCGGCCAGGGCCTGGGTGGCCCGCTGGATGGAGGCCGGCGCGTCGTCCGGCACGTCGATGAGGTCGAGGTGCTCGGCCTCGAAGCGGCCGTCGGGCCGGCGGCGGCAGACGACGGGCAGGATGGCGGCCTTCGTCCGGGCGGCCAGGACGGCCGGACCCGCGGGAAGCGTCGTCCAGGCCCCGAAGAGGCGGACGGGGACGTCCTCGGCCCGATAGCCCCAGTCGACCAGGAGGCCCAGGATGGCCCGCTGCTTGAGGGCCCGGATGACGCCCCGCATGTTGCGCCAGCCCAGGACCTCGATGCCCCACTGCTTGCGCTGGGCCTGGAGGAGGTCGTAGAGCTCGGGGAAGGCCGTGTCGTCGGCCAGGCCATAGGCCGGCCAGCCGTGGGCCGCGAAGGCCGCCGCGAGGGCCTCGATGTTGCCGATGTGGCAGCTGACCGCGATCATCCCCCGCCCCTCGGCCTGAAGGCGGTCGAAGAGGGCGCCGAAGGACTCGACGCCCCGCTCCGGATCGGTGACGACCGACCCGGCCAGCTCGTGGGCCGGCCGGGAGGGCAGGCGCATGAGTTCGACCACGTAGCGGGCGTAGGTCTGATACACGCGCCGGGCCAGGGCGTCCACGTCGCGGGCTCCGGCGTGCGGACCCAGGACGTGGAGGGCGTTGGCCTGGATCACCCGTCGCTTGGGCGGCCACACCGCGTAGGCGACCAGGAAGGCCAGCCGGAAGAGCGGCCAGGTGAGGCCCAGCGGCAGGGCCCCCAGGATGCGTGAGGCTGTCCGGTAGGCAAGGACCGTGAGCCGCTCGACGATGCGCTGGCCGAGGCGGCGCAGGCGGCCGGCCTCGTGCCGGCGGTGAGGCGCGGCCTGGGCGCCGGACGCCCGTTCGGCCACCGCGCTCAGCCCGCCGAGGTGGCGGCCTTGGCGCGGCTGGGGGCCATCCGCCGGACCTTCTTCGGGGTCGGCGTCTCGGTCCCGACGAGGGTCTCGGTGTCCTCGCCGCGGATGAAGGCCTCGACCCGGTTGAAGGCGATATCGTCGTGGATCTGGAGGGGCGGGCTCTTCATGAAATAGGCGGAGGGGGCCACGAGCGTGCCCTTGAGGCCGCGGTCGAGGCCCAGCTTCAGGCAGCGGATGGCGTCGGTCACGACCCCGGCGCTGTTGGGGCTGTCCCAGACCTCGAGCTTGAGTTCGGCGTTGAGCGGTACGTCACCGTAGGTCGTGCCCTCCATCCGGATGTAGCACCACTTGCGGTCCTTGAGCCAGGGGACATGGTCCGAGGGGCCGACATGGACGTTATCGGGATCGACCTCGTAGTCGAGCATGGAGGTCACGGCGTTGGTCTTGCTGATCTTCTTGGACTCGAGGCGCTCGCGCTCGAGCATGTTGAGGAAGTCGGTGTTGCCGCCGAAGTTCAGCTGGTAGGTGCGATCGAGGCGCACGCCGCGGTCCATGAACAGACGGGTCAGGACGCGGTGGCTGATCGTCGCCCCGACCTGGCTCTTGATGTCGTCGCCGATGATCGGCAGGCCGGCCTCGGCAAAGCGGCGCTGCCAGTAGGCCTCACGGCCGATGAACACCGGGATGCAGTTGATGAAGCCGACGCCCGCCCGGAGGGCCTGCTCGACGTACCACTTGGTGGCTTCCTCGGAGCCCACGGGGAGGTACGAGACCATGAGGTCGGCCTTCGTCTCCTTGAGGATGCCGACCACGTCGGCCGTGGGGCCGGGGGCCTTCTCGATGACCTGGCTGAGATACTTGCCCAGGCCGTCGTGGGTCATGCCGCGCTGGACGGTGACGCCGATCTTGGGCACCTGCTGGAAGACGTAGGTGTTGTTGGGCTTGGCGTAGATGGCCTCGGAGAGGTCCTTGCCGACCTTGTTCTTGTCGATGTCGAAGGCGGCCACGAACTCGATGTCCCGGACGTGGTAGCCGCCCAGGTCGACGTGCATGAGGCCTGGGACGAAGTCGTCAGGCTTGGCGTCCTCGTAGTAGTAGCGGCCCTGGATGAGGCTGCTGGCGCAGTTGCCCACGCCGACGACGGCGACGCGGATCTTGCGATCCCCGGAGGGATGCTTGCCGTTGCCGTTGCGGGGGCTGGGCTCCGCGGCGGCCACGGGGAGGGTCGGCTGATCGGCCATGGATGGCTACTCCTTCGCTGACTGCTGCTGCGCGAACGCGATGCGCTGGATGACGGTGATGGTGGTGAGGACGACGAGGAGGCCGAGAGCGAGCTGGAGCCAGGGTCCACCGGCCGGGCCGCCGGTGAGGCCCGCGCCGACGAGCCCGAGGCCCAGGATGACGACCCGCTCGGGCCGCGGGGCGATGCCGACCTCGGCCTGCCAGCCGAGCGATTCGGCCTTGGCCCGGCTGTAGCTGACCATGAAGGCGCAACTCATGGCCAGGGCGGCCAGGAGGGCGGTCGTGGCGCTGCCCCCCGGTGCGGCCAGGGCGGCACCGGCGACGATGCCGGCGTAGACGACGCCTTCGCCCCAGCGGTCGAGGGTCGAGTCGAGGAAGGCGCCGAAGCGGGAGGTGCGCCCGGTGGCTCGCGCCACGGCGCCGTCGAGCATGTCGAAGGCGGCCCCGAAGACGGCCACGAGCCCGGCGGCCAGCCACAGCTGGAGGCCGGCCAGGATGGCGGCCAGGATGGAGATCGCGAACCCGGCGACGGTCAGGGCATTGGGACTGATGCCCAGCCGGGCGAGCGTGGCGGCGTAGGGTTCGATGCGCTGCCGGATGCGCTGTCGCTGCTCCACGGAGAGGAGCGAGCCCTGGCGCACGGTCACGCCTCGCGGCCCCGCTGCTCGTCGACGCCGAACAGCGCCCGCTGGCGAGCGGCGACCTCGGCAAAGGCTTCGGGGCGCAGGCTGCAGAGGGTCTCGCGGCCGTTGCGCCGGGTCATGACCAGCCCTGCGGCTCGGAGGCGCCCCAGATGCCAGCTGACCAGCGGCTGGGACAGACCGACGTGGTCGATGAGCTCGGTCACGGTGGCCTCGGCGTGCGCCAGTCGCTGCACCATGCGCAGGCGGTTCACGTCAGCGAGGGCCTTGTGGAAGGTGCGAATCTGGCGCAGCTCGTCGGGCGGATCGACGACGGAAGCGATCGTGGCGCGGATGTGGGCGGGACTGGGCATGGGTCTGGCGGCGGACCTATCAATGCGGCTTTATATCAACTCGCGTTGATGCTATGGCCCTCCCCGAGGCTTGTCAAGGGCGTGTCA
>DASUKL010000137.1:0-46502 GCA_036278755.1 Candidatus Limnocylindrales bacterium | reverse complement strand
GTCCGGGACATCCGCCGCCTGGGTTCGGCCGCGGTCGATCTGTGCAACGTGGCCTGCGGCCGCCTCGACGCCTACTACGAGCGCGGCCTGAAGCCCTGGGACGTGGCTGCGGGGGCCCTCATCGCCCAGGAGGCCGGGGCTCGAGTGGCCGGCCTGGATGGGGCTCCGAGCTCGGGCGCTTTCACCATCGCCGCGGCGCCGGATCTCTTCGTCGCCCTGCACGATCTCCTGGCGCCGCTCCGCCCCGACCAGGGAGCCTGAGCCGTTACCATGCGCGGGTGACTGCACCCGCCACCGACGAACGCCCCATCGCCGCCGACTCGAGCTACTACAACTCTCGTCTCATCCGCCGGGTCGACCTGACCGAGTCGCTCTGCTACGTCTGGGTGGCCATGGACGGCGAGCCCATCGACTTCGCCCCCGGGCAGTACCTGACCATCGGGGTCGAGTCGAACGGGAAGATCGTGCAACGGCCCTATTCGGTCGCCTCGACGCCACGCCGGGCAGGGGAAGGCTACGAGTACTACGTGCGCCTCGTCGACGGCGGGCTCTTCACCCCGCTCCTTTGGCGCCTGCCCATCGGCCACGGCCTGCGGACCATCGGGCCCAAGGGCAAGTTCAGCCTGGAGCCCGAGGACGACCGGACACACCTCTTCATCTCCAGCGGCACCGGCATCGCGCCGTTCATGGCCATGATGGAGACGCTGCGCCTCGATGGCGCGCCGCGGCGGGCGGTGCTCCTCAACGGCTGCTCCTACGCCGACGAGCTGGGCTACCGCGAGACCCTCGAGAGCTGGCAGGCCTCCGGCGACTACCCCGTGACCTACGTGCCCTCGATCTCCCGGCCGAACGACCCCCGGAACGCCGGTTGGAGCGGCCGCATCGGTCGGGCCGAGGCCGTCCTACCCGATGTCCTCGACGACCTGGGCCTCACGGCCGCGGACACGATCGCCTACATCTGCGGCAACCCGGACATGATCTTGTCCGCCGAGGCGATCCTCCTCGACCGCGGCTTCCCCGAGCCCCAGATCCGCAAGGAGCTCTACTGGCCCAAGGGCAAGGCGCCCAAGGGTCCGGCCATGGGCGCCGCCCCGGAGGACGATTAGACGAACGAAGCGCAGTCCGTCGAGCGCGTGATGCTCACGGATGGTGCGGACCACGATCCAGCGCCTCCTCAGGACCCCCCCTGGCGGGCGGCGGCGAGGCGGTCGAGGATGATCTGGCCGACCCGATCGGCCGGGACGCGCTCCTGGGCCATCGAGTCGCGGTCGCGGATGGTCACCTGGCCGTCGTCGAGCGACTCCACATCGACCGTCACGCACCAGGGCGTGCCGATCTCGTCCTGGCGGCGGTAGAGCTTGCCGATGGCCGCCGTGTCGTCGTAGACGGCCATGACATCGCGGGCCAGGTCGGCCTTGATGCGGTGGCAGAGCTCGACGATCTCCGGTCGCTTCTTGAGCAGTGGCAGGACGGCCACCTTGTACGGCGCCAGGTCGGGGTGGAGGGCCAGGACGACCCGCCGCTCGCCACGCACCTCCTCCTCGCGGTAGGAGTCGATGAGGAAGGTGAAGGCCGCCCGGTCGGCGCCGGCCGCCGTCTCCACGATCCAGGGGATGAAGTGCTCGTTGCTGGCCGGGTCGAAGTACTCGAGGTTCTCGCCCGACGCTTCCTGGTGACGGGAGAGGTCGAAGTCGCCCCGATTGTGGACGCCTTCGAGCTCCTTCCAGCCGAAGGGGAACCGATACTCGACGTCGACGGCCTTCTTGGCGTAGTGGGCCAGCTCATCGGGCGCGTGCTCGCGCAGGCGCAAGCGGTCGGGCGTCACGCCGTAGCGCTCGTACCAGGCCCGGCGCTCGGGCAGCCAGCGCTCGAAGGCTTCGATCGCTTCGTCGCCCGGATGGACGAAGTACTGCATCTCCATCTGCTCGAACTCGCGCATGCGGAAGACGAAGTTGCCCGGGCTGATCTCGTTGCGAAAGCTCTTGCCGATCTGGGCGATGCCGAAGGGGACCTTCTTGCGGCTCGACTGCTGGACGTTCTTGAAATTCACATATGAGCCCTGGGCCGTCTCGGGCCGCAGGTAGACTGCGGCGGCCTCCTCCTCGACCGGACCCATGTGGGTCCTGAACATCAGGTTGAAGCGCCTCGGGGCGGTGAGCTTGCCGCCGTCCTGAGCGTGGCGAAGGCCCAGCCGCTCGACGATCTCGGGATCGCGCAGCTCGGTCTGGGAGAGGCCCTCCGCGCCGGGCAGCTCGTCGAGCCGGAAACGCTGATGGCAGGTCAGGCACTCGACCAGGGGGTCGGAGAAGGAGGCCACGTGGCCGCTGGTGACCCACACCTGGGGGTGCATGAGGATGCCCGCGTCGAGCCCGACGATCTCGTCGTGTTCCTGGACCATGGCCCGCCACCAGGCGCGCTTGACGTTGTTCTTCAGCTCGACCCCCAGCGGCCCGTAGTCCCACACGGCGTTGATGCCGCCGTAGATCTCCGAGCTCTGGAAGATGAAGCCGCGGCGCTTGCTCAGGGAGACGATCGTCTCCAGGCTCGCCACGGCCGGGCCGACCTCGTCCAGGGACGTGCCTGCCGAGGGGGATGCCTGGGGGCGGGTGGGTCGTGTGGTGGTCACGGCCCTGGATTGTCGCATGGAGGTGCCCGATGGGCGGCCTCGTCCGCTCAGCCGGCCTGGACCTCCTCGAGGAAGGCCAGCGAACGCGGCTCGCGCTCGAGGACGTGGCGCATGTAGCGGCGCATGGCCCCGGCGACCTCGGCCTCCATGCGGGGCGGCAGGCGCAGCGCGGCCAGAGCCTCGACGTCCAGGCGGCGATAGGCCCGCAGCAACTTCAACGCGTCGAGCGAGAGGCCGACCGATTCGGCCGGCGGCCCGGCATGGCGAGCGCAGAGCACGCCCCCCAGGGCCGGCACCCAGCGGAAGGTCTCGTCAGCCTCCAGGACGTGGTCGCACTCTACGCAACGCTCGACCTCGGGCCGCACGCCCAGGGCATCCGAGAGCCCGAACTCGTACCAGCGGGCCACCCGGCCGGGGGTCATGCCGTCGTCGAGGAGTTGGAGCCCGCGGCGCAGGAGGGCGTAGATCGGCTGAGCGGACAGACCGGCGTGCTCCTCGGTCGAACGCTGGGCCAGCTCGCCGAGGTACCAGGCCGCGGCCGCTGAATCGAGCCGATCCCGAAGGCGGAGCCAGGCCTCGCCGACGCTGGCCTGGGTCACCACGTCGAAGGTCCGACCGCGGGCCAGGACGAGGTGGAGCTCGGCGAAGGGCTCGAGCGCGCCGCCGAGCCGGCTGTTGGGCCGGCGGATGCCCTTGGCGATGACCCGCACCTTGCCGTCATGCGGGGTGAGGACGGTCAGGACGCGGTCCGCTTCACCCAACTCGAAGCGCGACAGGACGATCGCGGTCGTCTTGTAGAGGCGCGGCGCGGGCACGTCCGAAGGGTACATCGCGGTCGACCCGCGGTCGCCCCGATCGCACGCTCGGCCGCACGCCCGGCCACACTCCCGGGGCGTTGGCGCCCGGGGGCGTTGGCTTCGCGGCCGCGAGGGGCTTCGTCCGCCGGGCGGCGAGCCCAGGCGGCGTTGGCTTCGCGGCTGCGGGGCCTCGTCCGCCCGGGCCGCGTTCCCGGGAAGGAGTCCCTTGGGAGGGTCGCCTGGGGTCGGTCCCCGGTTCGGGTTTGCCCACAGCGAATGGATCGACATCGTGGCGGTGGCGGTGGCCCCCAGGGGCGTCGGTTCGCGGCAATCCATCTGCTGGCCGCAAACCCCTGGCCCGGGTCGGTGGCCAGAGCCCGTGGACCGTCCCGTTCGCGGCCATCCATTCGCTGGCCGCAAACCCCTGGCCCGGGTCGGTGGCCAGAGCCCGTGGACCGTCCCGTTCGCGGCGATCCATTCGCTGGCCGCAAACCCCTGGCCAACGTTCGCGCCGACCAAAGGCATCCGGCGGGACTGTGGGGGCGTACCACACGGTGACGCCGGAGCGGTCGCGTCCCCCGCTCCGGCGCCGACCATCGGCGATCAGCTCCAGAGCCCCGCTCTGGCGCTGATCACTAGCAGACCAACCGCCGACCAGCCCGGGGACCCCCACAGCGCCGCCGCCCCCGATCCGGACCCCGCCGAACCCACCTCGACCGACGGTTCAACTCGCTCCGCGCTGGTATCCTGTTTCCATGCTCGCCACGGCCGACATCCGGGCCCTCATCGCCGCCGTCGAGGCCGAGATCCTGCGCCTCATCGCCGAGCACGAAGACGCCGCCACCCGGCCGATGTACGAGCAGATCCGCTACCACCTGGGCCTCGACGGCGAGGCCGGCGTCAGCGGCAAGCGCATGCGCCCGCTCCTCGGCCTGTTGGCCTACCAGTCCCTGACCGGCGAGCACCTGCCCGCCCTGCCCGGGGCCGCCGCGGCCGAGCTCGGTCACAACTTCAGCCTCGTCCACGACGACATCGAGGATGGCGACGTCGAGCGTCGCCACCGGGCCGCCTTGTGGACGATCCATGGCGTGGCCCAGGCCATCAATACCGGCGACGCCCTCTTCGCCCTCTCGCGGATGGCCCTCCACCGGCTGACCCAGCTCGGCTTCAGCGACGCGAAGGTGCTGGCCCTCATGCGCCTCTACGACGAGACCTGCCTGACCCTCTGCGAGGGCCAGTTCCTGGACCTGTGGACCTCGGAGGCGGACGACCGCCTCTCGGTGGAGCTCTACTTCGACATGATCGGGCGTAAGACCGCCGCTCTCATCGCCGCCTCGATCGAGGCCGGTGCGCTGCTCGGCAGCGACGAGGCCGACGTCGTGGCCCGCTACCGCCGCTTCGGCTGGGCCCTGGGACTGGCCTTCCAGCTCAACGACGACCTCCTCGGCATCTGGGGCGAGGCACGGGCGACAGGCAAGGAGGCCTCCGACCTGGCCAAGCACAAGAAGACGCTGCCGGTCATCTACGCCCTCGAGCACGGGGGCCCCGAGGATCGCGAGCGCCTCCGCGCCCTCCTCGGTCGGCCGGCGCTCAGCGCCCAGGAGCTGGACGAGGCCCGGCGGATCATCGAGCGCAGCGGCGGCCGCGACTTCACCCGGGCCGAGGCCCGCCGCTACCGCGACGAGGCCCTGGCGGCCCTCCGCCTGACGGGCGTCAGCGACAACGCCGCCCTCGACCGCCTGCACGAGATCATCGTCAGCGTCATCGAGGCCTGATCCGACCTCGCGGCCTCGGGCTAGGGCGCGATGGCGATCGAGTCGATGAGCGCCTGGACCTGGGCCTGCTCGGCCGTCACGTCGGGCCCCTTGACGTAGGCCACGAGCGTGTACACGACGTACATATCACCTGGCCGGGAGATGGTCCACTGTGTGGCCGAGTCGGCCACGTCCGGCGCTGCGGACGATCTGGCGGCCGGCTGGCCGCCGACCGTGAGCGCCACTGCGCCGGCGTCACCGCTCAAGGTCCAGGCCACCCAGCCGTGCGGCGTCGGTGGGCCATCCATCCGCGAGACCTTGATGACCACCGAGTCCGGCCCGAGCATCAGCTGCTGGTCGCAGGTCCCTCCCGCGCCGGGGATGTAGTCGGACCCGCAGGTCATCGTCCCGCTGCCGCTACCGAGATAGGCCAGGACGTCCTCGTAGTGGAGCGCCAGATCGAGCTCGTGGACCTTCCAGGCGGCCGGGTAGGCGAACGACAACCCCTGTCCGCTGTAGTGGGCCAGGCCCGAAGGCGGCGCGCTTCCCGGCTGCTGACTCCCGAGCCGACCCAGGACGCCGGTGGCGGCGAGCACGACGACCACCGCGATGATCACCCCGGCGGCTCCGATAAGAGCCAGCGCTCGTCGAACCACGTTCTGCTGCCTCACGTTCTCCAGACGGTCACCCGGCGGCGCAGGGTTCCCGCTCCAGGCCGCAGCAAGCTCAGCCTCCCGAGGCGGTCTCCTCGCCTTCAGGTTCGTCTTCACCGGCCGGGCGGTCGCGGACCGCGAGGACCTTGCCCACCCGGCGGCCGTCGGTCGACTCCACGGTGAGGGTCAGGCCGTCGAGTTTGACCGTGTCGCCGACCTTGGGCACCCCGCCGATGTGGTGGTAGACCAGCCCGCCCACGGTGTCGTACTCCTCCTCGTCCTCCCGGTCGAGGCGGACGTCGAAGAGGTCGGCCAGGTCGTCCACGTCGGCCCGGCCGTCGATGCGGGCCTCGTCGTCGGAGAGGCGCTCGACCATCGGCTCCTCGGTGTCGTACTCGTCCTGGATCTCGCCCACGATCTCCTCGAGGAGGTCCTCGATGGTCACCAGTCCGGCCGTGCCGCCGTACTCGTCGAGGACGATGGCGATGTGCACCTTGCGCCGCTGGAGCTCGTGGAGCAGGTCGTCCACGCCCATCGATTCGGGCACGAAGAGGGGCTGACGAAGGATCGAGCGCAACTCCTTCGGCGGCGTGGTGCCGTTGAGGTAGGGCAGCAGGTCCTTGGCGTAGAGGATGCCCACGATCTCGTCCACGGAACCTTCGTAGACCGGGATGCGGGAGTGGCCCTGCTCGATGATGACCCCCACGGCGGCCGTGAGGTCCGTCTCGACCGGGATCGCGGCGATGTCGATGCGGGGCACCATGACCTCGTGGACCCGGCCCTCGCCGAGCTCCATGACGGCGCTGATCATCTGCTCCTCCTCGGCCTCCAGGATGCCCTGCTCCCCGCCGCGCTCGACGAGCAGCCGCAGCTCCTCGGTGGAGATCGTAGCCGGGGTCGGCACGCCCTGGACACCCAGCAGGCGGGTGACCGCGTCGGTGAGGTGGGTCAAGAGCCAGACCAGCGGGCCCAGGGGTCGCAACAGGAGGTCGATGATGCCGGAGAGGGTGAGGGCGAAGCGCTCCGTATGGGCCAGGGCCAGGCTCTTCGGAACGAGCTCGCCGAAGACGATCGTGAAGAGGCTGACGAGGAGCGTCACGATGAGGAGGGCCAGGGCAGCCGTGTAGCCGGCCAGGGCGGGCACCTGCTCCAGGACCCCGCTCAGCTGGTCGGTCAGTGTCACGGCGGCGAAGGCCGAGGCCAGGAAGCCGATGAAGGTGACGCCGATCTGGATGACGGCCAGGAACCGGCCGGGCCGGGCGATGAGCCGTTGTACCCGGCGGGCCGGCCGGCTGCCTTCGTCGACGAGCTGCTCGATCCGCGTCCGGCGGACCGTCACGAGGGCGATCTCCGAGGCCACGAAGACCGCCTCGAGGAGGGTCAGGACGACGATGAAGAGCAGCTCGCCCAGGATGACCATCAGCTCGATCCGGCAGCCTCGGCGGGCGGTTCCGACGGCGGGTCGTCCAGGCCGACCGTCTTCGGCGCATGGGGCGTCCGGATGCGGGCCGGGACGCCGACGGCCAGCTTGCCCGGCGGCACGTCATGGGTCACCACCGCGCCGGCGCCGGTGACAGCATCGTCACCTATGGTGATCGGGGCCCGGAGCATCGTATCGACGCCCAGCGAGACGTGGCGGCCGATCGTGGTGCGGTTCTTGCGCACGCCGTCGTAGTTGGCAGTGATCGTCCCGGCCCCGACGTTGGTCCGCTCTCCGACGTCGGCATCGCCAAGGTAGCTGAAGTGATGCTGCTGCACGCCGGGACCCAGGCGGCTGTTCTTGACCTCGGCGAAGTTCCCGATCCTGGCCCCTGCCCCGATCGACGCGCCGGGGCGGAGGTGCGAGAGCGGGCCGATCTGCACCCCATCCTCGACCTCGGCCGACTCGAGCAGGCTGGCCCAGATCCGGCAGCCCGACCCGACCACCGAGTCGAAGATCTGACACCCACTGCCGATGATCGACCCCTCCCCCACCCGCGTCCGGCCCCGCAGGCTCACGTTGGGCTCGAGGACGACGTCGGGGGCCAGCTCCACGCCGGCCTCGACGTAGGCCGTCGCCGGATCGACCACCGTGACCCCGGCCAGCATGTGGCGGGCCAGGATGCGGCGGCGCATCTCGGCCTCGACGAAGGCCAGCTGGAGCCGATCGTTGATGGCCGCGAGCTCGAGCCAGTCGTCCAGCTCGTAGACGGCCACCGGGCGGCCGTCGGCCCTGGCCAGGGCGACGAGCTCGGTGAGGTACAGCTCACCGCTGGCCGGCGAGGGCGTCAGGGCGCCGATGCGTCCCTGGAGCCACCTCGTGTCGAAGGCGTACAGGCCGCCGTTGAGGTCGCCCAGCCCATCGAGGAGGTGGCCGCCGTCCTGCTCCTCGACGATGCGCGTGACGCCGCCCGCGTCCTGGACGACGCGTCCGTAGCCGTGAGGGTCGGGAGGGTGGAAGACGGTCAGGGTCATGGCCGCACCGGCCGCGGCGTGAGCGTCGGCCAGCTCGGCCACGGCCGCCGAGGTGAGCAGCGGGGCGTCACCCGAGAGGACGACGATGGTGGCCGACAGCGCGTCGCCGGTGCCGGCCAGCGCGTCGAGGGCGGCCCGGACGGCGTCGCCCGTGCCACGGGGCTCGGCCTGCTCAGCGAAGTCGGCCTCGGCCGCGAAGCGCTCGCGGACGGCGGCGGTGACCGGCGAGACGACGACGAGGGGCCGCGCGGGCGGGCCTTGGGCTTCGCCCGCGCCCAGTCCGGCGGCCGCGTCGAGCACGTAGGCCAGCATCGGCCGGCCGCACAGCTCGTGGAGGACCTTGGGACGGCGGGAACGCATCCGCGTGCCCAGCCCGGCGGCCATGACGACCGCCCGGACCGTCGAGCCGGCCGGGCTCACCGCCTCTCCGGGTCGGGATCGATGGGTGCTGGTGGAGAGCTGGGCATCAGGATGGCGGGAATCTTCCGGGCCCGAGGGGCTGGTGTCAACCGCGCCCTATGGCATCGGCCTGGCGGGGGCGCACCGCGATGGCCTCGACCTCGAAGCGGGCGCCCTTGGGCAGGGCCGCCACGGCGACGGTCGAGCGGGCCGGCTGGGGGTCGCTGAACGACTCCCCGTAGATCGCGTTGACGGTCCCGAAGTCGCCGATGTCGGTCAGGAAGAGGGTCGTCTTGACCACGTCGGCATAGCCCAGGCCCGCGGCCTCGAGGACCGCCCCGAGGTTGGCCATGGCCCGCCGCACCTGGGCCTCCAGACCCTCGACCAGGTCCCCGCTGGCAGGATCCAGGCCCACCTGTCCGGAGCAGGCCACGATGTCCCCCGGCCCGCCGTCGATGGCCTGGCTGTAGGGACCGATGGCGGTCGGCGCCCCGGCGGTCTGGATGCGACGGTGACCCACAGGCTGGACTCCTTCAGGCTGGACGGGTAGCGATGACGGTCGCCCCGGGGAGGTTCACCCGGTGCGCGGCCTCCCGAGCGCCCACCAACGAAGGATACAGGGCCACGAGGGTCGGGCCGGAGCCGGTCAGGAGCACGGGCCGGCCGAGGTCCCGCTCCAGGCGCTCCCGGACGGTCGGGAGCTCCGGCCAGAGGCGAGCGACAGCCGGCCACAGGTCATTGGCCTCCCGGAGTGACGCCGCCAGCTCGCGCGGCTGCCAGGCCCCGGGCCCGGGCAGCGGTGCGCTCTCGAGCCGGGGTGCAGGCGCGAGCCCGGTGTCCGCCGGGGCTCCGGCGCTGGTCGGTGGCGGACCGGCGGCCAAGGCGTCGTAGGCAGCGAAGACCTCGGCCGTCAGGAGGTCGATCGGCGGGCGGACCAGCAGCAGCCCCAGACGCGTCGGCGCTGAGAGCGGGGTGATGCGTTCGCCTCGCCCCTCCACCCGTGCCGCGGGCACGTTCGCGGCGAAGAACGGCACGTCCGAGCCGAGGCGCTCGGCCAGGGCCCGTCGATCCGACGGGTCCAGCTCGATGCCCCAGGCCGTGGCGGCCAGGGTGAGCGCCGCCGCCGCATCGGCGCTCCCGCCTCCCAGACCGGCCGCCACGGGCACCCGCTTGACGAGCCGGAAGGCGAGCGCCGGCAGCGGCCGCGCGGCGTGGGACCGCAGCAGGGCCGCGGCCCGCAGGACGAGGTCGTCGGCCGGGTCGGGGGTCGGTCGCGGCCCGACCACGGCCAGCATGTCCGCGTCGGGGTCGGTCGTGGGCGCGACCCCGGCCACGCTGACGCTCAGCTCGTCGGCCACGGCGAGCCGGACGAAGATCGAGGTCAACTCGTGGAAACCGTCGGGCCGGCGAGCACCGACGCGCAGGCCCAGGTTGATCTTGGCCCGCGCCAGACCCCGCAGGCCCGGGTCGACCTTGGCCCGAACCAGGCCCCGCAGGCCGTCGCTCACCACGGTCCCGGGCCAAGGGCCGCCGAGAGGGCCAGCCAGTCCTCGACGGAGAGGGTCTGGGGCCGCTGGTCGGGCGACAGGCCGACCGCCTCCAGGGCCGCCTCCAACCGCTCGCGGCCGAGTCCCGGCAGCTGGCGGACCAGGACGTTGTGGAGCATCTTGCGCCGCTCCCGGAACCCGGCCTGGACGAGCCGCCAGAGGGCCGCCTCGCCCTCCGGGTCGAGGCGCCGAGCCTGCGTCTCGCCGACGAGGATGGCCGAGTCGACCTCAGGGGCCGGCTCGAAGGCCGCCGCCGCGACGATCCGCGCGACGCGCACCCGGGCGTGGTACTGGACGAAGACGGAGAGGTAGCTCAGGCCGCCGGGCGCGGCGGCGACCCGTTCGGCCACCTCGCGCTGGAGCATGAGCACGAACCGATGGGGCCGCGGTTCGGCGGCCAGGAGCCAGTGCAGGATGGGGCTGGTGACGTGATAGGGCAGGTTGGCCACCACGTCGTACGGCGGGCTCACCAGGTCCGGCAGCTCGAGGTCGAGGGCGTCGGCCTCGACGATCCGCAGGCGGCCGGCGGCCACGGCCTCCTCGAAGCGGTCCGCGAGGTGGGCGGTCATGCGCCGATCCACCTCGACGGCGGTGACCGTCGCCCCGGCCGCCAGGAGGGCGCCGGTCAAGATGCCCGGCCCCGGCCCGATCTCGAGCACCGGTCGCTCCGGGACCGGGGCGGCGGCGGCCACGATGGCCTCGAGGATCGTGCCGTCGGCCAGGAAGTTCTGGCTCAGGCGCCTCTCGGGGGCCAGGCCATGGCGCTCCACGTAGCGGCGGACCTGCTCAGGGCCGAGGTGCTGCGCATCGAGGAGGTCGGCGACGGTGAGGCGGCCGCGCGGCGGCACCGCCTCAGGCCGCCAGGCGAAGCGAGGGTCGGGCGTCGAGGTCCCAGCCGGCTCGCGTGCCCGCCCGCGCGCGCAGGAAGCCGGCCGCCCCGATCATGGCCCCGTTGTCGGTGCACAGGCCGGGTCGGGGCACGACGAGCGGCAGACCCAGCTCCGCCGCCCCGGCGGCGACCCGCTCACGCAGCACGGCGTTGGCGGCCACGCCCCCACCGAGGATGATCGAGCGCGCGTCGCAGGCCTCGGCGGCGCGGAGCGTCTTGGTGGCCAGGACGTCGACCACCGACTCCTGGAAGGCGTCGGCCACCTCGGCCACCAGATCGGCCGGCAGGATCAGCCCCTCGTCCGCCGTGCCGCCAGCCTCGTCGGTCACCAGTCGGCGGACGGCGCTCTTCAGGCCACTGAAGCTGAAGTCGTACGAATCGCCCAGCCAGGCCCGCGGCAGGCGGCGCCGATGGGGCCCCGCCCCGGCCGCCACGCGCTGGATCTGCGGCCCACCCGGATAGGGCAGGCCGAGCAGCCGCCCGACCTTGTCGAAGGCCTCGCCGGCCGCGTCGTCCACGGTCTGGCCGAGGAGCCGGTAGGTCAGGTGGTCGGCCATCTCGACGAGGAAGGTGTGGCCGCCGCTGACGACGAGGGCCACGAGGGGGAACTCGGGCTCGGGCCGGTCGGCTTCCCCCGGGTCCCGCAGCCAGGCGGCGTAGATGTGGCCCTCGTGATGGTTGACCGGCACGAGCGGCAGGCCGTGGAGCCAGGCGAACGTCTTGGCCAGGGTGATGCCGACGAGCAGCGAGCCGGCCAGCCCGGGACCGTAGGTCACCGCCACGGCCTCGAGGCGACGCGGATCCCGCAGCCCGGCCTGCTCCAAGGCAGCCTCGAGGACGGGCAGCATCCAGCGTAAGTGGGCCCGCGCCGCCACTTCCGGCACCACGCCCCCGGCCGGCGCGTGGAGGGCCGTCTGGCTGGCCACCACGTTGGCCTCGATCCGTCGCCCGTCGGCGACGATGGCCACTCCGGTCTCATCGCAGGAGGACTCGACGGCCAGGATGAGCCCGCTGTCAGCCATCGGCCCGCCTGGCCTCCGGCCCCTCGTCGGGGCCCGCGATCTCGACCGGCACGCTCCGGTCGAGCGCCTCACGGAGCGTGGCCAGGCGCGTCTGCATCGAACGCCCGGCCAGCTCCTCGGTGGTCATGATCAGGGCGTCCTCGCCGTTGTCGGAGTAGTAGCGCGGGCGGATCCCGACCGGCCGGAAGCCGAACCGCTCGTAGAGCCGCCGGGCGCCCTGGTTCGAGAGCCGGACCTCCAGGGTGGCCACCGCGGCCCCGATCTCCTTGGCCAGATCGAGGATGGCCAGCAGGAGGCGCGAGCCGATCCCCAGCCGCCGCCAGCCGGGCAGGACGGCGAAGGTCGTGACATGGGCCTCGTCGACCATGAGCCACAGCCCGGCGTAGGCCACGGTCTCATCCCCCGCGCGGACCACGAGGTACCGGGCCAGGCGGTTGGTGGCCAGCTCCTGGCGGAAGGCGTAGGCCGGCCAGGGCACGGGGAAACTGGCCCGTTCGATGATGTGGACGTCGGGGATGTCCTCGACGCGCATGGCGCTCAGGCGCACCCTCACCGGAGGTCGGGCGACCATGCCTCTCCTCCGACCGGCGCGCCACGGGGCAGGCTGACGTAACCGGGCACGAGGGCGGCCACGTCGTCGGGTCCGTCGCCAGCGAGACGCGCCGCCCCCAGGATCAGGAGGGCAGCTCCCAGGCCGGCCGCCGCTCGGCGGCCGCGTTCCAAGGTGGCTGGCGGGACCCGCAGTCCGGCGCTGCCCAGGACGTCTTGGGGCTCAAGGTCGACGGCGACGCGCAGCCAGGGGACCGCCTCCCCGGACCCGGCGGCTTCGGACGCGGCGGCTAGACCCGCGGCCTCGGACTCGGCGGCCAGGTCGGCCGCCTCCGCGGGGCCGGCCAATCGGGGCGGCTCGATGGCCTCCACCACGACGTCGGCGATCGGTCGGCCGTCAGGCGCCCTCGTCACCCGGTAGCGGGCCACGTAGACGCCATTGGGGCCGGCCGGCAGCAGGACGATGACCTCCAGCGGAGCGGCGACCCGCGCGCGCGGCGCGGCAGGAGCAGCCCCCTCCGGCGCGGCCTCGTTCCCTGCAGCCAGGTCCCGCGCCGCCTCATATCGGGCGGCCGCGGCCCGCGCGGCGGCCAGGGCGAGAGCCGCGGTCGTGGCCAGGCCGGCGATCGGCAGGCCGAGGCCGTGGGCCAGGGTCTTGGCCGTGGCCAGACCCACCCGCAGGCCGGTGAAAGCGCCCGGCCCGATCCCCGCCACGATGCCCCCCAGGTCGGCCGGGCGCAGGCCCACCTCCGCCAGCAGCGCATCCAGCTCGTCGAGGAGCGTCTCGGCGTGGCGCTCGCGGGCGTCCCAGCCCCGTTCGGCCAGGGCTCGGCCCCGCCCGTCGCCGATGGCCAGGCAGGCGCGCCGGGTGGCCGTGTCGATGGCCAGCAGGGGCCGGTTCATCGGTCCTCCGCCGACCAGGCCCGGGCCGCCTCGAGGTAGCCGGCGTAGCGGCCTGGTCGATCAGTGAGCTCGATCTCACGCTCGTCCGTGGTCGCGCCCAGGCCCAGGCTCACCTCGAGCCGGTCCGGGTCCACGGCGCGGTCCAGGCGCTCGGCCCACTCGACGAGGGTCACCCCGCTCCGCTGGCGTTCGTCGAGCAAGCCGCTGGCGTAGGCGTCGGCCAAGCCGGCGAGGCGGTACAGGTCCTGGTGGAAGAGCGGCAGCCGGCCCTCGTATTCGGCCATCAGGGTGAACGAGGGGCTCATGACCACGGCAGCGATGCCGAGGCCCGCCGCGAAGCCCTTGGCAAACTCGGTCTTGCCGGCCCCCAGCGGCCCATGCAGGCCGATGCGATCACCGGGTCGGGCTTGGGCGGCCAACCGCGCGGCCAGCGAGCGCGTCGCCGCTGCCGAGCCGGACACCAGATGGACCGTCCCCGGCACCGAGTTGGCGGCGGGGGCCGCAGGCCGACCTCCGCTCATCGCGTCGCGGGCGTGCGCTCGAGGTCAGCCAGGGGCAGGGCGACCAGGGCGCGCCCACCGCCTCCAGCGGCGATCGATCCGGCGCTTGCCGGTCCGGCGGCAGCGGCCCCCGCGGATGCCGATCCGGCGGCCGAACCGGCCCCTGGATGTCCGGGCGGATCGAGACGGACCCAGGCGCAAGCGGCCTCGAGCCCGGCCCCCACGGTGCGCCGGCCGGCGTGACCCACCAGCTCCCCGGCCTGGCCCAGCCAGGGTCCGGCCACCACGCGGACCCGTAGCGAGGGTTCGACCTGGGGCGGCGCGAGAGCTTGCGGAGGCGGCGAGACCTCGAACGGCGGGGGCATCTCTGGCGATAGGGCGGCCTGGCGCCCCCTGCGGCCACGCCCACGACCGCTCGTCGACCACATGTCGGCAGGCCAGACGTCGTCCGGCAGGATCAGCAAGGGCGGGTCGGGGATGATGACCACCTCGCGCCCTTCGGCGGCCTTCAGGACGGCCCACCGGTCGGCGGGGATGGGCCGTTTGCCGTAGCCATCGAGGACGAGCGTGGCGAACGGAGCGCTGGCCTCGGCCGTCGCTCGCTGGCGGCGCTCAGAGGCATCGAAGGTGCGAACGTCGCGACTCACGGCCCCGCCGCTGATGACGCCTCGGGCGCCCATGGCTCGTGCTCGGCCGAGGGCTTCGACATCGGCTCGGGCCCCGGCCACGAGGATCAGCCCCGCGCTCCTGACGTCGAGGCTCGAGGTGGCCAGCTCCTCGTCGGGCGCCCCCACGGCCAGGGCCAGCACCCCGGTCGAGGGTCGACCCGCGGCCACCAGTCCGGCCAGCGCGATGCCGTCGGCCTGCAGGCTGAGGCAACCGTCGTCGAGGGCCACGACGGTGCCGGTCACGGGGCTGTCGAGGACCCTGGGACGCCCGCGTCCCAGGGCCGCCCGGACGATCCCGGCGGGGGTCGTGTAGAGGACCCTTCCGGGGTCGTCGAAGCGGACGGCCCGACGCCCCTCCCCCGCCAGGACCTCACGGCGCTCGAAGGCCCGGCCAGGCTCGGGCGGAGCGGCCCCGGACGGCAGCCGGGTCTCGGCCACGGTGACGTCGCGAGCCTGCTCGACGAGCGCGTCGCCCGCTGCCACGGCCGCGCCCAGGGCCACCAGCGGGCGGTCGGCCGGTCCCAGCCTGATGCGGATGACCGGCTTCCGTAGCAGGGCCTGGCCCTCGTCCACGAGCAGGGCGGCCGGGGTCGCCGTCCTCGGCCCCGACTCGCTGCTCCGGGCGCTCCGGGTGCGGCGTCGCATCAATCATCCCCCCACAGCGGTCCCTGCCAGGCATCCAGCAATTCGCGACGGCGCTCGCTGCGCTCCGGCAGGCGGAGGGGGATGTCGCGGGTGTCGATCAGCAGGCCACCCAGCCCACCACCGACCTCGATCGAGACCTTGCGGGCCCGCATCCCCAGCCAGGCCCCATCGCGGAGGTCCAGCTCGGCCGTGGCCGTGAGGCCGGGCGGCAGGTCGACGATCTCGATGTCACCCGGCACGACCGGCACCTCACTCGTGGCGCCGGTGGCCGAGCCCGCCACGCGCAGGGTGCCGGCCCGTCGCCCGGCCCGCAGGCCGCTGGCCACGATGGCGCTGCCCAGCGGCAGCAGTGCATCATCGAGGAGGTCGGCCAGGACCCGCTGCCGGTCCTCCTCGGCCTCCAGGGCCCCCAGAGGCGCCAGGAGTCGGGCGTGGTCGAGGACCAGGGTCATGGCCCCCGAGCGGCGGAGGGTATCGACCAGGGCGAGAGCCACGGCCGACGGCGGCGCCACGGCGAAGGCGCCCCCGGAGGCCACCAGGAGATCGCTGTGGTAGCTCGGCGGCCGGCCGTCGGGCTCCGGTCCCAACCGCCACGCGGCGTCCAGGCGCTCCAGCGCGGCGCGCGCCGCGGCCAGGCGCAGGTGGGCGCCCTCACCGCCCGCCCCGGCCCAGGGCCGGAGACGAAGGTTGCGGACGAGGTCGCGCAGGGCCTGCTGGTCGGCCCGGAGGGTGGACCAGTCGACGATGGCGTCGGTGAGCGCATCGTCGGTGAGGGCCGCCTCGGGGACGAGGCCGGCCTCGGCCAGGCAGAGCCAGCCGCGCAGCCCTTGGCTGGTGGCCAGCACCCGCTGGCCCGCGGCGAACCCCACGTCGACTCCTTCGACGCGCCGCTCGAGGAGCGTGGCCAGGGAACGGATGGCGGTGACGAAGCAGATCCGGCCGTCGGGCAGGGGCGACCCGGTGGTCGGCAGGGTCGACCCGAGCCTGCCGCACAGCAGGCGCAGGGGACTGGCCACGCCGGGCGGCGAAGGCGTCGGGGCAGGGCCCAGGATGAGCCCCTCGGCGCCCAGCCCGCCGGCGCCGGAACCCTCAAGGCCGAGTCCTCCCGCCGCAGAACCATCGCCTCCGACCTCACCCAGGCCGGCGGCCGCCCCGCCGCACAGCAGGACGGGCAGGTCGGGGCGGCGACGGCGGACCGCCGCGACGAGGGCCAGGAGATCGTCGAGGGCCCGCCGTTCGTCGGGCCGGGGCACGGCCTCGCCTGCCACGGCGACGATGTCCACCCCTTCGTCCAGGCAGAGCCGGGTGGCCTCCAGGGCGTCGGTCCGATCGGGCGAGATACGCTCCACGATCCGCCACCCCGCGCCGGTCGCGGCGACCTCGAGGGCCCCCAGCGAACGGTCGCTGCCGGCCGCGACGAGGGCCCGCAGCGGCGCCCGCGTGGCAGTCTCCAGGCGGGTCCAGGTGGGCCACGACCCGGTGCCGGGTACGACCTCCGGATCCGCGGCCACGACACCCTGCACAAGGCCCTCGAGGAGCGGCTCGAGCGGCAGCTCACCGGGCTGGGCCGCGGCCGCCAGGAGGCGGAAGCGACCGGCCACCGGAGCCACCAGGGCCGCTGCCGTGGAGGCGGTGCCGTGATCGATGGTGAAGAACGCGAGAGGGTCCGCCGTCACCCCCGCATCCTAGCCGCTCCGGGCGACCGGCTCAGGGGCGTCGTGGAGCTCCTCGGATCCCGGCGGCCCTGAAGGCCCCGAAGGCCCCGAAGGCCCCCGAATGCCTTGGCCAAACACGATGCCAGCGCAGCGTTATCCGGGCGGCACCTCGGCCGGAGCCCCTGAAGGGCCCGGGCCGTGGCCAAATACATCGCCCACGGCGCCTTATCCAGGTCCCACCCGGACCGGAGCTCCTGAAGGGCCCGGCCCTGGCCAAAGAGGTGCGGAATCGGCGCCTTATATCCGACCGCGTCCGGGTCGTCGCCTCCTGGTCCTCCGGCGGCGCCTCGATCGTGGCCAGACACGCGCTGGGAGGACGGTCTGGCCAGGGATCCGGTCAGATCCGGCCTCGACGGGGGCTCGGAGGTGGCCGCGACACCGTGGTCGTCGAGGGGCTCGGGCTTAAGGGTCCGAAAACGCTCCGGTTTGACCAGGACTCGAGGCTGAGGGGGCCGGATCGAAGCTGAGGGGTCCGGGAGGGCCTGCGGCTGATGGGGTCGGGGCGAGGCGGATCCGACCCCCGTGAGGGCCTCCCCGATGACGGACGCGGCCGAACTGCCGCCTGGCGTGCCGTATGGCCACGACCGAGAGCCGTCCGACCACGAGGCCGTCCGATCAGGAGAACGTCCGACCATGAGGCCGTCCGATCAGGAGAACGTCCGGTGGGGAGAACGTCCGATCAGGAGAACGTCCGATGGGGGAGCCGGCCGATCAAGGGCGGTCAGGCGTCCCAGACGACCTCTTCATCGAGCTCCTCGAGACGCTCGAGGAGACGCTCCAAGCCGATCTCGTCGGCCAGGAGGAGGTGCATGCCCTGGACCTCGCCGCCGAACAGGCCGCGCAGGACCGGGTCGAAGAACAGCATCGCCTGACCCCCCAGCGGTCGGTAGGGCCGGCTGGCCTCGAGGAACATCATGGCCGGGCCGACCATGCCCCGCGAGTGGATCTCCCGGGCAACGGTCTCGACGAGCTCCTCGCGGCTCTCTGCCGGCTGGGGCAGGCGTGACCAGGTCATGCGGGCCGGCCCACGGGCTGGCCCTTCAGGGCACCTTCGAAGGCCACGTAGGCTGCCCCGCCCCGGAGGGCGAAGATGACCCGTTCGATGGTCGGACAACCGGGCAGCTCGTCGCGCACCGCACCGACCACGAGCCCGGCCGCTTCGTCGAGAGGGAACCCGCCGACGCCCGTCCCGAGGGCCGGGAAGGCGACGGTCTCGACCGCCAGCCGGGCCGCCTGCCGCATCGCCGCCCGCGTGGCGGCATCGATGGCCGCCGCGCTGGTGCGCCGATCCATGCCCAGCGAGGCGGCGTGGATGACGTAGCGGCAGGACAGCTGACCACCGCTGGTGACCACCGCGCTGCCGAGCGGCACGGGCCCCTGGCGCACGGCGTCGAACTCGATGCCGTCCCCGCCGCGCCGCTTCAGGGCAGCCCCCACGCCGCTCGACATCCAGAGGGCAGTGCTCGCCGCGGCGACGATGGCATCGACCTCGAGGTCACAGATGTCGCCATGCCAGAGCTGCAGTTCAGCCACGGGTCCCTCCACCGAAGACCTCGCTCCCCTGCACGCGCAGGCCCGTCGGTCCCGGGCCGGCATGGTACACCCGGGGTATGCGGGCGGCCATGCCCGCCAAGACCTCCCAGGCGATCGTGGTGCGGGCCTGCGCCAGTTCCTCTGGCCGGATCCGTTCGCCCCCCTGCTGACCGAGAAGGACGAACTCGTCGGCCCGGGTGACAGGCGGCTCCACGTCGGTCACGTCGGCCGCCACGGCATCCATAGCGACCACCCCCACGAGCGGCACGCGGCGGCCGCGGACGAGGGCGCTCGCCCGCCCCGAGAGCGCCCGGGACCAGCCGTCCCCGTAGCCCAGCGGCAGGGTCGCCACGCGCGACGGTCGATCGGCCCGCCAGGTCCCCCCATAGCCGACGCGCTCGCCGCTGGCGACCTCCTCGACCCGGACCGGCCGAGCCTTGAGGCCGAGGGCGGGCCGCAGCCGCGCCGCCGCCGCAGCCGCCGCGCCGCTCAGGGGCAGGTCGGCGGGCAGGGAGCCGTAGAGCGCAAGGCCGGGCCGGACGGACCGCGTGCCCGCCGCGGCGCCGACGAAGATCCCGCCGCTGGCGGCCACATGGCTCCCTGGCAGCGACAGGCCCGCCTGGGGCAGCCGCGCCTCGGCCTCCCGGAAGCAGGCCAGCTGGGCGGCCGTGACCTGCTCGTCGGCCGGGTCGGCCAGGTGGGTCCAGAGGCCGGCCAGGGCGACCCCCGGAGTCGCCGTGATGGCGCCCGCCGCGGCCGCCACGGCGGTGGGACGCAGCCCGGCTCGCAGGAAGCCCGTCTCGACCTCGAGGTGCAGGCGCAGCTCGGCCCCGGGTCCGGCTCGGACCTCGGCCCAGCGGGGCAAGGCCTCGGCGAGCCAGCCGGCATCCGAGGCGGCCAGCTCGATGCGTGCCCCAGCCGCCTGGGCCAGGGCCTCCAGCGGCACGGCGAAGAGGACGACGATGGGCGGACCGTCGGGCAGGGCGGCCCGCAAACGCACCGCCTCGTCGAAGGTCGCGACGGCCAGCCGCTCGGCGCCCGCCGCGGCGAACGTCCGACCGGCGACCTCGAGGCCATGCCCGTACCCGTCGGCCTTCACGACGGCCATGAGGCCGCTGCCGGGTGGGGCCACGGCCCGCACCGTCTGCAGGTTGGCGGCCAGCGCCTCGGTATCCACCTCGAGCCAGGCCGGCCGCGGCAGGGGCGGCAGGCCGGCCCCGCGCAGCCGCTCCTCGATGGGCATGGGCGTGCTCAGCGTGCCCAGTGTGCTCAGTGCGCCACCTCCCGCGGCGACCCGTCGTCGACCACGAAGCCGAGCCGGCCGCCGTGCCCACCCTGGCTGCGGTCCCGCACGGCGCTCAGGCGGCGGCGGGCGCGAGCCACCTCGTCGGGCAGGTCCGAGGCCAGCAGCCCGGAGTCCCCGAAGCGGTCGCGGATGGCTTCCCCGGCCGCGCCGTGCAGGTAGACGCCCAGGCAGGCCGCCTCGAAGGACGCAAGCCCTTGGGCCAGGAGGGCCCCGATCGTGCCTGAGAGCACGTCCCCCGTGCCGCCGCTGGCCAGCGCTGGGTTCTCGAAGGGCGCTCGCGCCAGGCGACCGTCGGGCGCGGCGATGACCGTCCGGGCGCCCTTCAGCAGCAGCACCTGGCCCCACGCTCGGGCGGCCGCGCCGGCCACACGGGCCCGGGCCGCATCGTCGGCCACCAGGTCGGCTCCCTCGGCCTCGCTGATGGGGGCCTGGCCGCAGAGGCGGGCGAACTCGCCCAGGTGGGGCGTCAGGACACAGGGCCGATGCAGGCGTTCCGGCCAGGCCGGCAGGCTGGCCAGCGAGTTGAGGGCCTCGGCGTCCACCGTGGCCGGAGTCTGGCCATCGGTGGCTCCGGCACCCAGGAACGCGGCGACGAGCTCGACCGTAGCCAGCCCGGGCCGCAGGCCGGGGCCCATGACCGCCGCATCGTGGTCCTGGTCCAGCAGCCGATCGAGGGCCGCCTCCGGGTCGACCTCACCTTCCTGGTCGGTCTCGGGCAGGGCCAGGGTCGTGGCCTCCACGGCCCGGCCGGCGAGGATGGGCTGCAGCGACTCGGGCAGGGCCAGGCGGACGAGTCCGGCCCCGGCCCGGCCGGCAGCGTGGCAGACGAGGATGGCCGCGCCCGCGTAGTCGAGCGAACCAGCTACGACGAGCAGCTTGCCGAAGCTGCCCTTGTGGCCGCGCACGGGCCGCACGGGGATCCAGGGTGCCACGGTCCGATCGTCGAGCTCGAGCACGGCCAGCGCCCCCGCCCCCGCATCCGCCCCGGCCATCAGGCCTCGCCTCCGCCGCGGCCATCGCGCGCCTGCTCCGCCGCGCCACGCTGCCCCTCATCCGCGTCGGCCACCGGGTCCGCGGCAGGCGGAACCGCTTCGGCCGCCGCCCGCAGGCGGGCCAGGCGGCCCACGAGCCGTCGCTCACGCTCGTCGAGGCGCTCCTCGATGTCGAGGGGGAAGACGAAGGCCCCGCCAGCGGTGCGGACCCCGTAGGCCACGGCCACCGCGTACTCCTGTTCGTGGCTGATGGAGACGGCGATGCTCGGCATGCCCAGCTGGTCGGCCCGCCGGAGGGCCCGGCCCGAGAGCCGGACGGCCGGCTGGCCGGTGGGCAGGCGGACGATCTCGATGTCTCGCCAGCCGACCCCTCGGACGCCCAGCCCCAGGACCTTGCTGACGGCCTCCTTGGCCGCCCAGCGGCCGGCGAACGTCTCCGCTCGGTCGCGCACGTAGCGCTGCTCGTCCTCGGTCAGCACCCGCCGCGCGAAGCGGGCCCCGAAGCGCTGCAGGGCGGCCCGGATGCGGGCCACGCGGACGATGTCGATGCCGACCTCGTTGGTCGGTCCGGGCGCCGCCCCGGCTCCGCCGCCGGCGCCGTCCGCGACGTCCGTCACGCCGGGCGGCCTACTCGACCGTGACCGACTTGGCCAGGTTGCGCGGCTGGTCGACGTCCGTGCCGCGGGCCACGGCGGTGTGGTAGGCGAAGAGCTGGAGGGGGATGACGGCCAGGATGGGGCTGAGCGCTTCGTGGGTGTCGGGCACCCAGCAGACATCGTCGGCGAAGTGTCCGACCTGGGTGTCGCCCTCGGTGGCCACGGCGATGACCCGGGCATCGCGGGCGCGACCCTCCATGACGTTGCTGACGAGCTTCTCGTACTGGGCGGAGCGGGTGGCCACGGCCACCAGGGGGCACTCCGCATCGAGGAGCGAGATGGGCCCATGCTTCAGCTCGCCGGCCGGATAGCCCTCGGCGTGGATGTAGCTGATCTCCTTGAGCTTCAGGGCGCCCTCCATGGCCGCGGGGTAGGTCAGCCCCCGGCCCACGAACATGAAGCCGCGCGAGTTGACGTAGCGGCGGGCCAGATCGGCCGAGCCGGCGGCCAGGTCGAGAGCCCGCTGGGCCGCCTCGGGCAAGCCCCGCAGGGCCCGGCCCAGGGACCGTTCGGCGTCCTCGGTGAGGCGGCCGCGCAAGTGGGCGATGCCGGCCGCGAGCATGACCAGGGTGGCCACCTGGGTGACGAAGGTCTTGGACGCGGCCACGGCGACCTCCGGGCCGGCCTGGAGGTAGAGGACGCTGTCGGCCTCGCGGGTGATGGCCGAGCCGACCGTGTTGGTGACGGCCACGATGGGGCAGCCGCGCTCGCGGGCGTAGCGGGTGGGGGCGATGGTGTCGGCCGTCTCGCCGGACTGGGTCACGGCGATGACCATGGTCCGGCCGTCGAGCGGCGGCGGGCTGTAGCGGAACTCCGAGCCGACCGTGGCCCGGGCCGGCAGGCCGGTCCAGGCCTCGAGGCACTCCGCGCCCACGAGCGAGGCATAGAAGGCGCTGCCGCAGGCCACCAGCTCGATCCGATCGGCGGCCCGGACCCGCTCGGCCAGCGGCTCGAGGTCGTCGAGGCGGAGGCGGTCGTCGGGCGTCAGCCGGCCGGCCAGGCAGGAGCGCAGGGCCTGTGGCTGCTCGTGCATCTCCTTGAGCATGAAGTGGTCGTAGCCGCCCTTCTCGGCGGCCTCCAGGCTCCAGGTGATGCGCTCCACGGCCCGTTCCCGAGGCTGGCCGTCGAGGCCGGTCACCCGCAGACCCTCGGCGGTCAGATCGGCCACGTCGCCCTCCTGGAGGAAGACGATGCGATCGGTGTGGGCCAGCACGGCCGAGACGTCCGAGGCCAGGAAGCTCTCGCCCGCGCCCAGGCCCACCAGGAGGGGCACGTCCATGCGGGCACCGACCAGGCGGCCCGGCTCGGCGCGATGCATGACCACCAGGGCATAGGCCCCCTGGGCCCGAGCCAGGGCGGCCCGCACGGCCGCCGCCAGGTCACCGGCGTAGGCCTCCTCGACCAGATGGGCGATGGCCTCGGTGTCGGTCTCGGAGCGCAGCGTGTGGCCCCGGGCCAGGAGGCCGTCCCGGAGCTCCTGGAAGTTCTCGATGATGCCGTTGTGGATGACGGTGATGTCGCCCGAGCAGTCGACGTGAGGGTGGGCGTTGAGGTCGTTGGGCCGGCCGTGGGTCGCCCAGCGGGTGTGGGCCAGCCCGACCGCGGCCGCCGGCGCCCCGTCGGCCAGGGCCGTCCGGAGCACGGCCAGCTTGCCGGCTCGCTTCTCGACGAACAGCTCGCCCTCGGTGGTCACCAGGGCGATGCCGGCCGAGTCGTAGCCGCGGTACTCGAGGCGCGCCAGGCCTTCGAGGAGGATCGGCGCCGCGTCTCGCGGGCCGACGTATCCGACGATGCCGCACATGGGTCCGAACGGTACTCCTGGCCGGGCCCCGAACGTCGCTGCGCTCGTGCGCGCGGCGGGCGACGCCCCGCGGGATGCTACCCCAATCGCGTCGCGGCCAGCGCCGCCAGATCCTCGGCCAGGCGGTGCACCTGCGCTCCATCGTCGCCCTCGACCATGATCCGCAGGGACGGCTCCGTGCCCGAGGGCCGGACCAGGATGCGGCCCCGGCCCGCGATCTCGGCTGACGCGTCCTGCACCGCGGCAGCGAAGACGGCGTCGGCCTCCCACTGCTCCTTGTGCTGGACGCGGATCGCCCGCTGCTCCTGGGGCAGGAGCGGGATGCGGGCGGCGAGCTCCGACAGCGGCCGGCCGCTGCGGGCCAGGACGGCGAGCGTCTCGATGGCCGTGACGATGCCATCGCCGCTGTGGCCGTGCTCGGGCACGATGACGTGGCCGCTCTTCTCGCCCCCCAGGCCGGCCCCCGAGACGAGCATCCCGTCGAGGATGTACTTGTCCCCCACCGGCGTGCGCACGACCCGTCCGCCGGCGGCCTCCACGGCCCGCTCCAGGCCGCCGTTGGACAGCACGCTGAGGACGACCGTGCCGGCAGCCAAGGCGCCCCGCTCGAGGCGATCAAGAGCCAGGAGGCCGATGAGGCGGTCTCCGTCGACGATCTCGCCGCGTTCGTCGACGGCCACGCAGCGGTCCGCGTCGCCGTCGAGGGCGAAGCCGACCTGGGCCCCCGCGGCGACCACCCGGGCGGCCAGGTCCTGGGGCGCCGTGGCCCCGCAACCGAGATTGATGTTGGTGCCGTCAGGCGCATCATGGATGACCGCCACGTCCGCCCCGGTCGCGGCCAGGAGCTCAGGCGCCACGACCCCGCCCGAGCCGTTGGCGCAGTCCAGCACGATGCGCAGGCCCGAGTGCACGGTCCGGGCCAGGTCCAGCCGATGGGCCCGATACCGATCGAGGAGACCCCGCCCCTCCACCTCCCGACCCAGGCCGGCGTTGGTGGGCCCACTGAACTCGTCGGCCCGCCAGACGAGGGCCTCGAGCTCGTCCTCGACGCCGTCATCGAGCTTGAGCCCACGGCCATCGAGCACCTTGAGGCCGTTGTCGTCGGCCGGGTTGTGCGAGGCGCTGACCATGATCCCGGCGGCGAAGTCACCGCTGCCCGCGATGTGGGCCAGGGCCGGTGTGGGCAGGACGCCGGCGCGATGGACGTCGGCGCCCATGGAGGTGGCCCCGGCCACGATAGCCGTGCCGAACATGTCGCCCGAGCGGCGCGTGTCCTGGCCCACGACGATAGCGCCCCCGGGCGGCACGAGGCGATGGACGGTGGCCCGACCCAGGGCGAAGGCGATCGAGGGCTTGAGGTCCACGTTCGCCAGGCCGCGGATGCCGTCCGTGCCGAAGAGGCGGGCCACGCTCAGGGAGACTGACTGGACGGGCTCGGGCTGGGGCTCGGCGTGGCCTGAGCCCCGACCACGACGGTCACCCGGGTCGGGGTGAGGGAGGCCAGCGTGGTCCCGGCCGGGGCGCTGACGGCCACGGCCACGGAGTGGCTGCCGAGTCCCAGCCCGGCCACGTCGAGGCTGGCCGTGATGCGCGAGCCGACGACGTCGAGGAGGGCCGGCAGCGGCCCGCTGAGGGTGACCGTCACGTCCTGCGTGGCGAGGCTGTAGGTCCGCTCGGCCGCAGCGCCGCTCAGGACCAGCCCCACCTGGAACGTCTGGGTCCCCGAGAGGGCGGCCACGTCGATCGTCACGCTCACCGTGCCCGCGCCCTGGATCGTCACCCCGTCCGGCGGGGCGAGGGCCACGGTCGCCTTCAGATCGCTGGTCCGGCCAGTGACCGAGATCGGCGCGGTGACCAGGCTCTGCAGGTCGCCGATGGCCTGGGCCGAGCCGCTGACGGCCACCACCGCCGGCTGGACGGTCACCGAGCGGATCGCGTAACCGGGCGCCGGGTTGCCGCTGACCGTGGCCACCACCGGCAGGCTGCGCGTGGCCGTTGCGCGGTCCACGGCGATCCGCACGTGGGCCGAGGCGGGACTGAGGTCGACCGGCGAGACGAGGTCGCCGCGCTGATCAACGGCCACGAGGTCGACCTCGCCATCGACGTTGATGCCGCTGGGATCGATGCGCACGCGGGCCTCGGCTCGAGCCACACGGTCCACGAGCGTGCTCCCGCCGCGCACCGTGACCTGGCTCACGTCCACATCGGGCTGGCCGATGGTCAGGCCCGTCGGGATCTCGCCGCGGTCCACGGCCACTGGCACGGGCTTGGAGACGATGGGGTCGAGCCGGATGCTGATCTGGCGGGGCTTGAAGTCGAGGATGGTCACCCGCGGGTCGTGGGCCTTCACGTCGACCGGCACGACCGCCGGGCTGCCGCCCGGCTGGGCCACCACGTTGGCCAGGTCGATCGTGGCCGTGAAGTCACTGCTGGTGAGCTGGCTGGCCACGTCCGGGGAGGCGTAGAGCCGGATCGCGGTGACGTACTGGGCGCCGGTGAGGTCGAAGGTGCCGCTGGGCTGATCGAGGACCTGGATCGGCACCTGGACCGGCCAGACGCGGGCGTTCTGGCCCAGGACGAGGCCGCCGTAGAGGACCGAGGCGAGCACGATCGCCCCCAGCTTGAGGGGCCAGTTGCGGACGACGAACCCGAGGACCCGGCGCACCTACCGACGCTCGGCCCCCGGCACGGCCGCAGCCGGCTGGCTCGGGCCGTCGTCCTTGGCCGAACGGACCGGGCGCCCGCTCGATCGCCGCCGCGGCCAGCCCAGGCGGCTGGGCCGGCTGAGGCTGGAGGGGGCGGGCAGGAAGAAGGGGCCCCGGCCGTGGCCGCCGCTCGGGCTGAGCAGCTCGATGAGGGCTAGGCGCAGCCGTTCCTCGTCCAGGCCACGTACGAAGCGGGCCCGCTCCACGAGGCTGATCGTGCCGGTCTCCTCGCTGACCACGACGGCCACCGCGTCGGTGCTCTCGGTGATCGAGAGGGCGGCCCGATGGCGCGTCCCGAAGCGCTCGGCCTGGACCGCGGCCTCGGACAGTTCGAGCACCGCTCCGGCCGCCAGGACGTGGTCGCCGCGGACGATGATGGCCCCGTCGTGCAGCGCGCTACGCGGCATGAAGATCGTCTCGATGAGCTCGGCCGAGAGGTCGGCGTGGAGCATGACCCCGGCCTCGGCCGTGTCTTCGAGGCCCGTCTCGCGTTCGAAGACGATCAGCGCGCCGTGCCGCCGGGCGGAGAGGTGGGCCGCGGCCTGGGAGACCTCGGTGGCGACCCGTTCGACGGCTCCGCTGGCGGCCGGGGTGAGGAGCCAGCTCAGGGAGCCGATGCGCCCGATCCGTTCCAGGGCCCGGCGGAGCTCGGGCTGGAAGACGACGACCAGGGCCAGCAGCCCGACCACCGCGCCCGTCTGGAGGATCTGGGAGAGGAGGTCCAGGCCGAAGAACTGGGCCGCCAGGTAGATGCCGTAGAGGACCGTGACGCCGATGACCAGGCGTACGGCCCGCGTCCCGCGGATGAGGCTGAACAGGCCGTAGATGAGGAGCGCCGTCAATCCGACGTCCACGATGGCCCGCGGCTCGATCTGCAGGCTGGTGATGAACCCGAAGAGGCGATCGAGCATCGTCCAGCTAGTGTACCAGCGGCCCCCGGGGCGACCTCAGGCCGACGGGCCCTCCGTCGCCGGCACCGTCGGCCGCCGGGTGGCCCCCGTCTCGGCCCTGAGACCCTCGAGGGCCGCCCAGCCCTCGGGCGAGAGCGCGCTCGGGTCGAGCTCGGCCAGGGTGCCCAGCAGGGCGACCTTGTGGGCCGCCACGTCGCGCCAGCCGCGGTCGAGGTACTGACGCACGAGGGCCAGGTGGACCGAGGAGGCGGACGGGGCCAGGGCCAGGGCCGCGCCGCAGGCCTCGAGGGCCGCATCCGGCGCTCCGACCGCGGCGTAGGCCCGCGCCGCAGCCAGGTAGCCCTCCACGGCCTCGGCCCGCCGGCCGTAGGCCAGGGATAGCTCGGCCCGCGCTTCGAGCTCCGCGGGCTCGGCGTGGGCGGGCAGGGCGGATGGCTCGGCTTCGGCGGCGGGCTCGGCGTGGGCGGGCAGGGCGGATGGCTCGGCTTCGGCGGCAAGCTCGGCGGCCGGTTCGGCGGCAGCCTCGGGCTCCGGTGCCGGGGTCGGTGCCGGCCCGGCGGTCGCGCCGGGGACCTCGGCGACCAGCTGCTCGACCCGTTTGCGGCGTCGCTTCGTGGCATGGAGCTCGAGCGCCCGGCGCATCGTGGCAAGGCCCTCGGGCAGGCGCTCCGTCTCGACCTGGACCTCGGCCAGCCGCTCCAGCACCTCGGCCGCTTCGCGCTGGCGGTCGCTCACCAAGAGCGCCTCGGCCCGCCCGGCCAGCGAGCCCTCGTCGCGGGGCGCTCGACCCAGGGCCCGGGCGTAGGCCTGGAGGGCCTCCTCGACGCGGCCCAGGCGGAGCAGCACGCGGCCCCGGCTGGCGTGCGGCAGCGGCCGTTCGGGCGCGATCTCGGCGGCCCGGCCATAGTGATCCAGGGCCTCCCCCAGCCGCTCCCGGAGGAGCGCGATGTGGCCCGCCTTGAGGGCCGCCTTGTAGCGTTCGAACTCGCTCTCGGGCACGGCTCGGTCCCCTCAGGCGGCCGCCGGGCCGGCCAGGGCGGCCAGGACGGCCCGGGCCGCAGGCAGCCGGTTGGCGGCCTGGCGCTCGACCAGGCTACGGGGGCCCCACAGCCAGGGTTCGTCGATCTCCTCGCCCCGGTGAGCCGGCAGGCAGTGCATCACCAGGGCCTGCGGCGGGGCCGCGGCCATGAGGGCATCGTTGACGGTGTAGCCGGCGAAGGCCGCTCGACGCCGATCCCGTTCGACCTCTTGGCCCATCGAGGTCCAGACGTCGGTGCAGACGACGGCCGCCCCGTCGAGGGCCAGGCGAGGATCGCCGTGGAAGACGTCCACGCTGCCGCCCGCGGCCGCGGCCCGGCCACGGGCCGTGGCGATGAGCTCTTCAGGCGGGGCGTGGCCGGCCGGGGTGGCCAGCCGCACGGCGGCGCCCAGGGAACCGGCGGCGATGGCCAGCGAGCAGGCCACGTTGTTGCCGTCGCCGACGAAGACCACGGTCCGGCCCCCGAGGTCGCCCAGGGCCTGGTGGATGGTGAGCACGTCGGCCAGGGCCTGGAGGGGATGCTCGCGATCGGTCAGCCCATTGACCACGGGCACCGCCGCCGCCTCGGCCAGCTCGCGCAGGGTGGCCTCGTGGACGGTGCGGGCCACGATGGCCGCGACCCACACGCTGAGCGTCCGGCCCACGTCGGCGGCCGACTCGCGGACGCCGAGGCCCACGTCGCTGCCCACGAGGTACACGGCCTGGCCGCCCAGTTGACCCACGGCCAGCTCGGTGCTGATGCGGGTCCGCAGCGAGGGATGCTCGAAGACGAGGGCCACGCTGCGGCCGCTGAGAGGCTGTCCCGGCCCATCGCCGGGGCCGCTGTCGGCGGCCTGGAGCAGGGCCTGCCAGCCGCGGGGCGAGAGGTCGGCCGCTGACAGGAAGTCGGCCCCGCAGGGCAGACCGTCCCAGCCGCCGGACGGGGGCTCGGCAGCCACCGCTGGCCGCGCGGCTAGCGCTTCGTGTACTGCGGCGCCTTGCGGGCCCGCTTGAGGCCGTATTTCTTGCGCTCCTTCATCCGCGGGTCGCGCGACAGGAGGCCCGCCTGGCGCAGCGGCAACCGGGCGTTCTCCGGATCGGACTGCAGCAGGGCCCGGGCGATGCCGTGGCGGATGGCTCCGGCCTGGCCCTGGTAGCCGCCGCCCTCGACCTTGATCATGGCGTTGAAGCGGCCTTCCGTGCCGGTGACCCGGAAGGGCAGCAGGATCTGGGTCTGGTCGATGGCGTTGCCGAAGTGGTCGTCCAGGCTGCGGCCGTTGACGACGATCTCGCCCTCCCCGGCGATGAGCCGGACCCGGGCGATGCTCGTCTTGCGGCGGCCGGTGCCGTAGAAGAAGGCGGTCGTGGTGGGCATGGGACGGGCTCCTCTCAGGCCAGCGGCTGCGGCTTCTGGGCCTGGTGGGGATGCTCGGGCCCGGCGTAGATCTTGAGCTTGCGGAGCTGCTGCGCGCCCAACCGATTACGGGGCAGCATGCCCTTGACGGCCCGCCGGATGGCCTCCTCCGGCCGCCGGGCGAGGAGCTCGCCGAGGGTCTCCTGGCGCAAGCCGTGAGGGTAGTTGCTGTGCCGGATGTAGACCTTGGTCTGGCGCTTGGCGGCCGTCACGGCGATGCGGGCGGCGTTGACCACGATGACGTGGTCGCCGCTGTCCACGTGCGTGGCGAAGGCGGGCTTGTGCTTGCCCTCGAGCACCACGGCGATGCGCGAGGCGAGCCGGCCCAGGGTCTGGTCCGTCGCGTCGACGAGGAACCAGTCCCGTTCGATCTCGCCCACCCGGGGGCTGTATGTCTTCGTCGTCAACATGCTCCGTTCCTCGTCCTGACCGGCCGGCCGAGGGCTACCCGGCGGAGGCACAGCCCGTGCGCCGGGGCGACCGCCCCGGAGAACGCTCGCTCCCGTGCGGCCAGGGCCGCCGAGAGGTCCGCGGCGGTCGCCTCCCCGCGTCCGACGCGGAGGAGGGCGGCCACCAGGCTCCGAACCATCTGGCGCAGGAAGGCCTGGCCGCGCACGTCGATCGTGATCGTCCGACCTTGCCTGCGGATCCGGATCGCCTCGACGGTCCGGATCGGTTGTCGATGTGCCGCGCCGAAGGCCGAGAAGTCGTGCCGGCCCACGAGGACCTGCGCGGCCTCGGCCATCGCCGAGACGTCCAGCGGGACCCGCACCCCGAGCGCGGTGCGCTCGCGGAGCGGGCTGCGCGGCCCGTTCCAGACGGTGTAGCGGTACTCCCGATACCGCGCCGCGTAGCGAGGCTGCCAAGCCGCCCCCACCCACCGCAACCCGCGGACGGCGACGTCCGCCGGCAGCAGCGCGTCGAGGGCCCGGGCCAGGCGTGCGGCGGGGAGGTCGGTCGGCCAGGTGAAGGCGATCACCTGCCCGCTCGCATGGACCCCGGCGTCCGTCCGGCCGGCGGCCACGACCCGGACCCGGCCACCGCCGGCGATCCGAGCCAGAGCCGCTTCCAGCTCTCCTTGGACCGTCCGGCGGCCAGGCTGGACCTGGAAGCCGGCGAAGTCCGTGCCGTCGTATTCGACCCGAGCGCGGTAGCGCACGAGGCCGCCCTCTCGGGCGGGCATGCGGGGCCCCTAGACCAGCTCGATCTGGACGATCGGGGCGTTGTCACCGGGCCGAGGGCCGAGGCGCACGATGCGCGTGAAGCCGGACGGTCGATCGGCGTACTTGGGGCCGATCTCCCGGAAGAGCTTGTCGATCACGAGGGGCTCGTCAGGCAGCTCGGCCACGACCCGCCGCCGGGCGGCCAGCGAGCCGTCCCGGGCCAGGGTGATCAGCCGCTCGACCGTGCCCCGGACCTCCTTGGCCCGGGCCTCGGTGGTCTTGACCTGCTCGTAGCGCAGGATGGCCACGGCCAGGTTGCGGTAGAGGGCCATCCGGGGGCCGTGCTTGCGGCCGAGCTTCCGGCCGTCGATGCGGTGGGCCATGGCTCAGGCTTCGTCCTCGCCCGCGGCCCCGACCTCGTCGGCGTCATCGGTCCCGAGATCGAGCTCCTCGCCGTCGAGGGCCGAAGGCACGCCCGCCTCCTCGGGGGTCAGGAAGCCCCGCATGACCAGCCGCTCCTTCATCTCGTCGAGGGACTTCTTGCCGAAGTTGCGCATCCGCAGGAGGTCGTCGTCGGAGAGGGCCAGGAGCTGGCTGACCTTGACGATGTTGTTGCGCTTCAGCGAGTTGTAGGCCCGCATCGGCAGGTCCAGGTCCTCGATCGGCATGTCGAGCAGGTTGGGTGAGAGCGGCGGGCCGCCCGCGGCGGGCTGCTCGCTGACCGGTTTGCCGGCCTGCGTGAAGAGGCTGAACTGGGCGACCAGGATCTCGGCCGCCCGGGCCAGGGCCTCCTCGGGCAGGATGGTCCCGTCGGTCTCGATCTCGAGGACCAGCTTGTCGTGGTTCGTCATCTGGCCCACACGGGTGTTCTCGACCTGGTAGTCGACCTTGCGAACGGGGGTGAAGATGGCATCCACGGGGATGACCCCGATGGGCAGGGCCTCGGTCCGCTCGGCGGCCAGGTAGCCGACCCCGCGCTCGACGGTGAGGTCGAGCTCGATGGTCACGTCGTCCGAATCGAGGGTCAGCAGGGGCAGGTCCGGGTTGACGATCTCGACGTCGGGGTTCTCGGCGATATCGGCCGCGACCACCGGCCCGGCCCCCGACTTGACCAGCTTGAGCTGGACGGGGTGGGGCACGAACGACTTCAGGCGGAGGCGCTTGACGTTGAGGACGATCTGGGTGAGGTCCTCCTTCACGCCGGGCAGCGAGCTGAACTCGTGGAAGACGTCACGGACCTGGATGGAGGTCACCGCGGCGCCCTCGAGGGACGAGAGCAGGACCCGCCGCAGGGCGTTGCCCAGGGTGACGCCGTAGCCGGCCGGGAGCGGGCTAGCCTCGTACTTGGCGTACCAGGCGCCGAGCTCCTCGACCGAGGCGATCTGTGCGTTCTCCAGTTCGATCATCAGGCTTGGCTTACCTCGAGTAGTACTCGACCACGAGCTGCTCGTTGAGCTCGAGCGGCATCTGGTCACGGCGGGGCAGCGCGGCCACGCTGCCGGTGAGCTTGTCGGCGTCGACGGTCAGCCACTCCGGGACCTGGGCCGAGCGGAGGGCCTCCCCAGCGAGCTTGAAGGGCTCGCTCTTCCGGCTCGCCTCGCGGACCTCGACCCGGTCCCCCGGCCGGACCTGGAAGGAGGCCACGTTGGTCGGCCGGCCGTTGACGGCGAAGTGGCGGTGGGCCACGAGCTGGCGGGCCTGGGCCCGGCTGGAGGCGAAGCCCATGCGGAAGACGACGTTATCGAGCCGCGTCTCGAGGAGCCGGAGGAGGTTCTCACCGGTCATCCCGGGTCGCGACTCGGCGACTACGAAGTAGCCCTGGAACTGGCGCTCGAGGACGCTGTAGACGCGGCGGATCTTCTGCTTCTCGCGCAGCTGGATGCCGTACTCGGAGGGCTTGCGGCGGCGCACCCCGTGCTGGCCGGGCGGCGAGGGCCGGCGCTCGAAGGCGCACTTCTTGGTGTAACAGCGGGCGCCCTTGAGGTACAGCTTGGCGCCCTCACGCCGGCAGAGCCGGCAGACCGAACCGGTGTAACGGGCCATGCCTAGACCCGCCGCCGCTTGGGGGCTCGACAGCCGTTGTGGGGGATGGGCGTCACGTCGGTGATGGCGCTGACCTCCAGGCCGGCCGACTGGAGCGAGCGGATGGCCTGCTCACGGCCCGCGCCGGGGCCCTTGACGAAGACCTCGACCGAACGCATGCCGTGTTCCATGGCCCGCCGCGCGGCCGCCTCCGCGCTCAAGGCGGCCGCGTAGGGGGTGCTCTTGCGGGAGCCCTTGAACCCGGCCAGCCCGGCGCTGGCCCAGGCCACCGTGGCCCCGGCCGGATCGGTGATCGTGATCAGCGTATTGTTGAACGTGGCCTGGATGTGCACGTGGCCCATCGGGACGTTCTTGCGCTCGCGGCGTCGGGGCTTCGTGGCCCGCTTTCGTTCCGCCATGCTCGGCGTTCGCTCCTGTCCTTACTTCTTGCGGCGCACGCCGACGGTCCGCTTGGGCCCGCGACGCTGCCGAGCGTTGGTCTTCGTCCGCTGCCCCCGGGCGGGCAGGTTGCGGCGATGGCGGAGGCCTCGGTAGGAGCCGATCTCCTGGAGCCGCTTGATGTTGAGGGCCACCTCACGACGCAGGTCGCCCTCGACCTTATAGCGCCGGTCGATGATCTCCCGCAGCCGGCCCACCTGCTCGTCGGTCAGGTCCCGCACCCGGGTGTCGGGATTGACGTTGGCCTGCGTCAGGATGGCCTGGCTGGTGGGCAGCCCGATGCCGAAGATGTAGGTCAGGGCGACCTCCACCCGCTTCTCGCGGGGGACGTCGACGCCGGCGATGCGTGCCATGGCGACCTCCTACCCTTGCCGCTGCTTGTGCTTGGGATTGCTGCAGATGACCATCACCGTGCCATGGCGGCGGACGATCTTGCAGCGTTCACAGCGGGCCTTGACCGACGCTCGGACCTTCACGGGTGCCTCGTCACTTGAGCCGATAGGTGATGCGCCCGCGCGAGAGGTCGTAGGGCGACAGCTCGACGCGGACCCGATCCCCCGGCAGGATGCGGATGAAGTTCATGCGGAGCTTGCCGCTGATGTGGGCCAGGACGCGATGGCCGTTCTCCAGTTCGATGGCGAACATCGCGTTGGGCAAGGGCTCGACGACCGTGCCCTCGACCTCGATGGCATCCTTCTTGGCCACAGACGGCGACAGGCTCCTCTCAGTGGGTGATCATGGATGGGCGCCCAGCGCGGCCGTCGGCCGGTCGCGGCGCAGGGGACGCGAGCCGGCGGGCCGACACACGAACGCAGAGTGTATCAGGTCGACGGAGCATCGGACAAGCGCTCCCCTGCCCCGAGCACGCTGCCCGCGGCCCCGGACACGTTGCTCGCGGCCCCGGACACGGTCAGGATGCGCGGCCCGGAGGCCGTCACGGCGATGGAGTGCTCCCAGTGGGCGGCCAGGCTGCCATCGGCCGTGACCACGGTCCAGCCGTCGTCGGAGACCCGCACGGTCGCGTCGCCCAGGGTGAACATCGGCTCGATGGCCAGGCAGAGCCCGACCTCGAGGCGCCGGCCCGGGCGCCCCAGGCGGTAGTTCGTGACCTGTGGCTCCTCGTGCATGGCGGTGCCGATGCCATGGCCCACGAAGGCCCGCACGACGCCGTAGCCGTGGGCCAGGGCGACGTCCTCGACGGCCCCCGCGATGTCCTCGAGGTGGTTGCCCGGCCGGGCTGCGGCGATGCCCGCCGCCATGGCCTCCCGGGTGGCCTCCACGAGGCGGCGGCTGGCCTCGGGGACCTCGCCCACGACGAAGCTGCGGGCCGCGTCGCCGTGCCAGCCGTCGACGATCGCCCCGGCATCGATGGACACGATCTGGCCCTCCGCGATCCGTCGCCGGCCCGGCACGCCATGGACGACCTGGGCGTCGATGGAGATGCAGAGGGCGTGTCGGTAGGCCCCCCGAGGGCCCGGCTCGCCGATGAACGAGGGCGTCGCGTCCCGCTCGCGGAGGAAGGCCCGGGCCATGTCGTCGAGCTCCTCGGTGGTCAGGCCGGGCCGCAGCTCCTGGGCCAGGTGGTCGAGCAGCTCGCCCACGACCCGGCCCGCGACGGCCATGCGCTCGATCTGGGCCCCGCTCTTGAGCGTCACGTGCCGGTCGAAGAAGCCCACCGCGTTCACCTGGCCGGGGCCACCGCGGCGATGACCTGCACCAGGGCGGCCGTGACCTCGTCGATCGACTGCTCGCCGTCGACGGCGGTCAGGATGCCGCGCTCGGTGTAGTGATCGACCACGTCGTACATCGGGGGCAGCTGCTGCTCCAGGCGGGCCTGGACCGTCTCCGGGCGGTCGTCCTCGCGCTGGTAGAGCGGCGAGCCGTCGATGTCGCAGGCGCCAGGCACGCGGGGCGGATGCTCGACGACGTGGTACGGGTGGCCAGCCGCGCGGCACAGCCAGCGGCCGGAGAGGCGGCGGCGCAGCTCCGGTTCGCGGACCCCGACGTAGAGGGCCTGGTCGACCCGAGCGCCTTGCTTGCGGAGGGCCGTGTCGAGGGCCTCGGCCTGCGGCCCGGTGCGGGGGAAGCCGTCGAGGATGGCCCCGGTGTCACGCACGTCCGGTCGGGCCAGGCGGTCGAGGACCAGGCGCACGGTCACATCGTCGGGCACCAGCCGGCCCTGGGCCATGGCCTGCTCGACTTGGCGGGCCAGCGGCCCGTCCTGCGCGGCCACCTCCCGGAAGAGGTCACCCGAGGCCACGTGGACGAGCCCCAGGCGCGCCCCAAGGCGCTCGGCCTGGGTGCCTTTGCCCGCCCCCGGGGCACCGACCATGACGTAGATCCTCAACGGATGAAGCCCTCGTAGTTGCGCATCATCAACTGCGCCTCGAGCTGCTTCATCGTCTCGACCACGACCGAGACGACGATGAGGAGGGCCGTCCCGCCGAGGCCCAGGCTGCCCACGACCGAACTCGAGAAGGCGTGCTGGATGAGGATCGGGAGGACGGCCACGAGACCCAGGAAGAGGGCCCCGGCGAGGCTGATGCGGACGACGACCTTGGCCAGGTACTCGCGGGTGGGGTTGCCGGGTCGGATGCCGGGGATGAAACCGCCGTTCTTGCGCAGCTGGTCCGCGGTCTCGTCGGGCTTGAAGGTGAAGGCCGTGTAGAAGTAGGTGAAGCCGACCGTCAGCAGGAAGTAGAGGACCAGGTAGGGCAGGCCGTTCTGGTCGAGGAAGCCGATGACCCCGGTGGCCAGGTCCTGGATGAGGGTCACGGCCGAGTTGCTGAAGTAGCTGGCCAACTGGACGGGGAAGAGGATGATGCTGATGGCGAAGATGATGGGGATGACGCCGGCCTGGTTGACCCGCAGGGGCAGGAAGGTCGAGCCGCCCTGATACATCCGCCGGCCGCGGACCCGGCTGGCGTACTGGACGGGGATCCGCCGCTGGCCCTCCTGGATGTAGACGATGGCCGCCACCGAGACGACGCCGATGACGACGTAGACGGCGCCGAGGGCGAAGTCGGGCGAGGAGAGGAAGGCGAAGATGCCGGTCGGCACGCGGCTGACGATGCCGGCGAAGATGAGGAAGCTGACCCCGTTGCCGATGCCCCGCTCGGTGATCAGCTCGCCGACCCACATGGCCAGGACGGTGCCCGCGGTGAGGGTCACCAGCTGGGTGATCGTCAGCAGGCTGGCGATGTCGAACTGGCTGATGACCGGCGTGCCGTTGGTCGTCTGGGGCGAGGAGAGGAGGGCCAGGTAGCCGTAGGCCTGGATGAGGCCCATGGGCACCGACAGGTAGCGGGTGTACTGGTTGATCTTGTTGCGGCCGTACTCCCCTTCCCGGGAAAGGGCCTGCAGGCGGGGCACGACGCCCGTCATGAGCTGCATGATGATCGAGGCGTTGATGTAGGGGTTGACCCCCAGGGCCACGATCGAGAAGTTGCTCAGGCCGCCCCCGGAGAAGAGGTTGAGCAGCTGCAGGAAGTCGTTGCTGTTGAGGACGCCCTCGAGGGCCGTCTGATTGACGCCCGGCACGGGGATGTGGGCGAAGAAGCGATAGATGAAGAGGAGCAGCAGGACCCACAGGATGCGGCGCCGGATGTCCGGCGCGCGCAGGGAGTTGATGAGGGCGTCGAGCACCGGGGCTACTCGGCCTCGGCGGCGGGCTGATCGGTGGTCGGTTCGGACTGGGCGGTGGTGGACTCGGCGACCGCCCTGGGCTCCGGCTCGGTGACGGCATCGGCCTCGGGCTCGGCGACGGGCGCCGCGGGCTTCGCCCCCGCGGCAGGGGCCGCTCCGGCCTCGACCCGGTCCTCGGTCGGCGGCTCGAGGACCTGGGCCGTGCCGCCGGCGGCCTCGATCTTGGCTCGGGCAGTGGCGGTGAAGGCATCGGCCACGACGAACAGCGGTCGCCCCACCTCCCCGCCGCCCAAGACCTTTACCGGTCGGCGGAGGGAGCCGATGAGCCCGGCCGCATGGAGCAGCTCGGCATTCACCGTGAGGGGTGCCGTCTTGCTGCCGCGGGGGCCCTTATGGGCGGCCGTCGACTCGTCGGCCGCGGCCTGGGCCTCGGTGAACCGGCCGGCCTCCACGGCCGTCTCGATGCGGCCCACGTTGACGACCTCGTAGACGATCTTGAAGCGGTTGCGAAAGCCGCGCAGCTTGGGGACCCGGATCTGGAGCGGCGTCTGACCGCCCTCGAACCAGGGCCGCACACCGCCCCCGGCCCGGCTGTTCTGGCCCTTCGTGCCACGGCCGGCGGTCTTGCCCTTGCCCGCGGCGATGCCGCGGCCGACCCGGGTGCGGGCCGTGCGGGCCCCGGGGGCCGGCTGCAGGTCGTGGAGCTTCATGCCTTGGCCTCCTTGTCCTTCGCCTCGGGCGGCAGCTCCTCGACCTCGACGAGGAAGCGGACCGCGCGCACCTGGCCGCGGACCGCCGGATCGTCGGGCAGGACGTGGCTGTCGCCGATGCGGTGGAGTCCCAGGGCGCGGACCGTGCCGCGAGCCCGGGCGGTGTAGCTGATGGGGCTCTTGCGGAGGGTCACGCGCAGCCTAGCCGGCATCGGTCACGACCTCCGGGGAGCTGCGGTCCTGGCCGCGAACCGAGCCGCGCACGGTGACCCCCCGGCTGGCCGAGATCTCCTCGGCGCTGCGCAGCGAGCGCAGGGCCTCGAGCGTGCCGCGCACGACGTTGACCGGGTTCGTGGAGCCCAGGACCTTGGTCAGCACGTCACGGATGCCCGCGGCCTCGACGACGGCCCGCACCGAACCACCGGCGATGACCCCCGTGCCGGCCGAGGCCGGGCGCAGGAGGACCCGCGTGGCGCCGTAGCGCTGGACGATCTCGTGGGGGATCGTGCTGCCCACGAGGGGCACCTTGATGAGGTGCTTCTTGGCGTCCTCGACCCCCTTGCGGATGGCCTCCGGGACCTCCCCGGCCTTGCCCAGGCCGGCACCCACGTGGCCGGCGCCGTCGCCCACGACGACGACGGCGCTGAAGCTGAAGCGCCGGCCGCCCTTGACGACCTTGGCCACCCGGTTGATCTGGACGACGCGCTCTTCGAGCGTCAGCCTGGCGGGATCGATGCGCGCCATGCGTGTCTCCTTTCAGGCCTAGAAGTCGAGCCCGGCCGCCCGGGCGGCCTCGGCCAGGGACTTGACCCGTCCGTGATAGCGATAGCCGGCCCGATCGAAGACGACCTGGCGGACGCCGGCCGCCTGGGCCCGTTCGGCCAGCAGCCGGCCCACGGCCTCGGCCCGGGCGACCTTGCTCCCCGCCGCATCCCGCAACCCCTTCTCCAGGGAGGAGGCAGCGGCCACGGTGTGGCCCGCCGAATCGTCGATGACCTGGGCCGAGATGTGCTGGAGGCTGCGGAAGACGGCCAGCCGCGGACGAGCCGGGGTGCCGGCGACGGTGAGGCGAAGCCGGGCCTGCCGCTTGCGACGCGCGGCGTTCCGGGTGGTGGCCTGTGCCATGGTCAGCTGTCGCTCCTGAGGATCACTTCTTGCCGCCGATCTTGCCGGCCTTGCCGGCCTTGCGGCGGACCACCTCGCCCGCGTAGCGGACGCCCTTGCCCTTGTAGGGCTCGGGCTTGCGGGTGGCCCGGACGCGGGCCGCGACCCGGCCCACGAGCTCCTTGTCGATGCCCACCACGGCGAGGTGGGTCGGGTTCTCGAGCTCGAAGCTGATGCCGTCCGGCGGATCGATCTCGACGGGGTGGCTGTAGCCCAGGTTCAGCTGCAGCCTGGGGCCGACCAGCTGGGCCCTGTAGCCCACGCCATTGATCTCGAGGGCCTTGCGGTAGCCCGCCGTCACGCCCGTGACCATGTTGGCCACCAGCGTCCGGCTGAGGCCGTGCAGCGAGCGCGAGCGCTTGTCGTCGGCCGGTCGCTCGACCCGCAGGCTGCCGTCCTCGCGGACGACCTTGACCTCCGGCACGAGCTCGCGGCTCAGGCTGCCCTTAGGCCCGCGGACCGTCACTAGCTGCCCCTCGAGGGTGACCTCGACGCCGTCGGGCAGGGGGATGGGCTGACGTCCGATACGTGACATGCCGGCCTACCAGACGTAGGCCAGGACTTCGCCGCCGAGCTGGGCCTTGTGGGCCTGCGCGCCGGTCATGATGCCCTGACTGGTGCTGACGATGACGATGCCGAGGCCGCCCAGGACGCGGGGGATCTCGGTCTTGCCGGCGTAGACCCGCAGGCCGGGCTTGCTGATGCGCTTGAGGCCCGAGACGACGGGCGCCTTGCCACCGACATACTTGAGGCGGATGCGGAGGCGGGCGGCCGGACCCTCGCGGACCTCGTCGAAGTCCTCGATGAAGCCCTCGGCCTTCAGGATGCGGGCGATCTCCCGCTTCGTCCGCGAGGCCGGGACGAGGACCTCCGTGTGGCGGGCCTGGCTGGCGTTGCGGATGCGGGTGAGCATGTCGGCGATGGGGTCGGAGACGTTCATCGGCTCACCAGCTCGACTTGGTCACGCCCGGCAGCTCGCCCAGCAGGGCGCGCTCCCGGAAGCAGATGCGGCATAGGCCGAAGCGGCGCATGAAGCCACGCGGGCGGCCGCACACGCTACAGCGGTGGTAGGTCCGGACCTTGAAGCGCGGGCTGCGCTTCGCCTTGGCGATCAACGATTTCTTGGCCATGCTCCTCCTCTCCTAGGCGCCGAACGGCATGCCGAGGAGCTCCAGCAGCCGCTTTGCTTCCTCGTCGGTGGTGGCGGTCGTCACGATGCTGATCTCGAGGCCCCGCAGGCGATCGACCTTGTCGTAGTCGATCTCTGGGAAGGCCAACTGCTCGCGCAGGCCCAGCGAGTAGTTACCCCGGCCGTCGAACGCGCGGCTGGGCACGCCCCGGAAGTCGCGGATGCGCGGCAAGGCCAGCGACGTGAGGCGTTCCAGGAAGTCCCACATCCGCTCACCGCGGAGGGTGACCTTGGCCCCGATGGGGTTATTGGCCCGGACCCGGAACTGGGCGATGGAGCGCTTGGCCCGGGTGACCACAGGGTGCTGGCCGCTGATGGTAGCCAGGTCGCCCACGGCGGCATCGAGGGCCTTGGCGTTCGTCAGGGCCTCGCCCAGGCCGATGTTGAGGACGATCTTGTGCAGCCGCGGCACCTGCATGGGGTTGCCGTAGGCGAACTGCTTCTGGAGGGCCGGCACGGCCTCCTCGGTGTAGCGCCCTCGAAGGGAGCCGCTCATGCCTCGGCCTCACGGGTCAGCGGCGCGCCGCAGTGGGTGCACACGCGGATGCTCTTGCCGCTGGCCATGCGATCGTGCCGGACGCGGGTGGGCCGGCCGCAGCCAGGGCAGACGACCATCACGTTGCTGACGTGGAGGGGCATGGTCTTGTCGAGGATCCCGCCTTGCTGGACCCGCGGGGTGGCCTCGGTCCGACCCTGCCGGGCCCTTGGCTTGGTGTGCCGCTTGGAGACGTTGACGCCACCCACGACGACCCGATCGGGACGCACGACGCGATCGATGACGCCGCGCTTGCCGGCGTCCTTGCCGGTCAGGACGACGACCTCGTCGCCCTTGCGGATCTCGGGCACCTTGGTCCCACGCGTCATGGCCGCGGGCATCACAGCACCTCCGGGGCGAGGGAGATGATCTTCATGTAGTTGCGGTCCCGCAGCTCGCGCGCCACGGGGCCGAAGATGCGGGTCCCGCGCGGGTTGCCCTGGTTGTTGATGAGCACGGCCGCGTTCTCGTCGAAGCGGATGTAGGAGCCGTCGGGGCGGCCGAACTCCTTGGCCGTGCGGACCACGACGGCCCGCACCACGTCGCCCTTCTTGACGGCGGCGTTGGGGATGGCCTGCTTGACGCTGGCGATGATCACGTCACCCACCCCGGCCGTGGTCTTCTGGGAGCGGCCCATGATGCGGATGCACTGGATGGTCCGGGCGCCGGTGTTATCGGCCACCCGGAGCCGCGAGTAGGGCTGGATCACGCCTCGACCTCAGGGCTGCTCGCGTCGGGGGCCGGGGCTTCGGCGGCGGCCTCGGCCGCGGGCCTCTGCTCGACGGCTTCGGCGGCCTCAGCCGCTTCGGCGACCTTCGCGGCGGGGGCAGCATCGCCTGCCCCGGCCCCGACCTCGGGGGCCAGGACAGTCGCCGGGACATCCTCGGCCGGGCGGCGGGGACGATGGATGGCTTCGGTCGTCTCGGCCTCCTCGGCCACCACCGGCTCGCCGCTGCCTTCGCCGGCCCGGCGGACGATGGTCACCAGCCGCCAGCGCTTGGTGGCGCTGAGCGGCCGCGACTCCTCGATGAGGACGGTGTCGCCCACGTGGGCTTCGTTGCGCTCGTCGTGGGCCTTGAAGCGAGTCGTCAGGCGGATGACCCGCTTGTAGAGCCGGTGGCGGGTGAGCCGCTCGACGGATACGACGATCGTCTTGTCCATCTTGTCCGAGACGACCCGACCGACCTTGGTCTTGCGCTTGGCCCGCACCGGGCTGGCCACGCTGTTCACGATCCGGCCTCCGTGTCGGCAGCCGATGACGAGGCCGTCGAGGACGCCGAGGCGGTCACCGGCTCAGCCGCGGCCGAGGCCTCCTTGGAGGCGGCCCGGGACCGGCTCAGGGCCCGGGGCCGGCGGCTGGGACGGGCCGGGGCAGGCTCGGCCGGCCGGGCTGCGGCGCCCGCGTCGAGGTGGCGCTCGGTCATCACGCTCAGGATGCGAGCGATCTCGTGGCGCGTCTCGGGGATCTGGTGGTAGTCCGTCAGCTGGCGCGTGGCGAGCTGGAAGCGGAGGTCGTAGAGGTGCCGCTTGGCAGTGGCCAGCTCGGTCACGAGCTCGGCCTCCGTCAGGCCGCGGATCCTATCGATGCCCATCGGCGGCGATCCCTTCCTTGACCACGAACTTCACGTCGACGGGCAGCTTGTGGCTGGCCAGGCGCATGGCTTCGGCCGCCTCGGCCTCCGGGACCCCCGACATCTCGAAGAGGATGCGGCCAGGCTTGACCACGGCGACCCAGTGGTCGGGCGCGCCCTTGCCCGAGCCCATGCGGACCTCGGCCGGCTTCTTGGTGACCGGCTTGTCGGGGAAGATGCGGATCCAGATCTTGCCGCCACGTTTGACGTAGCGGGTCATGGCGCGCCGGGCGGCCTCGATCTGCCGGCTGGTGATCCAGGCCGGCTCCTCGGTCATCAGCCCGTAGTCGCCGAAGGCCACGGTCGAGCCGCCCTTGGTCATCCCGGACATCCGCCCACGCATGACCTTGCGGTGCTTCACCCGGCGGGGCATGAGCATGATCAGACCCCTCCGGCCGCGGCGGCCGCGGCCGCTTCGCGCGGCGCCTGACGCTCGGGCATGATGTCGCCCCGGTAGATCCAGACCTTGACCCCGATGCGGCCGTACGTCGTGTGGGCGTGGACCTGGCCGTAACTGACGTCCGCCCGCAGCGTGGCGAGGGGGATGCGGCCTTCCTTCTCCCACTCCCGGCGGGCCATCTCCGAGCCGCCCAGGCGGCCGGCAACGGCCACCTTCACGCCCTTGGCCCCGGCCTTCATGGTCCGCTGCACGGCCTGCTTCATGGCCTTCCGAAAGGCGATCCGCCGGCTGAGCTGCTGGGCGATGTTGCTGGCCACGAGCACCGCGTCCAGCTCGGGCTGACGGATCTCCCGGATCTCGAGCTTGACCTTGCGAGTGCTCAGGCGTCCGACCTGCTGGCGGAGGGCCTCCACGTTGGCCCCGCCCTTGCCGATGACGATGCCCGGCTTGGCGGTGTGGATGGTGACCGTGACGTGGTTGATGCCGCGCTCGATCTCGACCTGGCTCACGCTCGCGTTGGCGAGGCGGCGGGCCACCAGCTGGCGGATCGCGATGTCCTCGCTGAGGAGCGCGGTGTAGTCCTTATCGGCGAACCACTTGGCGTTCCAGGTACGCGAGACGCCGAGCCGGAACCCGTAGGGATGGACCTTGTGACCCATCTATCGCTCCTCCCGGTTCTCGACGACGACGGTGATGTGCGTCATCGGCTTGTGGATGGGGAAGGCCCGGCCCTGGGCCCGCGGGCGCCAGCGCTTGATGGTGGGGCCCTCGTCGGCCTGGGCCTCGACGACGACGAGGTCGGCCGCGGCGAGGTCGTGGTTGTTCTCGGCGTTCGCCACGGCGCTGTGAAGCACCTTGGCCACGTCCCGGGCGGCCAGCTGAGGCATGAAGCCGAGCAGCGCGGCGGCCTCGCCGGCCGGGCGGCCGACGATGCTGCGGGTCACCAGGCGGGCCTTGCGGGTCGAGTGACGGGTGTACTTGGCGGTGGCGGATACGCGCACGGCGGCCTCCTACTTCAGCGCCGTCGAGCGCTCGGTGTGCTTGCCGTGCCCGCGGAAGGTGCGGGTGGGGGCGAACTCGCCGAGGCGGTGGCCGACCATGTTCTCGGTCACGTAGACCGGGACGTGCTTGCGGCCGTTGTAGACGGCCACGGTGTGGCCGATGAAGTCGGGGAAGATGACGCTGGCCCGCGACCAGGTCTTGAGGACCTTCTTCTCGTTGCGCTTGTTGAGCTCCTGGATGCGGCCGAGGAGACGCGCTTCGATGAAGGGCCCCTTCTTGAGTGATCGGGACATCGCTGACCTCCTTTCGGCCTAGCTCTTGCGGTGACGCGAGCGGACGATCGCGCCGCCGGTCTTGGCCCGCCGCGTGCGCAGGCCCATGGCCGGCTTGCCCCAGGGCGTCTTGGGCGGCATGCCGGTGGGGCTCTTGCCCTCGCCGCCGCCGTGGGGGTGATCCCGGGGGGTCATGGCCACGCCGCGGACCTCGGGCCGCTGGCCCAGGTGCCGGGCCCGGCCGGCCTTGCCCAGGCTCTGATTCTCGTGATCGAGGTTGCCGACTTGGCCGACGGTGGCCACGCAGCGCAGGCTGACGCGACGCACCTCGCCCGAGGGCAGGCGGACCTGGGCGTGCTCGGCCTCCTTGGCCAGGAGCTGGGCCGAGGCCCCCGCCGAGCGGACGATCTGGCCGCCCCGGCCGGGAACGAGCTCGATGTTGTGGATGGTCGTGCCGAGCGGGATGCGGGCCAGGGGCAGGGCGTTGCCCACCCGGGCCTCGGCCTCCGGGCCGCTGACCACGACATCGCCGACGTGCAGCCCGACGGGGACCAGGATGTAGCGCTTCTCGCCGTCACGGTAGTGCAGCAGACCGATGCGGGCCGAGCGGTTGGGATCGTACTCGATCGTGGCTAGGCGGCCCGGCACGCCGAACTTGTCGCGTTTGAAGTCGATGCGCCGGTAGGCCCGCTTCTCGCCGCCGCCGCGGTGGCGCACGGTGAGGCGGCCCTGGCCATTGCGCCCGCTGCCCCGCTTCTGGGCCTCGAGGAGCGGCTTGTGGGGCCGATCGGTGGTGATCTCCTCGAAGGTCGAGCGGGTCATGAAGCGCCGCCCCGGCGAGGTGGCCTTGTAGTCGCGCAGCGGCATCCTAGACGCCCTCGAAGAATTCGATCTTGTCGTCGCCGGCGAGGGTCACGACGGCCTTCCGCCAGGGCACGGTGTAGCCCGTCTGGCGGTTGCGGCCGCTCATCCGATGCTTCGCGTGGGGCTTGGTGGTGAGGACGTTGACGTCGGTCACGGTGACCTTGAAGAGCTCCTCCACGGCGGCCTTGATCTGGTGCTTGTTCGCGTCGCGGTGGACCCGGAAGGTGTACTTGCCGTGCTGGGTCTGGTCCATCGACTTCTCGCTGATGACGGGCCGGACGATGACCTCCGCGGCGTGGAGCGTCATGCGTACACCTCGATCATGGTCTCGATGGCCGGGCGGGTGATGAGCAGGACGTCGGCCTTGAGGACCTCGACCGTGTTGAGCGAGTCGGCCCGGATGACGGCCACGGCCGGCAGGTTGCGGGCCGATCGCTCGAGCCGCTCGTCGCCCCCCGCGGCGATGACCAGGACGCGTCCGTCGAAGGCCTTGAGGGCGGCCAGGTAGCCCACCAGCTCACGGGTCCGGGTGGCCTCCATGGCCAGGTCCTCGACGACCCGGACGGCGCCATCGACGAACTTGCTGGTGAGGGCCCCGCGCAGGGCCAGGCGGCGCATCTTGGCCGGCAGCCGCTGGGCGTAGGACCGGGGGTGGGGGCCGAAGACCACGCCGCCACCGGCATAGTGGGGCGCCCGGCGCGAGCCCTGGCGGGCGCGGCCGGTGCCCTTCTGGCGGTACGGCTTGCTGCCCCCGCCGCGGACCTCGCCGCGGGTCTTGGTGTCGTGGGTCCCCAGATGCCGGCCAGCCAGCTGGGCCGTCACCACCTGGTGCATCACGGCCGAGTTGACCGGGGCAGCGAAGAGGTCGTCGGGCAATTCGACGGTGCCGGCCTCGGAGCCGGTCTTGTCGTAGAGGGTCGTGGTAGGCATGGTCAGACCTTCCGGACGAGCAGGACGGCGTCGCGCGGGCCAGGCACGGCACCCCGGAGGAGGAGGACGTTGCGCTCGGCGTCGGCCCGCACCACGGTCAGGTGCTTCACCGTGGTCCGAGCGTGGCCCAGGTGGCCCGGCATCTTGGTGCCCTTGAGCACGTGCCCGGGCGAGGTCCCGGCCCCGATGGAGCCGTGCCCGCGGTGGGCGTCGGAGCCATGCGTCTCGGGGCCGCGCCGCTTGTGGTGGCGCTTCACGGCCCCGGCGAAGCCCTTGCCTTTGCTGACCCCGGTCACGTCCACGCGGTCGCCCGAGTTGAAGAGGCTGGCGTCGAAGGTCTGGCCGAGCTCGAAGCCGGTCACGTCATCGACCCGGAACTCCCGGGCATGGCGGACCCGCGGCAGGTCCTTGAGCTGTCCCTGCCGCGGCTTGCTCAGGCGGCGGGCAGTGCCGGCCCCGAGCTGCACGGCGCTGTAGCCGTCCCGCTCCGGGGTCCGCAGAGCGGTCACGGTGTTGGGCTCCACTTCCACCACGGAGACGGGGACCAGGGTCCCGTCCTCGGCGAAGATGGCCGTCATGCCGGCCTTGCGGCCGATCAGTCCGATGGTCATGGCCGCATCACATCTTGATCTCGATGTCGACGCCAGCGGCCAGGGAGATCCGCATCAGGGCGTCGACGGTCTTGGAGGACGGGTCGAGGATGTCGATGAGCCGCTTGTGGGTACGGATCTCGAACTGCTCCCGGCTGTCCTTGTCGATGAACGGCGAACGGAGGACGGTGAACTTCTCGATCCGGGTAGGCAGCGGCACCGGCCCCACGACGTCAGCCCCCGTCCGCTGCGCCGTCTCGACGATCTGGAGCGCGGATTGGTCGAGGAGCCGATGGTCGTACGCCCGGAGGCGGATCCGGATGCGCTGCTTCGCCATGGCCTACTCCAGGATCTGGGTGATGGCCCCGGCACCCACGGTGTGGCCGCCCTCGCGGATGGCGAAGCGGAGGCCGGGTTCGAGGGCGATGGGGGTGATGAGCTCGACGGTCATCTCGACGTTGTCGCCGGG
>DASUKL010000136.1:0-2967 GCA_036278755.1 Candidatus Limnocylindrales bacterium | reverse complement strand
GCACTGGATCGAGTCTCGCGCCCGCGAAACGGGTGGGCCGCCGTCGCGGAACCGCCGCTGAGCGTGGGAAGAGGCCGGAGAGGGGGGTCCCAGGGCCTCAGCGGGCGCGCGAGAAGGCGGAAACCGGCTCCAAGGCTACGTGCACGATCGTCTGACCAGGTACAGGATGACCGACCTGGTCAGATGCCATGGCCGATGACAGGTGACCATCTGAGGGTCAGACGACCTGGTCAGATGCCATGGCCCGTGGCCACTGACCAAGTGGCACCCGGGCGACCGAGCCCGATGCGCCCTAGAGGTTGCCGCGCTTGGCCTGCTCGATCTCGATGGCCTCGAAGAGGGCCTTGAAGTTGCCCACCCCGAAGCCGCGCGAGCCGTGCCGCTCGATGATCTCGAAGAAGAACGTCGGCCGATCCTGGATGGGCCGGGTGAAGATCTGGAGGAGGTAGCCCTCCTCGTCCCGGTCGGCCTCGATGCCCAGCTCCTCGAGCGTCTCCATCGGCACGCCCACGTCGCCCACGCGGTCCGCCAAGGGCACGTAGTACTCGTGCGGCATGCGGAGGAACTCGACCCCGTTGTCGCGCAACCCCCGGACCGTGCCCACGATGTCCTCGGTACGGAGGGCGATGTGCTGGGTGCCCTCGTCGAGATACCAGTCCAGGAACTCCTGGATCTGGCTCTTCTTGCGTCCCGTGGCCGGCTCGTTGATGGGGAACTTGACGCGACCGTTGCCGTTGGTCATGACCTTCGACATGAGGGCGCTGTATTCGGTGTGGATCACCTTGTCGTCGTAGTGGATGAGCTGGGCGAAGCCCAGGACCTGCCGGTAGAAGTCGACGAAGGCGTCCATGTGGCCCAGCTCGACGTTGCCCACGCAGTGGTCGATCTCGAGCAGGCTGAGACCCTCGGCGGCGCGGGGCGGACGCTTGACGGGCCGGAAACCGGGGGCGAAGACGCCTTCGTAGCCGCTGCGGTCGAGGAACGAATGGACGACCTCGCCGTAGGTGTGGATGGCGCTCCGGCGCAGGACGCCGTCGGGTCCGCCGTCGAATGCGGTCGGTTCGAGGTAGGAGCGGGCGCCGCGCTTGGTCGTCTCCTGCCAGGCGCTCGTGGCGTCGTCGACGGCGAAGCAGATGTCATGCACGCCGTCGCCATGGCGGTGGACGTGCTCGGCGATCTCACCATCCGGCGTCAGGGGCGCGGTGAGGAGGAGACGGATGTCGTTCTGGACCATGAGGTAGCTGGTCCGATCCCGAACGCCCGTCTCCAGGCCAGCATAGGCGACCGGGGTGAAGCCCCACAGGGCCCGGAAGTAGGCCGCCGCCTGGCGGGCATTGCCGACCCAGAACTCGACGTGGTCGATGCCCTTGAGGGGCAGGAAGTCGTCGGCCTCGGCGTAGGCGTTCTTGTTGACGTGGGCGCCGGCCTGGTTGGCGGCTCCCCGTTCCAAGGTCTCGGTCATGGGACGCGATCTCCCCTTGCTGGGGCGGGTCCACCGGCGGCCGGCGGCGCGTCACGGCGGATCGCTCGGGCGCATGGTACGCCCCTGCGGGGCCGACCTCCGAACGACGGTTCGGCGAGAATCAGACCATGTCAGAGTCCGCGACCCCGCCGCTGGAGCCGGAGCCGACATCGAGCCCGCACCCGACCCCCACGCCGGGCCGCAAGGCAACGTCGAGCCCGAAGCCTGCGCCGGAGCCCGACCCGCGCGAGCGCCGCCTGCGGGAGCTGACGTTCATCGAGCAGGTGGCCCGCCTGGCGGCCTCGGCGCGCACGTGGGGCGAGCTGCTCCAGACCGTCGTCGATGGCGTCCGCGACGCGGCCCAGGCCGAGGTCTGCTCGCTGTACCTCGTCGATCGCGACGGCTCAGGGATCACCCTGGCCGCCACGAACGGCATCGACCGGCACATGATCGGGCTGGCCCATCTGCCGCTCGGCGTGGGCATCACCGGCGGCGCCGCGGGCGACCGCAAGCCGGTCCGCAGCCCGGACGTCCACCGCGACCCACGGTTCGCTTGGCTGCACGGTGTCGACCACGAGCGCTTCAGCTCGATGTGCGCCGTGCCGCTCATCTGGGGCGAACAGGTCGTGGGCGTGCTGAACATCAAGACCGTCGCCCGGCGCACGTTCCCGGCCCACGAGATCCACTTCCTCGAGTCGGTCGCGGCGCTCCTGGCCGGCATCGTCGAGAAGGGCCGGCTGGCTCGCGAGGCGGCGGCCCAGATCGAGAGCCTGCGAGCCATCGACGAGGCCCGGGCCAGCCTGGTCACGATCGTGACCCACGACCTGCGCACCCCCCTGGCCGTGGTGCGGGCCTACGTCGAGTTGCTCGGCGGGGCGGCCCGCGCGGCCGAGCATCCTGACGCCGCCGCCTGGGAGGAAGCGGCCCTCGGCCAGGTGGAGCGGCTGGACCAGACGGTCGACTCGATCCTCTCTTCGCTACGCGCCTTCCCCAGCGGGCCGCCGGCCATCGGCCCTCTGGACCTGACCGAGGTCGTGGAGGCCTCGTTGCACGAGCTGGCGCCCTTGTTCCGGCGCCAGGAGCTGGTGGCCACGTTCACCGACCGGCCGCTGCGGGCCACGGGTTCGCCGGAGCTGCTGGGCCGTCTCCTGGCCTACCTGCTCGACAACGCCGCCAAGTACGCCCCCGAGCGCGGCCGCATCGATGTCTACGGCTGGCGGCAGGGGGACCGCGCCTACCTGGCCGTCACCGACGACGGGCCGGGCGTGCCGCCGGAGTGGTGGGAGCGCATCTTCGAGCCGTTCGTGCGCCATGACGATTCGCCTCGAGGGGCCGGCATCGGCCTCTTCGCGGCCCGGCGCCTGGCCCGCTCGATGGGGGGTGACCTGCGGCTCGAGGCCCGCGCCCCGACCGGTAGCCAGTTCGTCCTGGAACTGGCCGCCTCCTAGCTGGCGGCCCGATCGGCAGGAGCCTCGTCGCGGGCCTGGTCGCCGGCGACCTCGTTG
>DASUKL010000135.1:0-8692 GCA_036278755.1 Candidatus Limnocylindrales bacterium | reverse complement strand
CTGCCCGGCGTCAAGCCGGACGACGTCGAGATCACCATCACCGACGACGTGGTGTCGATCAAAGGCACGTTCGCCGCCGAGCAGGAGGTCGAGGCGGGCGGCTACATCCGCAAGGAACTCAGCCACGGCCACTTCGAGCGCGCCTTCGCCGCGCCCACGGCCGTCAGACCCGAAGGTGCCAGCGCGGTCTTCAAGGACGGGCTTCTGACCCTCACCCTGCCCAAGAGTGAGGCGGTCAAGCCGCAGCACGTCAAGGTGACCGCCGCGTAGCGCCCCGAGCGTCCTGGGGGACGCTGGCGTGGGCCCGATGGAGGCAAGGGGTCCAGGGCACGGATCCCTTGCCTCATCCCGCCGCATCGATGGCGGGCATACGACGCGAGGGAGATGACGAGATGCGGTACCGCAGCCCGATACAACGCCGGGTCCTGGCCCTGGCCGGGGCCCTCCTGGTGATCCTTCTGCTGGGCGGCCCCGCGGCCATCGCGGCAGATCACTCGCCGGCCCACCACGGCCGGGTCCTCCTGGCGGTGAACGGCGATGTGACGCTACCCGCCGGTGAGTCGGCCGAGACGGTCATCGCCATCGACGGCCGGGCGACCATCCACGGGACGGCCGACACGGTCGTCGTCATCGATGGATCCGCCCACCTCGAAGGTGCCCGGGTGCGGAGCGTCGTGGCCATCCACAGCCCCGTCGACCTGGGCGCGGGCACGGTCGTCAGCGGTGACGTCCTGACCATCGCCTCGAGCGTCGATCGCGCCGACGGGGTGCAGGTCGCCGGGGCCGTGCGCGACGTGAGCGGCGACCTGGCCGGCTTCGGCCTGGCCCTGGCCGCGATGCTGGTCCTCTTCTACATCGGCCTGGGACTGGCTACGATCGCCGCCGGCCTGCTCCTGGCTGCCCTGGCGGCGCGTCAGGTGCGGGCCGCCGAGACGCTCATCAGCCGCGAGCCGTGGACGGTCCTCGCGGCCGGCGTCGCCGGGATCCTGCTCGCCATCGTCGTCGTCCTGGCCACCGTGGCCACGATCATCGGGGCCCCCATCGGCCTGGGCATCCTGTTCGTCCTGCTGCCCGCGGCGGCCTTCATCGGCTACCTCGTGGCGGCCGTCTGGCTGGGCGATCTCATCCTCCACCTGGCCTCGCCGGGTGTGACCCGCGACCGGCCGTACCTCGCGACCGTGGTCGGCCTGGTCGCCCTCCTCGTGCTGGGCCTCGTGCCCTTCGTCTCCCTCATCGCCAGCCTGTGCGGCTTCGGCGCCATCGTCCTGCTCGCCTGGCGGACGTTCCGCGGCACGCCGGCGTTGCCGTCGGCGGGCGCCATCGTCCCCGCCCCTCGGCCGCTCGGCTGAGCCGGCCGTAGCGGCACGGATCGAGGGCCGAGCCGGCCAAGGCGAGCCAGTCAAGGAAGGAAGGATCGTCATGCGAGCCGTGGTCGTGTACGAGACGCATTGGGGCAACACCGCAGCCGTGGCCGAGGCGATCGCGGGCGCCATCGGGCCGGACGCCCTGGCCCTGCCCGTCAGTCAGGCCACGCCGGAGCGGCTGGCGGGGGCCGACCTGGTCGTCGCCGGCGCCCCGGTATGGGCCTTCGGTCTGCCGCACGAGCGCAACATCGAAGGGATGCGCAAGACATCCACGGGCCCCTTGCCCGACCTCCGTGGCCCGGCCCTCCGGACCTGGCTCACGGACCTGCCGCACGGTCAGGCCCACGGCCGCGGGGCCGCGTTCGAGACGCGGATGCGCTGGACGCTGGGTGGCGCCACGGGAGCCATCGAACGTGGCCTGCAGGCGGCCGGCTACGCGCCCCTGGGCCGGCCGGCTCGCTTCGTCGTCCGCGGCACGGTCGGCCCGCTGCGCGACGGGGAGCTGGAGAAGGCCCGCGCCTGGGGCCGGGCCCTGTCCCGCTCCATCGCCGAGGGCGCCGAGGGCCACGGACCCAAGACCGCTGACGGATCCCAGGCGCAGGAGGAAGCGTGATGCATGCCCACCGCATCGGCCCGAGCGTGGCCGACGTGATGACCGAAGAGCCCGTGACCGTCGCTGCCGAGGAGAACCCCGCCCAGGCGGCCCATCTCATGGACGTCCACCACGTCAGCGCCCTGCCGGTCGTCGACGACCACGGGACGCTCGCCGGCCTCCTCAGCCAGACCGATCTCATGCGCGCCCGCACGACAGCCGCGCTCTGGCAACGCTGGCCCACCCTCCAAGGGCGCGACCTGATGACCGCGCCGGCGCTCACCGTGGCCATGGACGCCTCGATCGTCGATGCCGCCCGGACCATGGAGGCGGAGCACGTCCACCGCCTCGTGGTCACCGGGGCGGACGATCAGATGCCGGTGGGCGTCGTCTCGGTGAGCGACCTGGTCCGGGTCATCGGCGACCTGCGCTGAGCGGTCGTCCCGCGGCGAGCGCTGCCGCTGGGTTAGGATGGCCGCGGCGATGAGGCTCGCCGTTCGGACGCGTTCGCGCGCCGGCGACTCGCGGCATCCGGCCGCTGATGGTCTCTACCTGAGCATGGAGACCAGCCGCCGATGGAAGCCCCGAACGCCCCGCCCGAGACGTCCGATACGCTCGAAGCCTCGTCCCGCACGCCCGAGGCCCCGGGCCCGCCTGCCCCGCCGGTCAGCGTCCTCGACCTGACGCCCACCCCACCCCAGGATCCGGCCGCGTCCCTCGCTGACGCGCCTCCCGACTGGTTCCACGACCTCCATCTCGACGACATCGAGGCCGCCCTGACCGCCGGTCGAGAGGACTTCGAGCTACGGCCCTTCTTCCGCTCCCCGCTGACCAGCCGGGACGCCATCGTCTATCGCCACGAGGTCTTCCGCGACCTGGAGCGGCCGGAGGTGCGGGCCACGATCACGGCCTTCGCCGAACGCATGGCCGCCATGCGTGGCCAGCTCGCCCGGGCGAACAAGGTCCACGTCGACCTCGAGCGCCAGCGCTGGTTGCTCGATGCCGCGGGGACCTACCAGGAGGCGGTCGAACGACTGCAGGATGGCCTGGCGGCGACTCGGCCCGACGCTCGGGGCCTGCGGCGCCTGGGCGCCTTCCTCGAGACGTACGTGGCCGGCCCGTCCTTCGCCGATCTCGGGCGCGACATCTCGACGGTGCGGGCCGGGCTGGACGGGATCACCTACCGCCTGGCGATCAGCGGCGGTCAGGTCCGGGTCAGCCGCTACGAGCACGAGCCCGACTACGGGGCCCACGTGCTGGCCACCTTCGAGCGGTTCAGTCAGGGGGCCACGGAGCGCTATATGTTCCGCTCCGGGCAGGGCCAGGACATGAACCATGTCGAAGCCGAGATCCTGGAGCGGGTGGCTCTCCTCTACCCCGCCCCCTTCGCCGCCCTGCGGACCTTCTGCGCCGACCACACCGACTTCCTGGATCCGACCGTCGCCCGCTTCGATCGGGAGGTCCAGTTCTACCTGGCCTACCTGGAGTACCTCGCCCCGATCCGGGCCGCGGGCCTCGCGATCGCCTATCCCGAGATCGACGAGGCGCACGCCACCTTGGACGTGCGGTCGGCCTACGACCTGGCCCTGGCCAGCCTGCGGGTCGGGGAAGGCGCGACGGTCGTGCCCAACGACCTGGCCCTCGCCGGTCCGGAGCGGATCATCGTCGTCAGCGGGCCCAACCAGGGCGGCAAGACGACGTTCGCCCGGACCGTGGGCCAGCTCCACCACCTGGCCCTCGTGGGCTGCCCGGTCGCCGCAGCGAGCGCTCGGCTGCCGCTGGTCGACCGCATCTTCACCCACTTCGAGCGCGAGGAGGACCTCCAGGAGCAGAGCGGCAAGCTGGAGGACGACCTGCGCCGCATCCACCGCATCCTCGACGAGGCCACGTCGCGCAGCCTCCTCGTCATAAACGAGAGCTTCGCCTCGACGACCCTCCAGGACGCCCTGTTCCTGAGCACCGAGGTCCTCCGCTCGGTCATCGCCTGCGGCCTGTGGTGCGTGACGGTGACCTTCCTCGACGAGCTGGCATCGTTGGGCCCCGAGACGGTGAGCATGGTCAGCTCGGTCGACCCGGACGATCCCACGCGACGCACGTTCAAGGTCATCCGCCGTCCGGCCGACGGCCTGGCCTACGCCATGGCCGTGGCGGAGAAGCACGGCCTGACCTACGCTCAGCTGACCGGACGCCGGCGATGAAGGCCCATCTGCTCTACCGCGACCGCGACCTCGACCTCGGGGCGCCGGAGCCGCCGGGCTCCGCGGACCTCGTCCAGGACCTCGAGCTCGAGACCCTCCTGGCGGCCATGGCCCGCGGCGACGCCTACCTCAATGACGTGGCCCGCCGCGCGATCCTCGCCGGCCTCGACGATCCCGCCGCGGTCCGCTATCGGCAGGCCATCCTGGCCGACGGCCTGGCCCACCCGGGACTGCTGTCCGAGCTCTACCTCCTGGCCGTCGAGACGATCGAGGCCGAGAAGCGCATCTGGGGCGGCTTCGGCCTGTCGGCCCAGTCGGTCCTGCGGCGCTCGGTCCAAGCCCTGGAGCTCTTCGCCGGCCAGCTCCGGCGGCTCCGGGCCATCGCCGACCAGCGAGCCCGGGAGGTCGAGTCGGAGGGGCTGCGGACGTTCTTCGCCATGCTCCAGGACCAGCTCGACGATGCCTATCTGGCGGGCGTGGACGAGCACATCGAGCGGCTCCGCTTCCGCTACGGGGTGGCCCTCAGCGCCCGCCTCGGGCCGGCGAACCGGGGCGCCGACTACGTCCTCCGCACGCCGCGCCGGCGACGGCCCTCGCTCCGCGAGCGGATCGGCCTGGGCGACGGGAAGAGCTACGTCTACCAGGTGCCCGACCGCGACGAGGCAGGCTTCGCGGCTCTCTCGGCCATCGAGGAACGCGGTCTGGGCCTGGCCGCGGACGCCCTGGCCCGTTCGACCGACCACATCCTCGACTTCTTCCGCCTCCTGCGAGCCGAGCTGGGCGTCTACGTCGGCTGGCTGAACCTCCAGGCCCGACTGACCGAGCTCCGGGCCCCCACCTGCCTGCCTGAGCCCCTGGCCCCGGGCCAGCTCGACCTCGAGACGGCCGGCCTCTACGACCCCTGCCTGCTGCTCGTCTCCGGCCAGGCCGTGGTGGGCAACGACGTGGCCGCCCCGGGTCGGGCCCTGATCGTCGTCACCGGCGCCAATCGGGGCGGTAAGTCGACCTTCCTGCGGAGCCTGGGGCTGGCCCAGCTCATGCTCCGAGCCGGCTGCTTCGTGGCTGCCTCGTCGTTCCGGGCTGACCTGCGCACGAGCCTCTTCAGCCACTTCAGGCGGGAGGAGGACAGCAGCCTCCAGAGTGGCAAGTTCGACGAGGAGCTGGTCCGCATGCGCGCCATCGTCGACCACCTCGACGGGGGCAGCCTGCTCCTGCTCAACGAGTCGTTCGCCGCGACCAACGAGCGCGAGGGCTCGGAGATCGCCCGCCAGGTCGTCCATGCCCTCCTCGAGCGTGGGGTCAAGGTCTGCTTCGTGACCCACATGTTCGACCTCGCGGATGGCTTCTGGCGGGAGGGCCGGCCCGACGCCCTGTTCCTCCGCGCGGAGCGCCGCCCGGACGGGACCCGGACCTTCCGGCTCGTCGAGGCCCGACCGTTGCCCACGAGCTTCGGCCAGGACGTCTACCGCCGCGTCTTCGACCTCCCGAGGGAGGCGGCCGTCGTCCCGGGCGGAGGCTGAGGCCCGCCTCGCGATGCCGTGAAGACCGTGCTACCTCAGGGGCATCCCTTCCTCGGCGACGGTGAGATCCACTTCCTGTGGTGGTTCATCCAGGGCTCGATCATGGATCCCGAGATGCGTGATCACCTCCGCCGAGCCTGGGGCTTCTGCGCCCGCCACGGCCTGGGGTACCTGGCCGTCGACACGGCCTATCGCCACGGCTTCGTCCACGGCCCGGCGATCCTCTACGACGACATCATGGAGCGTGCCGCCAAGGCCCTCGCGGTGCGGGGACCGCTGGCCGCCCGGCGGGCGGCGCTGAACCTCCGCACGGCCGGTCCCTGCCCGCTCTGCGACCTCTCCCTCCGTCCCGCCACGGGATCCGGCTCGTTCTCCGGCGAGCTGCTGGCCCAGGGCCGCGACCTGATCGAGTTGCGCCGCTTCGCCGCAGAGAGCCACGCTGGCTGGCGGCCGCATGTGTGCGGGGTCTGCGCGGCGGACGATCGGCCGGGCCGCTGTCGCGCCCATCTCCACGAGGCCATCGCCGCGGGCGACGAGGTGGCCCTCGTGCGGGGTCGAGCCACGGTCCGCACGATCGGCGCGGGGGTGGCGGCCTTCCATCGCTCGTTCCGCTGGGAGGAACGCGACACGGTCACAGCGGTCGATCGCGGCAGCCTCCTGGCAGCCATCGGTTGGTGCGGCGGCTGGGAGGAGATCCTCGCCTGGCTGTGAGGGCTCCTCAGACCGTGTCGGCCCAACGGCGGCGCAGGCGACGGACGAGGCCTGCCCCGGTGGCGGCGAACGGCGCCGGGTAGGTCAGCTCCAAGCGATCGCCCGACCCACCGAAGCCGCGTAGGCCGCGGGAGCTGCGGGAGCCGCCCGAGCTGCGGGAGCCTCCGGGCGCGCGTTCCAGCTGGAGGCGGCCCACTAGCGGCGAGAGGACGAGGCGCACCGAGCGCAGCTGTCCCAGCCCCACCGTGGTCACCCCATCACCACGGGCCACGGCGACCGCGTCTTGACCCAGGGCCGCTGCACCGGACCAGCCCTGGCCCGGCCGGCGGGGGCTATAGAGGAAGGCCAGCAGGGGCCCGACCTCCTGGCCCAGGCGGGCCGCCAGCGCCTCAGCCTCCTCGGCCTGGTGGAATCGGCCGGCCTCATCAGGATCCACGGGCTGGGCCTCGACGGGGTATCGGCGACGGAGCGCGGCGCTCCCTGTCGCGGCCGCCAGGAACCGCTCGGCCAGGCCGCGCAGCACCTCCGCCTCCTGGCCCAGCTCCGGGGGGAGGGTCCGGAGCGGGCCTTCGAGACCGGCCGGCTCGAGCCGCTCCACCGGGACCAGCTCCACGTCCACGCCCCAATCCATGAGGTAGCGGCCCGGATCGGCGTGATCGACCATCCAGATCAGCTGGCAGTCGGTGAGGGCCAGGAGGGCCGCCCGGCGGTCCTCGGGGTGGCGCAGCCGGCGCAGGAAGCCGGCCTCGGGGTCGGGCGGTCGTTCGATGGCGTACAGGAGCCGCTCGTCGTCGTCCAGGAGTCCCTCCAGGCCCCGCACGAACCGGGGCGGGAGCCGGTCGACGCGGTATTCCGCCCGCGAGAACGGCGTGTTCCAGCGGGCTGCCTCCGGTGGCAGGCCCTCCGGGGTGCGCCAGGCCCGGCCCCCGGTGAGCCTGGCGTGGCTCGACCGCTCGCGGTAGGCCACCCGAGCATCGTGGGCGATGACTGCAGCGGCCTCTGGCTCCCTCCACACAGCCTCGGGCGGCATGCCCGCGGCGGCCCGGATGATCGGCTCGGACGGCGGCGGATGGTCGGCCACGGTGGCCACCAGGAGCGTCTGCTGACCGGCCTGCAGGGCGCCCCACAGGCGGGCCTCGATGTGGCAGCCGGCGAAGGTCGAGCCGGGCACGGCGACGAGGACCCGCAGCGCCCGGCCGCGGCCGTCGTCCGAGTCGATGACCACCGCTCGATCGAACCCCAGCCAGAGCCCACCGCGTCGGGCCCGCCGGACGACGAGACCGCCACCGCGGGGACCGACCGGCTCGAGCTCGACCCCGGGCCCCGCCGCCTCCTCGACCTCGACCAGGACCCGCTCCCCGCTGCCCATGGCTCAGAGGGCAGGCAAGGGCTGGGGTGGGTCGGGCGGCAGGCCGTCAAGGTCCTGGGCAGCGTCGCCAGCACCGAAGGCCATGGTCCGCCGCCAGGCGTCCACCTCGGGCCCGGGCGGCTCGTAGCGGACCGACCAGCTCGACTTGCGGATCGACTCCTCCAACTCCCAGCCGAGCGCGCCGCTCACGACCACGGCGTGCCGGATGACGCTGACCCTCGCCGCGGCCGAGAGGCCCGTCATGGCGCGGTCGAGATGGCGGAGGCAGAGGCCCGGCGCCGCCGCGTAGGCTTGCGCCACGGCGGGCTGTTCCAGGGTGGCGTCGAGGAGGGCCGTGACCCGCTGAGCTGCGGTGACGGCAGCCCGGCAGGCCCGACACTCGTCGGCTCGCAGGACACGACCCAGGACCTCGCTGAAGGCACGGGCCGGGCGGATGCTGGCCCGCCAGGTCGCCCGATCCGCGACATCCAGACGTCCGGTCCAGTTCGCGGCAGGGCCGTGGACGGGCAGCTCCACGGTCCGACCAGCCCACCGCTGCCGGGCGGCATCGAGGGCTCGGACAGCCGCGTGCGGCCGGGTGCGGACGGCGGACCAGAGGTGGTCGCGGCACAGTGACGGCAGGTCGCGGAGCTCGTCCCGCGTCTCGGCGCCATCGAGATAGGCCAGGAACGCGACGCTCGCGGCCCGGGCCGCGGAGCAGGCTGGGCAGCGTCCGGCGCGCAGCTCGGCCACGAGGCCGTCGCGCGACAGCACGCCACGCGACCAGCCGGTCGGGTCGCTGGCCGGCATCGGGTCCAGCGTTCGGGCCCACGCTGGAGCATGAGGGTCGGGGCCGCACAGGGCGGTCAGTCGGACGGTCGGGCCGACGGTAGCGATGGCGTGCGGGTCCTTGAGTCGGTCGAGGAGTCCTGTCAGTCTGGCTCGAGCCGCCTCGTACC
>DASUKL010000134.1:0-39773 GCA_036278755.1 Candidatus Limnocylindrales bacterium | reverse complement strand
ATGTCCGCGGCGTTCGCGAGGTGGACGGCGTACACGCCGCTGCCGGCGTCGGTGGCGGGGACCGCCACGCTGACGCTCGTCGTGGCCGTGAAGGTCGCACCCCCGGCGATCGTCACCGTGCCGGCCGGCGCCGTGGCGTCGCTGGCGGCCAGACTCAGATAGCCATGAAGATAGGTCCGCGTGACGGAGTCACTGGCTTCGACGAGGAGGCCCGTGCCACTGTCCACGCTGCCCTTCATCGTGCTCGGGTCGTCGATGTTGGTGTTGGTGCTGCTGTCGATGAGCAGCGTGCCGGGCCCGGCCGGGAATGACAGGTCGCTGGCATCCGAGACCAGGTCGAAGGACTTGTAGTAGATCGCCCCGTCCGCGCTCTGGGTGCCGGCCACGGTGCCCGGGACGGGGGCGGCCATGACGACGAAGCCGATACCCAGCTGCTCGTCGAGGACGAGCTGCGGCCGGGTGTTCCGATCAGCGACCTGGGAGACGACGGCGCTCGTCCAGTCGCCACTTACGTGGTCGCGATGGAGGAGGATGATGAGGGGCTTCGTGCCGTCCGAACCGCCGTCGTAGTTGGTCTTGGTCACGGCCCACAGGTTGCCGTTGGCGTCCGTCTTGACGTTGAGGTGGTTGTCCGCCAGAGGCTGGCTGCCGCTGTTGCCCCAGGCGACCTCGGCCGCCTGCCAGGTGCCCGCGGCATCGCCGTCGTGGTGGATGGCGAAGTAATCGGTCTGAGGCTGGCTGCCGTGGGAGCTCCACATGACGCCGATGCTGGGCGTGCCGTTGTCGTCGAGGGTCGCGATGGCCACCATGTCCGGCTTGGTCGGGTCGAGATCGATCGCCTGAGACGGCAGCCGGGCCGGGCTGGCCCAGGTCACGCCGTCATCCGTGGAATAGCTGAAGAAGACGTTCTTGCCGTTGGCCCAGGCCGGATCGCTGGGATCGCAGGTCGCGGCCAGATCGGCCGCGGGCTTGCACTCGGGTCCGGGCCAGGCGACCCACAGCACGCCGTCAGAGTCCTTGGCGATACTGACGGCGTCGGTCCCGCCGGCTGTGGTCAGGGTCCCGTCGAGCGGCGTCGAGGCTGTGCCGTCGAGGTACGTGCTCCGTTGCTGGGCGTATCCCCCGGCGCTGTAGACGAAGTGCTTGAACAGGATGGCGTCGGTGCTGTCCGCGCCGCCAGTGCAGCCCGTCACGCACTGCGTGGGCTCCGCTGAGACCATGTAGAGCGAGGTGCCGTCGAGGAGGTAGTCGGCGTCGGAGCGATCGCGGCCGTCGAGCTGGGTGGACGTGAAGGTCCAGCTCTGGGTGGCCGTGTCGAACTTGGCGATGCGGTAGCCGGCCGGACTGGTCGTGTCGAAGAGCCCGCCCCACCATGAACCGTCGACGTACCACAGCTTGGACTGGGGCTTGTCGGCGGTCGCCCGGGTCGCCCCGGAACCGCTGTAGTTCAGGTCCACATAGCCTGGGCCGGGCGAGGCAGGCGTCGACGCGGCCAGGGCCGTCAGCGCGGTCCCCAGGGCCAGCGTGGTCAGCAGGGCGACGATGAGGACGAGGCGCGATCGGGTCGACGGCACGGCGGCCCCCTTGTGTGCGGCGATGTGGATGGCCCGGCCAGCTGGCAGGTCGGCCGGCTGCGACGCAGCGACGACCCATGGTAGCGCAGGTCCTCAGGGCCCACACCACGTGCTGCCGGCCCGCACCGGGCCCCAAGAGCCCCGACCGCACCGCGATCCGGCGCTCGACACCCGGAAGGGGTGCTGGATCGCACCGGCACTGCCCCGCCCCGGGCGGCTCGGACGGATTCAGTGGCTGGGCGTCGGATCCCCGGCCGATCCGTCGAAGGGCAGGCCGTTGGTGAGGGTCGTCCAGCGCACGGCCGAGTGGCCCTGGGCATCGTAGGGCCGGCGCTGCTCGATGATCGGCTGCCAGGCCGGGGTCGGCCAATGCTGGTAGGCGATCTCCCACATCCCGCTCAGCGGGGGCGAGGTGGGATCGGGGTACCAAGGCCAGCTGTGGGGATCGAACCAGTAGTCCGCCAGGTAGTCGACCGCGTCACGGAGGGTGGCTCCGCCCACGCCGCGGTAGTCCCACAGATCGACGCCCTGGCGGGCGGCGATCTCGGCCCCCGCGACCTTGTAGTCGAGGGCCTCCTGGGTGTAACCGATGCCGGCGCTCTCGCGACGGACCTCGAGGGGGATGTGGCCGTCGGTGGCGATGAGATCCTGCTGGGCCCGCCACTTGGCCACCGCGGCGGCGAAGCCCTCCTGGTCCTCGAGATAGGCCGTCACGGCCAGCCGGGTGAACGTGCCCGCATCTCCCCAGTTGTTCTCCAGACGCGAAGCCGCGGGCAGGATGATGGCCCGCAGCCAGGCCTTGAAGCGGGCCGTGTCTTCGGCCGAGAGGGCGCCCGAGGGAGCGAGGAGGGCCGCCGCGAAGACGAAGCCGGGGGCGGCCCGGCTGATGATCAGGGACGTCTGGCAGGCTCCGCTGTCGGGGCAGGCGTTGACGGTCGTGGTCGTGGTGTCGACCCAGGCCATGATGTGATGCGCGGCCTTGGTCGCATCTGCGGCGTCGCCGGTCAGGCCATACGCCAGAGCCAGGCCGTAGGCCGCGGCCGTGTCATCGACGAACGGGCCGGTCGTGCCGAGGATGTCGAGCGGCTGCTCGGGGTGCGGCTCGGCGACCAGCGCATCGTGGGCGAACGTCAGGAGGTCGGCCACGGCCTCGCGGTAAGGCTCCTCGCCCTGGGCCGCCAGGGCGGCGCGCTGCTGCAGCTCGGCCGACGTGACCAGGAAGCCGGCGTCCGGGCCCACCAGCGGAGGGACCGAGGGCACCGGACCGCCCACGGTAGGACCCCCCGATCCACCGGGGCCCGCGCCGCTGGCGCCCGGGCCAGCCGAGCCAGCGGAGCCCGAGCCCGGGGGACTCGAGGCCGACGGCCCGCCACCGCCCGAAGGGCTCGCGCCGCTGCCGGGGCGAGCGAGAGAGCCGAGCCCGAGGGCCGCGGCGCCCGACACGACCACCAGCCCCAGAGCCGCCAATACCAGCCGCCGCCGGCGCTCGCGCCGCGAGGTCGGCGCAGCATGCCCCCCGGCCGCCGGATCGGGAGGCGTCGCGGGCTCGTTGTGCTGCACCATCGCCGCCCGACCTCCGACCGCCATCCTGTGACCGTCCGCACCATCGGCTCGCCTCGGTGCCAGCGCGCGATTGTATCGTCCGCTAGCCTTCGTCCGTCACCGACGGGCCGGAGGGTGTGGCCGCGCAGATCGCAGGCCGGCGAGGAAAGGAGGGGTTGTTGACGTCTGCTGCCGCAGCGGCGCGACCGTCGATCCTGCCCGCTCCTGAGGGCCCGCCTCCCGTGGGTCGTTCGCTGGCCGCCGTGGCCCGAGCCCTCGACGCCGCTGCCGTGGCCTGGCTGCGCCTCCGTCCGTCCTCGTCGCCGGCCGGTCCCGCCGTGGTGGGGGACGAGGACCTGCTCGTCGCCCCGGCCGACCTGGCCGCAGCCCGGCGCGCCCTGCGCGGCCTCGGTTTCGTCGAGCTGCCGGCCCCCGGTCGCGGCGGACACCGCTTCTGGTGGGCCTTCGACGAGACCGATGGGCATTGGACCAAGCTCGACGTGGTCACGGAGCTGGCCTTCGGGCCCCTCGGCGCGCTCCGTTCGACGGCCGCCGCGGGGTGCCTGGCTCGGCGCCTGCGCGGGCCCTCGCTGGCCGAGCCTGCGGCCGAGGACGCCTTCTGGCTGCTCCTCCTGCACGACCTCCTCGACCGCCGCGAGCTCGCGCTCGCGCATCGCGTCGAGCTGGCGCGCACGGCCCCGGCTGCCACGGCCGACCACCCTCTGGCCCTGCTCCTCGCGCCTGCCTGCCCGGCCGGCTGGGGACCGGCCCGCATCCTCGAGCTCGTCCGGGCGGGCGACTGGGCGACCCTCGAACCGCTGGCCCCCCGTATCGGGCGCCACTGGGCCGCCGGACGTCCTGTCCGGGCCCGGCTCGAGCTGGCTGCTAACCGCGTGCGGCGCCGCCTAGCGACCCTGGGCCTGCCGCCCCTTCGAGGCCTGAGCGTGGCCCTCCTGGGCCCTGACGGGGCCGGCAAGAGCAGTGCTCTGGAGACCTTCACCGGCCTGCCCGCCGTGCCGGTCCGACGCATCTACCTTGGCCTGTACGGGACCGGCCTGCCCTCTGGCCGGGGTGGCAGCGGCTTCGCACGACGGGCCCTGCTGGCCTGGCGGGGCCACGTCGCCGGCCGGCTGGCCCGGGCCCGGGGACAGCTGGTGGTCTTCGACCGCCATCCCCTGGAGGTCGACCGGCCGGGCTCCGGCGGGCGACGGGCCCGCCTCCGCCGCTGGCTGCTGGGCCATGCCATCCCGCGCCCGGACGTGATCCTGGTCCTCGACGCGCCGGCCGAGGTGCTGGCCGCCCGGCGGCCGGAGCACGATGTGGCCGACCTGGCCCGCCAGCGGGAGGCCTACCAGGCCCTGGCTGCGAGCCTCCGGGGGGCCCACCTCATCGACGCCTCGGCCCAGCCGGCGCTCGTGCAGCGGGCGGTCCTGGCAGCCATATGGCAAGCGGCCGCCCGCCGCGGTGGATGGTGAGCGGACGGGCCGATCCGGTCGTCGACGAGGGGGGTCAGAGGGTCGACGCAGTCGTCGTCCAGGGGGTCCAGGGAGCCGACCTGATCGTCGACCAGGAGGCCGACGGGCCGGGCCAGCAGGCCCGCCGTGAGACCGCCAGCCAGATCCGCGGCTCGGCCCTCTTCCTCTTCGGCAGGGCCCTGGCCATGGGCATCAACTTCATCGTCCAGGTCGTCATCGTCCGCTACCTCACCAAGGCCGAGTACGGCGCCTTCGCCTACGCCCTGGCCATCGTCAACACCGGCGAGATGATCGTCACCCTGGGCCTCGACCAGGCCCTCACCCGCTTCCTGTCGATCTACGACGAGGAGCGGGACTACCCCCGCATGCTGGGCACGATCCTCCTGGCCCTGGCCACGATCCTCTCCCTGGGGCTGGCCCTCGTCCTCATCGTGATCGGCCTCCAGGGCACCCTCGTCGGTCAGGTCGTCAACGACAGCCAGGCCACGGCCCTCCTGGTCATCCTCATCGCCCTCTCCCCGATCCAGGCCCTGGACGACGTGATCATGGGCCTCTTCGCGGTCTTCGCCGCGCCCCGGGCGATCTTCGTGCGCAAGTACCTCCTGGATCCGGGCCTCAAGCTGGCTGTGGTCGGCCTCCTGGTCCTCTCCGCGAGCGACGTCACGCTCCTCGCCTGGGGCTACCTGCTCGCCGGAGCTGCCGCGGTCCTGCTCTACGGCTACATGTCGGTCGACTTGCTCCGCCGCCACGGGGCCCTGCCCCATCTCGACATCCATCGCCTCGAGGTCCCCGCCCGGGAGGTCTTCTCCTTCACCCTACCGCTCCTGACGACCAACCTCGTCTTCATCGTCCTCAACACCAGCGACGCTCTCCTCCTCGAGCATTTCCAGGGCCCAGAGGCGGTGGCTGCCTGGCGTGTCGTCCAGCCTCTGGCCGGCCTCAACCAGCTGGGCGTGTCGAGCTTCGCCCTGCTCTACACGCCCGTCGCGGCCCGCCTCTTCGCCCGCCATGACGGGCCCGGGCTCGACCACCTCTACTGGCAGACGGCGGTCTGGCTGGCGCTCATCACCTTCCCCCTCTTTGCTGCCACATTCGCCCTGGCGGATCCCCTTATGACCTGGTTCTACGGCCCCCGCTACGCCGCCTCGGCGCCCTTCCTGGCCCTTCTGTCCCTGGGTTACTACGTCAGCGCGGCCCTGGGCTTCAACGGCCTGACCCTCCGGGTCGTGGGGGTCATCCGCTACATCGTCGTCGTCAACCTCGCCGCGGTGGCCGTCAACCTCGTCCTCAATATCGTCCTCATCCTGCGTTTCGGGCCGCTGGGCGCCGCCATCGGCACGGCCGTCACGCTCATCCTGCGCAACGTGCTCAACCAGATCGGGCTGCGCTCCAGCACCTCCGTCCAGCTGCTCTCGCGGGCCCATCTGCCGGTCTATGGCAGCATCCTCATCGCGGCGCTGCTCCTGCTGGTCCTCCAGGTGGCCTTCCACCCCGGCCCCATCGTGGGCATCGCGGCCGTGCTCATCGCCTCGGCTGCCGTGCTCGGGTCGAACCGCCGGGCCCTCGAGGTCGCCAGCACGTTCCCCGAACTGCTGCGCCTGCCGTTCGCCCGGAGGATCTTCGGTGCCTGACCAGCGAGCCACCGTCGACTACGACCTGCACGGCCTGGTCCGGGTCCGCCTGCTCGAAGCCGGGCCGGCCGACGCGGCCGTGGTCGACCGCCAGCTGGGACCGTTGCGGACCGAGGTCGGCGGCCAGCCCGACATCGTGATCCGCTTCGTCGACCGCCTCGAGGTCCACGGCCGCGAGCGCCTCCTGGGCGCCGGTGATGCGGCCTTCACCGACGATGCCTTCATCATCCTGCGGGCCAAATACCGGTCCCGGACCCGAGTGTCGCTGCGCCTCGATCGGCTCGCGGCGCAGCCCGAGTTCGTCTGCGAGCGCGGCCTGCCCGCCGTGCCCTACCTGATCCCCGTGCTCAACCTCACCGCCCTGGCGGCCGAGGCCCTGCCCCTGCATGCTGCGGCCTTCGAGCACGATGGCCGAGGCGTGGTCGTGACCGGCTGGTCGAAGGGCGGCAAGACCGAGTCGCTGCTGGCCTTCACGGCCCACGGCGCGCGCTACGTCGGCGACGAGTGGGTCTACCTGCCGCCGGGTGGCCAGCGGGTCCTGGGCATCCCCGAGCCGGTGCGGCTGTGGGACTGGCATCTGGCCCAGCTGCCTGACGCCCGGCGCCGGGCGGGGCGGCGGGCCATGGTCAAGGTCAGCGCCTGGCAGGCCGTGGCGCGGGCCGCCAGTGGTGGGCGGCGGATCCTGCCCCCGGGCTCCCTGCCGGCCCGCAGCGCCGACCGCATCCTGCCCCTGCTCGAGGCCCAGCGCCACCTCGACCTCGCCCCCGCCCGCCTCTTCGGCCGGACCGACCGGCCGGCCGAGGGTCCCTTCGACGGCCTCTGTTTCGTGGCCAGCGTGGCCGCCCCGGACATCCGCGTGGCGCCGGTCGATCCCTTGGAGGTGGCCGAGCGGATGGTCCACTCGCTGCAGTACGAGCGGCTCGACTTCATGGCCCTTTACGAACGCTTCCGCTTCGCCTTCCCCGAGGCCCGCGTGCCGCTCGTGGAAGAGGCCGAGGAGCGCCAGCGGCGTCTGCTGCGCCAGCGCTTCGCAGACAAGCCGGCCATCCTCGTCGAGCATCCCTATCCCGTCTCCCTCGAGGCCCTCTACGCGGCCATGGCCGCGCACCTCCGATGACGGTGCAGCCGACCGAGCCGAACGGACGCGACGCCCCGAACGGACTCGACGCCTCGAGCGGACCGACCGAGGGGGCCGACCCGACCGAGACGGGCCGCCCGGGCGGGTCCCAGGACTCGACCGACGCCGCCCTCCTGGCCCGCCTGGACTGGCGCTTCTTGCTGCCTGACCCCGACCCGCGGCGCTGGCGCTGGTGCGGTCCCGAACGCGGGGGCCTGCGGGCGGCCCTGGACCAGCTGGTGGCACCCACCGCGGGATCGCCCGGGAGGTCGAGCGTGGCGCTGGCCGAGCAGGCCCCCGGGTCGATCGAGCTGGTCGTCGCGGCCTCGGCCCATCCGGAGGACCTGGATCAAGCCTTCGCGGCCCTCCGGCCAGGCGGCTGGCTGTACCTGGAGCTGGGCGGCGCGGCCGGTCGGTCCGCCCGCCGCCCGCCGGCCGCGGGCCTCCGAGGCGCCCTGCATCGGGCAGGCTTCCGCGAGGCTGACCTGGTGTGGCCCTGGCCAGACCACGAGCGCACGACGCGGATGATGCCGCTCGGCCGGGCCACGCCGCGGATCGGCCTGGAGCGGGCCGGTGACGCCCTCCCACGGAAGGTCGCGTCGCGTGGCGCCAGCCTTCTTGGCGGCCTCGGGTTGCTGCCGGCCATGGTGCCCGCGGTGCGCGCCGTGGCCCACCGTCCCGGCCCCGAGCCCGGCAGACCGGTGGGCCTGCTGGGCGCGCTCCTGGCGGCTCCCGAGCGCTACGGCCTGGCCGGTCTCGGCCTGCCCTCCGCCCGCTCGGCCGCGGACTGGCTCCTCCTGACGCCGCGCTTCCGCTCGTCGCGCCACGTGACGCTGCTGGCCGGGCCGTCCGGCGGCCCGGCAGCCGTGGCGGCCAAGCTGGCCCGACGCTCGGGAGACGGTGAGGCCATCGCCCACACGGCCGCCATCCTGAGCGCCCTGGCGGCCCAGCGGGCGGGCCTCGCCACCCTCCCCCGGCTGCTGGCCCACGACGTCTGGGCCGGCCGTTCCTTGCTGGTGACCTCGATCGTGCCCGGCAGGCCCCTCGACCCTGTCCGCATCCGCCGCGGACACGAACGCTACAGCGAGGCCGTGCTAGCCTGGCAGCTCCGCCTTCCGCATGCCGGGGAGCGGCCGTTGGGTGAGGCGATCGGCTGTCTGGTGGATCCAGCCCTGGCCGCCCTGGAGGCCCTGGGGGCCAGCGTGCGGCCGCTCGCTCAGCTCGCGGCCAGGACCCGCAGCTCCCTGGCCGCGGCCGGCTCGGAACTGGCGATCCCGACCGTCTTCGAGCACGGCGATCTCAGCCATCCCAACCTGCTGTGGTCGGAGGCCGACGGCCTGGGGGTGGTCGACTGGGAGCTGGCCCGGCCGGACGGCCTGCCGCTCCACGACCTGAGCCTCTTCGTGGCCTACCTCGCCGGAGCCGTGGCCGGGGCGCGCGACGACCAGGCCGTGGTGAACGCCTTCGAGGCGGCGGTCCTCGCCCCCGAGGGCTGGGCCCGGCCCATCCTCGGCCGCTATGCACGGGCCATGGCACTCCCATCCAGTGCCGTGGCACCCCTGGTGGTGAGCGCCTGGGCCCGCCTGCTGGGGGGCCTGCCGGGGCGGACCGGGCAGCCCGAGGACACTTCGATGGCCTGGCTGGCGGAGCATCGCTTCGCGGGCCTGCTGCGAGCCTCGCTGGACGGCTGGTCGAGCCTGGCTGCCATCGGCGGGCCGGCCTGACGGCCATGGACATCCTCTACATCACCAACGGCTTCCCCTGGCCCCTGACCAGCGGCTACCTGCGGCACTACTTCCTGCTGGGCGAACTGGGCCGACGCCACCGTGTCAGCCTGCTCTCGATGGTCGGGCCCCGCTATCGCGAGGAGGACGCCCAGGCCCTGGCCGATCGCACGGAACGCATCCTGACCTTCCCTTCGTCGCGCCCCACGGCCTCGGCCCTTGGTCGGGCCTGTGATCGGGCGGCCCTCGTGGTCGCCCAGGGCGACCCGGCCGCCCGAGCCCTGGGGATGGCCATCCGCTCCCTCCGGCGCGAGCGCCGCTTCGACGCCGCGGTGTTCTCCGGGCGACGGACGGTCCCGGCCCTGGACGCCCTCCAGGGACTGCCCCTGGTCGTCGACATGTGCGACGCCACGTCGCTCCGGCTGCGCGGCCACCTTCGCTTCGCGGCGCCGCCGCGGCGGCCCGTGGTGGCCCTGGACCTGCTCCTGACCCGCCACCTCGAGGGCCGCTTGCAGGCTCGGGCCGACCATCTCCTCTTCGCCACCTGGCGCGACCGTGAGGTGCTCCTCGGCCGCTCCGCCAGCCTCCGGGACGGCCCGCCGGCGAGCATCGTGCCCAACGGGGTCGACGTCGAGGCCTGGCGCCGCACGAGCACCGAGCTCGGCCAGGGGACGATCGTCTTCAGCGGGGCGATGGACTATGCCCCCAACGTCGATGCGGCCGTGCGCCTGGGCACGTCGATCCTGCCCCTCGTCCGGCATGAGGTCCCGGAGGCACGGCTGCTGATCGTAGGGCGCGACCCAACCCCGGAGGTCCAGGCCCTGGCCGGGCGGCCGGGCGTGACGGTGACCGGCTTCGTCGAGGCCGTCCTGCCCTACCTCGAGCAGGGCTCGGTCTTCGCCGCGCCGCTGCGCTTCGGGGCGGGCATCCAGAACAAGCTGCTGGAGGCCCTGGCCGCCGGCCTGCCCACGGTCGCCAGCCCCATCGCCGCGGCCGGGCTGCAGCTCGCCCCCAGGGAGCCACCGCCGGTCACCGTGGCCAGGGACGACGCGGCCTTCGCCGCGGCCATCGTCACCCGTCTCGCGGCAGCCCGCGACGACCCCCAGCCCGACGCCGCCGGGCGCGACTGGGTCGCCCAGCACTTCGATTGGTACCGCAGCGGCGAGCTGCTGAGCGCCATCGTCGAAGGGTTGCCGGGGGCACCCGAGGCAGGGGCCTGACGTGGTCACGGTAGCCCTCGTGGGACCCGACGGTTCCGGCAAGACGAGCGTGGCCCGGGCCCTCGAGCAGGAGCCCGGACTCGCCGTGCGTTACCTCTACATGGGCGTGAGCGCCGCCTCCAGCGATCGCCTGCTGCCCACGACGCGCCTGGCCCACGCCGTGAAGCGGGCCCTGGGCGCGCCGCCCGACACGGCCGGACCGCCACCGCTGCCGGAGGCCGAACCGCGGCCTCGGTCGCGGGGCCCACTTCGCTCCGCGGCGGGGGCCGCTCGGGGGGGACTGCGGCTGGCCAACCGCCTGGCCGAGGAGTGGTATCGCCAGGGGCTTGCCTGGCGATACCAGCGCGCGGGTCGGACCGTCGTCTTCGATCGCCACTTCTTCGTCGACTATCACGCCTACGACGTGGCCCCTCGTGCCGGCCGCTCACTGGGCCGGCGGGTCCACGGCCTGGTCCTGAGCCGCCTCTACCCGCGGCCGGACCTCGTCGTCTACCTCGACGCCCCACCCGAGGTGCTCCTGGCCCGCAAGGGCGAGGGCTCCATCGGGGCCCTCGAACGTCGCCGCGGCGACTATCTCGCCCTGGCCGACGTCGTGCCCGCCTTCGCCGTGGTCGACGCCACCCGCCCCCTGGCCGAGGTCACGGCCCAGGTCGCCGAACACATCCGGGCCCTCCGTCCGACGCTCGAGCCATCGAGCCCCGAGCCGACGACCGGCCCCCGCGCGCTCACGCCGCCGGCCGCCGGTCGATCCGCCCGGTCCACGCGCCCCGCTCCTCGTGTCCTCGTCACGGACGCCGAGCGGGGCAGCGCCGTTTCCGTCATCCGCTCCCTGGGCCGCGCCGGCTGGGAGGTCACGGCGGCTTCGGCGCGGCCCGGCGCGCCAGGGCTACGGTCTCGCTACAGCCGGCACCGCCTCGTCTACCCCGACCCCGCGCTCGATGCCGCCGGGGCGGCTGAAGCCATCCTCGGGGCGGCCACGGCCCAGGGCCTCGACCTCGTCATCCCCGTGACCGACGACCTCATCCTGCCGCTCGACGCCCTCCGCGATCGCTTCCCGCCGACCACCCGCCTGGCCGTCGCATCCCGGGCCGCCCTGGATCTCGTGCGGGACAAGGGGTCCACGGTGGCCCTGGCCCGCGAGCTTGGCCTCGTCACGCCGGCCGGCCGGCTGGTCACGACCCTGGCCGAGGCGGCCGCCGCGGCCGAAGGGCTGGGCTGGCCCGTCGTCCTCAAGCCTCAGGCCTCCCGCCTGCTGGTCGACGGCTCCGTCCGCCCGCTGACCGTGGCCTTCGCCAGCCATCAGGAGGAGCTCGCCGCCCGGGCCGCGCCGCTGCTGGAGGTGGCGCCCCTGCTCGTCCAGGCCTACGTGCCGGGCCAGGGCATCGGGGTCGAGCTCCTGGTCGACGACGGCCTGATCCTGGCCGCCTTCCAGCATCGGCGGCTGCGGGAAGTGCCGGTCACCGGCGGGGCCAGCGCCTACCGCGAGAGCGTGGCCCTCGACCCGGCCCTCCTCGATCAGGCGACCCGGCTCATGGCCCGCCTGGCCTGGACCGGGCTGGCCATGGTCGAGTTCCGCGTGCCCGACGACGGCCCAGCGCAGCTCATGGAGGTCAACGGCCGCATCTGGGGCTCGCTGCCGCTGGCCGTGGCCGCCGGGATGGACTTCCCGGCCCGCCTGGCCGAACTGCTCTGCCCGGGGGCGACGCTGGCCGGCTCGCCCCTCGCCAGCGAGTACCGGGTCGGCCTGCGGGCCCACAACCTGCCCCTCGAGGCGGCCTGGATCCTCTCGGTCCTGGTCGGCCGCCGCCGCTACCCTGGCCTGCCCTTCCCGCCCCGCTACGCGGCGATCGGGGCTGCCTTGAGCCTGCTCGACCCGCGGACCAGCCACGACGTCCTGGCCCTCGCCGATCCCCTGCCCGGTGCCGCCGAGATCGTCGAGCTGGCCCGGCACCTCCTGCGGAGCGCCGCCCATGACCGCCACTGAGCGTCTGGCCGACGCCGCGGCGGCGGTGGCCCGCTCGGCGGCCGCCAGGCCTGCCGTCCGGGCTCTTGGCGCGGTGACCCGACCGCGGCCCGGCCGCTTCGCAGTCCTGACCTACCACCGCGTGGCCTGGCCGGCCGAGGCGCCGGACCTCCATCCGGGGCTCATCAGCGCCACGCCCACCGCCTTCGCCTCCCAGATGCGTTGGTTGGCCGAGCATCGGCCGGTGGTCGCCCTGGCCGACCTGCTGGCCGCGGCCGAGGGCGGCCCGCTGCCGGCGGGGGCGGTGCTCATCACCTTCGACGACGGCTATCGCGATCTGGCCCAGCACGCCTGGCCCATCCTCCGCTCGCTGGGCCTGCCGGCGACGCTCTTCGTGCCCACCGGCTTCCCCGGCCGGGAGGTGGCCTTCTGGTGGGACCGCCTGGCCGCGGCCATCCTCCAGGGGGAGGGAGCGGCCAGCCTGATCAGCCCCATCGGGGCCCTGGAACGCGGCGACCAGGCCCAGGCGCGGGCCTCCCTGCGGCGGGTCCAGGCCTGGCTGAAGACCAGGCCTCACGCCGAGGTGCTCGGCCACGTGGACGACCTGGCCGCCCAGGCCGGCCTGCCGCCCCCGCGCGGGGCGGTGCTGGATTGGCCGGAGCTGCGAGCCTTGGCTGCCGATGGATTGACCATCGCCCCCCACACCGTCAACCACCCGCTGCTCACCAAGGTCCCCCCTGCGACGGCGGTCCAGGAGATCGCCGGCTCCCTGGCCGACCTCGAGCGGGAGCTGGGGCCGACCGCCCCGGCCCTGGCTTACCCCAGCGGGGCCTTCGACTCGCAGGTGATGGAGGCCGCCCAGGCGGCCGGGCTGCGGCTGGCCTTCACCACCCAGCGGGGGCCCGATGAGGTGGCTACCCTGGCCGGCCCGGATCGATTGCGCCTGCGCCGCATCAACGTCGGCGGTCGGTCGTCGCCGGCGCTCATCGAGGCCCAGCTGCTGGCCTGGCTCGGCGGTCGGCGCTAGCTCTGATCGCCCTGCTGGGCGGGGCCCTCGGGGTAGGGGTCAGCCCCGATCGCGCCTCGGTGCCGACCTCGGTGTCGGCGAGCACCGTGCCGCAAGGGCAGATGCGCACAGTGCGCCATAGACCGATATGCTTGGGGGCCGCCAGCGATGGGCCAGATGGGCCGGCCCCGCTTCGAGGGTCACACCGGAGGGGATGCGATGGAGATCGGCGACTACCTCTCGATCGCCAAGCGCTGGTGGTGGACCCTGCTCGTCGCGATCTGGGTGGCCGCCCTGGCCGGCTATCTCGTGGCCTCGCGGCTGCCGCCCACCTACGAGTCCGAGGTCGTCCTCCTCGTGGGACCGATCTCGAACAGCGACGTCAACACCCTCAAGGCCTCCGGTGAGCTGGTCCAGACCTATGCCACCCTGGTGACCAGCCAGCCGGTGATGAGCGCCACGATCGAGAAGCTGGGCCTGACCATGTCGACCCAGGAGCTCGAGTCGAACACGAGCGCCCTGGCCAACGACGTCACCCGCTTCCTGACCATCGACGTCGACGACTCCGACCCGCGCGAGGCGGCCCGCATCGCCAACGGCGTGGCCGGCGAGCTCATCGCCCTGACCTCGCAGGGCACGGTCCGGCCCGAGGGTCAGCTCCAGATCATCGATCCGGCCGAGCCCCCCGGCGCGCCCATCGCCCCGCAGGTCGGCCTCATCGTCATGCTGGCCGCGGTCGCCGGACTCCTCGGGGCGATCGTGGTGATCCTCCTGGCGGAGTACTTCAGCGAGACGATCAGGACGCGCGAGGACCTCGTCCGCCACGCCCCCGTGCCCGTCCTGACCACCCTCGGCGGGGCGCGCTCGGGGTTCGGCGCGAGCACCGGGACGCTGGCCGTCGAAGCGGCCCCCACCTCGCGGCTGGCCGCCTCGTTGCGCCTCCTGAGCGCCAAGATCGCCTACGTCGACGGCACCCGGCAGGCCCGCACGATCCTCATCGCCGCCTGCCAGCCCGGCGATAACGTGGCCGAGGTGGCGGCCAGCGTGGCCAGCTCGATGGCCCAGTCCGGGCGGGCTGTGACGCTCGTCGACGCCTCGCCCACGGCCCCCAGCGCGACGGAGCTGCTTGGCCTCCAGGGCCAGCCCGGCCTCAGCGAGGCCCTGGCCACGGGAGCCTCGCTGGCGCGCTACCAGGGCTCGCGGATGACCGACCTGCCGGTCGTGCCTCGCGGCGTGGAGGCCATGCCCGACGACATCGAGGCGGAGACCGCGCGCCGCATCCTCGACGCCCTGCAGACGGAAGGCGGCGTCACGATCATCGCCGGCGGCGCCATCTCGAGCTCGGCGGCCAGCCTGACCCTGGCCCGCCTGGCGGACGTGACGGTGCTGGTCGTCGACCGGGACCGGACCCGGCGCGACAACGTGAGCTACGCCGTCGAGACCCTCCGCCTGGTCAAGGCCAACCTCGTCGGGACGGTCCTCTCCCTGCGCCACGCGCCCCAGGCCGCGCGCCGGGTAGGCCCCAGCCGCGTGCTCGCCACGAGCGGCGGCCGCTTGTCCGCCGCGCCCGGACGCCGACCGGCGCCCGACGCCTCGACGCCCGGCGCCTCGACCTCCCCTCCCGACGTCGGCGCGGGCCGCCAGCGCTGACCTTCGGACGATGCGCGTACTCGTGACCGGGGGCGCGGGCTACGTCGGCTCGCACACCGTCGACGCTCTCCGCCGCCGCGGCGACGACGTCCTGGTCCTCGACTCCCTGGGGCACGGCCATCGAGCCGCGCTGGGTGACGTGCCGCTCGTCGTGGGCGACATCGCCGATGAGGGCCTCGTGGCCCGCCTGCTGGCCGAGCATGGCAGCCAGGCCATCGTCCACTTCGCCGCCCACAAGCGGGTCGACGAGTCGCTCGAGGCGCCCGGCCGCTACTTCGCCAACAACGTGGCCGGCAGCCTGGCCCTCCTGCGCGCAGCGGTGACCGCCGGGATCGGGCGCTTCGTCTTCTCCAGCACCTGCGCCGTCTACGGCGCCCCGGCGCGCCTGCCGGTCGATGAGTCGGCCGCCATCGCACCCGAGAATCCGTACGGCGCGTCCAAGGCCATGGTCGAGCAGATGCTGGGCTGGTTCGAGCGGGCCCACGGCCTGCGCTCGATCAGCCTGCGCTACTTCAATGCCGCCGGAGCGGCCCTCGACGGCAGCAACGGAGAGGACTGGGAGGGCGCCCAGAACCTCATCCCGGCCGTCCTCCGCGTGGCCGCCGGGCGGAGACCCGAGGTCCAGGTCTTCGGGATCGACTACGACACCGCCGACGGGACCGCGGTACGCGACTACGTCCACGTCCTCGACCTGGCCCGGGGCCACTTGGCGGCCCTCGACCACCTGGCCGTCGGGGGCGCCTCCGCGACCCTCAACCTGGGCACCGGCCAGGGCGCTTCGGTGCGCCAGGTCGTGGCCGCCGCGACCCGCATCACCGGCCGGTCCATCGCTGCCGTCGACCAGCCTCGGCGACCCGGCGACCCCCCGGCCGTGTGGGCCGATCCCTCGCGCGCCGCGGCCACCCTCGGCTGGCGGGCAGAGCTGGGCCTCGACGACATCCTGGCCTCTGCCTGGCGCTGGCACGAGGCCCACCCCGAAGGACATCTGGGCCCCGAATGGTCGGCGACCCTGACGGCTCCGACCACCGCGTCGACCGGCGTGCACCCATGAGCCAGGCTGGTCCCGAGTCCGGCCGACCGATCGACGGGCCGTCCGCCAGGTCGGCGCCCGGCAGGTCGGTCCGGCGGCTGGCCTACGTGATGTCGCGCTTCCCGAAGCTCACCGAGACCTTCATCCTGTTCGAGATGCTGGCCGTCGAGCAGTCCGGCGTGGCCGTCGAGATCTTCCCCCTGCTGCGCGAGCGGACCTCGGTCATCCACCCCGAGGCCGCCCCGCTCGTCGAGCGGGCCCACTTCCAGCCCTTCCTCTCACCGGCCATCCTGGCCAGCCAGGCCCACTTCCTGCTGCGCCGGCCGCGGGCCTACCTGGGGGCCCTGGCTGCCCTCATGCGCGGCACCTGGGGCAGCCCGAACTACTTCTTCGGCGGGTTGGCCATCTTCCCCAAGGTCGTCCACGACGCCCGGCTCATGGAGGACCTGGGCATCGAGCACGTGCATTGCCACTTCTCGAACCACCCCGCCGCGGCCGGCTTCGTCATCCATCGCCTGACGGGCATCCCCTATAGCTTCACCGCCCACGGCTCCGACCTGCACCTCGACCGTCACATGCTCGGCCCCAAGCTGGAGGAGGCGGCCTTCGCCCTGACCATCTCCGAGGACAACCTGCGCGAGATGGAGGCCACCTGCGGGAGCCTGGCCCGGGCGCGCACGAGCATCCTCCGCTGCGGCGTCGACACCTCCGTCTTCGAGCCACCGGCCAGTCGGCCCCAGGCCCCGCCGCTGCGCGTCGTCTGCGTGGGCACACTGCACGCCGTCAAGGGCCAGACATACCTCGTCGACGCCTGCGCCCGTCTGGCGGCTGCCGGGCTGGACGTCACCTGCGACCTCGTCGGCGACGGCCCGGACGAAGCCGCGCTGCGGGAACGCATCGCCGCCGGCGGCCTGGAGGACCGGATCCGCCTCCTCGGGCGGCGCACGCGGGCCCAGATCGCCGAGCTCCTGGCGACCAGCCACGTCCTCGTCGCTCCCAGCGTCCCGACCCCCGACGGCCGCCGGGAAGGGATCCCGGTCGTACTCATGGAGGCCATGGCCAGCGGGCTGCCCGTGGTGGCCAGTCGCCTGTCTGGCATCCCGGAACTCGTCCGTGACGGAGAGACCGGCCTGCTGGCCGAGCCCGCTGACGTCGCGGGCCTCGCCGCCGCCATCCGCCGCCTGGCCGAGCAGCCGGAGCTGCGGGCTCGTCTGGGGGCTGCCGCCCGGGCCACGGTGCTGGCCGACTACGACCTGCGCACCAACGCCGACCGGCTGCTGACCCGCCTCGGCCACGTCCGGTCCGCCGGCGCCCCGCTGCCGACGGGGAGCCCGGCGGAGGCCTTCGGGCCGTGAGGCGCCTCGCCTTCTGGGGAGCGGCTGCGACCATCGTCTACGGCTACGTCCTCTTCCCCCTGCTCATCCTGGTCCGGGCTCGCCTCCGGCCTCGCCCCCCGGCCGCGGCGGACATCGAACCGGACGTCACGATCATCGTCCCGGCCTATAACGAGGCCGCCACCATCGGGGCCAAGCTCGACAACCTCGCCGCGCTCGATTACCCCGCCCAGGCGGTCGAGATCCTGGTCGCCTCGGACGGGTCGACCGATGCCACCGCGGCCATCGTCCGTCGCCGGGCCCGGCCCGGGCTGCGCCTCCTCGACCTGCCGCGGGGCGGCAAGGCCGCGACCCTCGAAGCGGCCGTGTCCGCGGCCCGCGGCGACATCGTGGTCATGACCGATGCCAACAGCATGTTCGCCCCCGGCGCCCTGCGGGCCCTCGTCCGGCCCTTCGCCGATCCAGAGGTGGGCGGGGTGGCCGGCAACCAGGTCTACCTGCGCGGCGGCGTGACCGAGGCGACGGCGGCCGGCGAGCGCGGCTACTGGGACTTCGATCGACTGCTCAAGCGGGCCGAGAGCGCGGCCGGCAACGTCATCGGCACCACCGGCGCGATCTACGCCATCCGCCGCGAGCTCTTCCGGCCCCTGCGGCCTGACGTCAGCGACGACTTCTACACCTCGCTGGCGGTCATCGATCAGGGCCGCCGCCTCGTCTTCGTCGAGGAGGCCGTGGCCAGCGAGCCGGTCATGGCCACCCGGGCCCTCGAGTTCCGCCGCAAGGTCCGGGTCATGACCCGCGGCCTGCGCTGCGTGGTGGCTATGCCCCAGCTGCTGGATCCCCGCCGGACCGGCTTCTACGCCCTCCAGCTGGCCTCGCACAAGATCGTCATGCGGCTCATGGCCGTGCCCCTCGCCGTCCTGGCCGGGGCCAGCCTGTCGCTCCTCGGCCAGGGCTGGATCTACCGCTTCACCGCGACCGGCCAGGCGGCCTGCTACGCGCTGGCCGCGGCCGGCCTGGCCCTCGCCCGACGGCCGCTGGGACGGCGGCCGTTCCTCGCCTTCCCGGCCTACTTCGTCCTCGTCAACGCGGCCGCCCTACGCGCCACCTGGGACGTGGTCCGAGGCCGGCGGATCGATCGCTGGGAGCCGCCCCGGACCCGCCAGGTGGCGGCCCACCTGCACCCTCTTCCCGCGGCCGGCGCCGAGCGCAAGCCCGCGGTGGCCAGGGCCGGCGATCCCGGCAGCACAGCCGAAGCGACCGAGACGGCCGAGGTCGAGGAGGCCTCGGCATGACCGCTCTCGATCAGGCCCTGCCGCGCCTGCCGGAGGCCCCGGCCGACCTGCGCCCGCGCATCTTCGCCCTCGGCGGCATCGTCGCCACGGTGGTCGTGGCAGCCGGCTTCGGGGCCTTCACGGGCGAGTATCAGGTCCTCGGCGTGGCCCTCGCTGCGGTGGCCCTGGCAGCCATCGTCATGGTCCGCCGCCCGGACACGGCCACGTTCCTGGTGATGGCCATCCTCTATAGCAACGCCGCCGCCATCGCCGTCCAGTTCCACGGGCTGCCCTACCTCTTCGGAGCCTCGTTCTCGCTCCTCCTGGTCGTGCCGGTGGCCTACTACCTCATCGCCCGACGGGAGACGGTGACCGTCACGTCGGCCCTGCCCTGGGTCGTGGTCTACCTCCTCGTCAACGTCGTCAGCGCCCTCTTCTCGGCCTACAAGGTCCTGGCCTTCGACGATCTCTTCACCTTCTTCGTCGAAGGCTTCGTGCTCTACGTCTTCGTCACCAACGCGGTCCGCGATATGGCCACCCTGCGAACGGTCATCTGGGTCCTCCTGCTCGTCGGCGGGGCTATCGGCGCGCTCTCCGGATTCCAGGAGGCGACCCATTCCTTCAACAACGAGTTCGGCGGCTTCGCCCAGATCTCGAACGCGGTCATCGGCACCGGCCAGTCCACCCTCGTGGGCGAGGAGACCCAGCCCCGCCTGTCCGGGCCCATCGGGGAGAAGAACCGCTATGCCCAGATCATGATCGTCCTGCTGCCCCTGGGCCTCTTCCGGATGTGGGGCGAGCGGCGCATGAGCCTCAAGGTCCTGGCCGGCAGCTGCACCATGTTCATCGCCCTCGGAGCAGCCTTCACGTTCTCCCGCGGCGGGGCGGTGGGCGTTGCCATGCTCATCGGCCTGATGGCCGTCCTGCGCTACATCTCGTGGCGCCAGATCGCCGTCTTCCTCCTGGCCATGATCATCGTCCTGGTGGCCGTGCCGACGTATGCCCAGCGCCTGACCACGCTGGTGGAACTCTCGGACTCGGCCGACGTCACGGGCACGGGGCAGGCGATCGACGGCTCGTTCCGCGAGCGGGCCGTAGCCCAGATCGCGGCCTTTCTCGTCTTCGTCGACCACCCCATCATGGGCGTCGGCCCGGGCCTCTTCGGGCAGTACTACCAGGAGTACGCGGGCACCTTCGCCGTGGCCGAGAACCTCGACCGCGAGGCCCACAACCTCTACCTGGGCATCGCCGCCGACACCGGCATCCTGGGCCTGGGCGCCTTCATGCTGGTCCTGGGAACGACCCTTCGCGATCTCGTCCGGGGCCGCCGCAGGTGGCTCGGTAGGCGCCCGGACCTGGCCGACACGGCCACCGCCTTCAGCCTCGCCCTGATCAGCTACATGACCACCGGCGTCTTCTTGCACATGGCCTATCCACGCTACTTCTGGGTCCTGGCCGCCCTGGCCGGGGTGGCCGCGCACCTAGCGATGACGGAGCCCGAGCCGGAGGACCTGCCCACCGGCCTCGAGCCATCCCCGTCGAGCCCGCCCCAAGGGGCCGGCTGGGCACCGACCCCTGCCGGCGCCTGATCGACGATGCCTCTGCCTCTTCTGATCCTGCTGATCCTGGGCTTCGACGTCCTGGTCATGGCCCCCCTCACGGCCTGGCTGGCCGGTCAGCGCGACCGATCGCCACTCGCCTGGTTCGCCGTCGGGGTCGTGGCCGGGCCGCTGGCCCTGCTGGCTGTGGGCCTGGCCCCGCCCGCAGGTCTCGAGCCCGTCCGGCCGCGCCATGTGATGGCCACCCAAGTGGCGGCCCCACCCGAGTGGCCGGACGGGCCGCGCTCCGGCGACGACAGCGCGGGGCCCGCCGCGGACCGCCGGCCGAGCGCCGGATCTCGGCCCCCCCGCGTATGGGCTGCCGTCCCCTGGTCGCGCCTCGACGTCCCGGCCGCGGCGTCGCCCGAGGAAGCCCATCTGCAGCGCACCATCACGGCCCTCGGCGCGCCGACCGCGCTGCTCCTGGGGGCGATCGGGGCCCCCGCAGCCGAGGGGACCTCAGGGGTGGAGACGGTCTCCGGGCTCGAGGAGGTCGTTGCGCCCGAGGACACCCGGGAGGCCGACGATGCCCCCGAAGCCCACGAGATCGACGAGGACCGCCCGCTCCGCCTGCGCCAGATGGGACGTCGGCGCCGAACGCCCGCCTCGAGCACGGCCCAGGACCGGTCCGACAGCGAGACCTCAACCCAAGCCCCGACACCTCGCCAGCGCAGCACGGCACGGGGCAGCACGGCCAAGAGCGCCGCGGCCAAGAGCGCCGCGGCCAGGAGCGCCGCGGCCAGGAGCAGCACGGCCAGGAGCAGCACGGCCAAAAGCAGCACGGCGACGAGCAGAACGACCACGAGCGCCGCGGCCAAGGGCAGCCGCTCGCGCTCGACGCAGCCGCCCATCCGGCTCGTGCCACCGTGGCAGGCCGAGGCCGACGAGCCGCCCCGGGTCCCGGGCCGGGCGCCGCACCTGGAGGCCGTGGCCGCACACGCCCCGGCCGACGAGGAGGTCGCGACGAGCTCCATCTGCGTGGCCGTGTTCCTGGGCGGGATGCCGGAATTGGCCATCGGCGAGCGCTACGTCATCGAGGTCGATGCGGCAGCCATCTCGATCGCCGAGGCGGTGACCGTGACCCGACGGCCCTTCCGCATCCGCTTCCCTCTTCCCGGGGCAGGGCTCGTGGAGTTCGAGGACCGGTTCGTGATCAGCTGCTGGTCCACTCCGGCCCGCCAGGTCCATCTGGGCTTCCGCGGCGCGCCCTCGACCCGGGTGCGGCGACGCCTGATCGCCGCTCAGCAGGCGAGCGAGGAGGGCCTCAACCTCCAGGCTGGGCAGCCAGGATCGCCGCCCCAGGGTCGCTCCTCATCCGCCGGTAGATGAGCCCGGCCATGATGGCCACGCCGAGGTAGAGCGAGAGCTCGGGCAGCTCGCCGAACTTCACGATGCGGAACTGCGTGTCGGGCAGGAAGAGGATCCGCACAAGGCGGTAGCCCGCCGGCAGGGCGAAGACCGTGACCAGAGCCAGGGGCGGCACGAGCAAAGCGGGCAGCAAGGGTCGGCGTCCCGCCCGAGCCCAGGCCCAGGCCCCGATCGGCAGCAGGCAGCCGACCAGCCCTACGAGCATCTCCGCATAGCCGAACAGGGTCTGGACGGTCCCGATGTTGTGGATCGTGAGCTCGTCCTGGTGGTTGATGGCGGCCAGTCCGGCCGGGGTGGCCAGGCCCAGGATGCGCTGGCCCCAGGAGATCTCCTCGCCGGCAACGAAACAGGCCAGGAGGGCGGCGAACAGCCCTCCGACGACCCACCAGCGCAGACCCGCCGCGCGGCTCTGACGGGCGATGGCCACGAACAGCGCCGCGGCCACGAGCAAGGCGAAGAACTGCGGCCACTCGAGGACGGAGTCCTCGGCCGTGATGAAGGTGAACAGGGGCACGTCGAAGGCGATGACCCCCAGGGCCAGAACGGCCACGACAGGGACGAGCAGCAGCAGCGCGGCCAGCGAAGCACCGATGGCCCACGGCAGGCCGTCGCGCACGACCTCCCGCCAGGCCGCGTCCCCGAAGCCGCGCCGACCGCGGTCCGCATGGGAGCCTTGTCGTGTGCTCAGCCGGCGCCTCGCGCGCGGCGCCCGTTACCGCCCGACCGCCGGCCGGTCGTGCCATCGAGGACGTCGGCGGTGCCGCCCGCCTCCTCACCGATCTCGTGTCGCTGCGGGCCGTGCGGATCGGCCAGATAGCGATGGGCGTCCTGGATCGCTTCCTGGGCCGGCCGATCAGGTGTCACGACGGTCAGTCGGGGCCGCTTGCGGCTGCCTGCGCGGCCGGCGGCGCCGACCGGGCGGGCCGAGGCGGCGGCTCGCGGCTCGCGCCAGGCCACCGCGGGCAGCGGCTGGGGGGCCGGCGGAAGCGGTTCGGGCGCCCGCGTGTCGTCGGTCCTCGCCTTGGCTGTCCGCAGCACGGGTGCCCCTTCGGGCGTTCGTACGGGCGTTCGTCCGGCCATCCGCGGCTCCGGCAGGCGTTCGGGCGCGAGCAGGACGGGGTTCGACTCGGGCCTCTGTGGCTCGGGCCTCTGTGGCTCGGCCGTCGAGCGGGACAGCGGCAGGGAACTCTCGGCCGGCGCCGGCAGGTGGGCCGGTTCCGATTCGTGGACCCTTGGCGCGCCGCAGCTGTAGCAGACCGTCGCTGGCTCCGGGGTCAGCGAATGGCAGTCCTCGCAGGCCCAGAACATGAGGTTCGAACGGCGCTGCCGTTCATCGTGCCGGCGCAGGCCGCGGGGGCGACGCCGCTCGCCGCCGGTCAACCCGGCCAGGCGGAGGATGATCCACACGGCCAGCGGCCCGTACAGGAAGGGCACCACAAGGACCGTGATGGGGACTCGACCCAGGAACGGCAGGTCGAGCTCAGGCACGTCGTGCTCCGTGCACGGGCTGCCGGGGTCGCTGCGGTCGGGGGGCCGCCAGGCACCGAAGGGGCCCGGCCTGTCGCTGCTGTCCGGCCTGTCGCTCTGGCCTCGCGCCTGGTGTCATGGACCTCCCCCGCAGGCTGGAAGGGTGCGTGACGGTGTGGTGCAGTGTAGTCGCCGCACGGCGTGGGCGCCAGTCGGCATCCCGGGGCGGTGCTTGCGGTCACCGCATCCTCGGGTGCGGGATCGGGCCGACCTCTTCCTCAGGCGCTTGGTCGTCGGCCGGCGCTCAGGGCGCCTGCGCGCGAGACCTGCCAGCTCCGGAAGGCGCTCGGCGGCGGCCAGACGCCCTCGTCCTGGAGGACCGTCAGGTCGACAGGGCCGTCGTCCCGCAGCTCATCCCCCGGGCGGCCCAGGAGGTAGCCCTGGCCGGCCCCCACCTGGAGCTCGCGCATGGCCCGCAGCTGGGCGCCGTCCTCGATGCCCTCGGCCACGACCAGGGCGCCCCAGTCGCCGGCCATCTCGACCAGCGAGCGGAGGACCGAGAGGGCCGGGTCGCGCATCGCCCCGGCGTGGACGAGGGCCAGGTCGATCTTGACCATGTCGAAGCGGACGCTGCTGAGGAGCCGCAGGCCGGCGTTGCCGGCCCCCACGTCGTCGGCCGCGATACGGAAGCCGATGGATCGGCAGGCCGCCAGGTTGGCCTGCAGCCGATCGAGAGCCTCGACCGGTTCGCGCTCGGTGACCTCGAGGATGACCTGGGCCGGCGTCAGGCCGAAGCGGGCTAACGTGGCCCGGATGGCCCCCGGGCTGAACTCGGGCGCCTCGAGGCTGCGGGGCGAGAGGTTCAGGCCCAGGAAGCGGCCCTCCGGCAGGCGACCGGCGGCGGCCGCTACGGTCTCGATGCACTGGCGGTCCAGGTCGACGGTCCGGCCTGCCGCGGCGGCCGCGGCGAAGAGGCTGCCGGGATCGCCGAAGCCCGATTCCGGCAGCGGCCGGATGAGGCCTTCGAAGCCGATGACGACGCCGTCGGCGAGCCGGATGATGGGCTGGAAGACGGCCCGCAGGAGGCGCCGCTCGATGACCGTGGCCACGGCCGTGCCGGCGTCCTCGACGAAGCCCGGCAGCTCGGCCCGGTGGCGCTCGGGATCGTAGACCTCGACCGTCGTGCGGCCGTGGCGCTTGCCCCAGTACAGAGCGGCGTCGGCCCGGGCCGACAGCTCGCCGGCCACGGTGCCGTGCTCCGGCGCCGCAGCCAGGCCGGCGGAGAAGGAGATCGGGGCCCAGCGCCCGGCAGTCCCCGCCGCCGGCTCGAGGGCCGTGCCGAGGAGGCGCCGGGCGACGAGGGTCGCGGCATCGGCATCGGCATGGGGCATGACCACCGCGAACTCGTCGCCCCCGATGCGGAAGGCGGCGTCGGTGCGCCGCACGCCGCCCGTCAGCAGGCTGCCGAAGCGGCTGAGGACGGCGTCGCCGCTAGCATGGCCGGAGCGATCGTTGACCTGCTTGAAGTCGTCGAGGTCGAGCAGCAGGAGGGCCACCGGATAGCGGTGCCGGCGGGCGTCCTCGAGCTCCCGGCCCAGGGTCTCCTGGAAGGCCCGGTGGTTGCCCAGGCCGGTCAGGGGGTCGATGAGCGCGTCGCGCCGGGCGACCTCATAGAGGGCGGCCAGCTCGTGCCGCGACTTGGCCAGATCGGCCGCCGGGCGCACGACCTGACGGGCCATCCACACGGCCAGGGCGAGGATGGCTGCCAGGACGGCCAGGGCGGCTAGCAGCAGCTGCGGGGGGACGCCGTCGGTGGGCGTGGGCTGGGCCACGACGACGGTCCAGTCGGCGAAGCCGGGCACCGCCACCGATACCGGGGCCAGGCCCACGCCCCAGCCGTCGCCGAAGAGGGTGGCCCAGGCTCGACCGGCCCGCTGGAGCGCCTCGTCGAGGGCGGCACCCAGGCCGGCCACACGGGAGGCGGCCTGCTCGCCGGCCCCGGCGGAGGGAGCGGATCCGGCCGCCGTGGAGTCGCCGCCGGGGACCGCGGCCGCGCCCGCGGGCCGGCCATCGGCCAGGACGGAGCCGCTGTCGCGATCGACGATGAGGGCGTACCCACCGGCCGCCGTGGCCGTGCTCTCCGCGCCGCGCAGCAGCGCGTCGACGGAGACATCGAAGCGCACGAGGCCCAGCAGCGGGCCGTCCGGGCGGGCGCGGACCGAGGCGCTGAGGGTCATCGTCGTGCCCCCGCTGGCGGCCCGCACGGGACCCGTCCGTTCGACGGTCCCCGGCTTCGCCGTGATCGCCCGGGCCAGAAGCGGGTCGTTGGCCTTGGCCGCGCGCGGAGCGACGACCTTGCCCCCACGCAGGTGGAGCCGTTCGGATCCGTCGGTCGCCTCCAGGCTGGCCGAGGAGACCAGCGGCTCCAGCAGGGCCAGCGTCGAGCCGAGGCTCGAGCGCAGGGCGGCCGGCGCCCCGCCCGAGTGGCCCAGGGCGGCCGCGACCTGTGGGTCGGCAGCGGTGATGAGGACCGCGCTGCGAAGCCGGCCCAGGTCGGCCGCCAGGGCCGCGGAGACGTCGGCGCTCGAGGCGCTGAGGCGCGCCTGGGCATCGCGATCGGGCCCCGCCAGGGCGGGCAGGACGAGGAGGACGAGGACCAGCGGCACGACGGCCATGGCCAGCATCGTCAGGCCGAGACGCAGGCGGACGAGGCGCAGGGCCTCAGGGGCCGGGGCGGGCGGGGGCAGGGCACCGACGGTCGGACCGGAGGTCAGCGTCGGGCCCTGCCCCCCGGCGGACAGCTGCACGCCATCGGCTCCCACGCCCAAGTTGTCGCACCTTCGGTGCGGTCGCGCACCCCGCTCGGTGGTCCCGAGGGACCCGGGACCTTTGGAGGGCTGCGGTGCGGTCGGCGGTGGTGTGTGGGGAGCGGGCCCCTAGCTGGGCTGGGCCAGGACGAGGAGCCGCAGCTCGGTCATGTCCTCGATGGACCAGCGCAGGCCCTCGCGCCCGAAACCGGAGTCCTTGACCCCGCCGTAGGGCATGTGATCGATGCGATAGGTGGGGATGTCGTTGACCACGACCCCGCCCACCTCGAGCGTCTCGAAGGCCTGCCAGGCGTGGCCCAGGTCGTTCGTGAAGACGCCGGCCTGGAGCCCGTACAGCGAGTCGTTGACCTCGGCCAGGGCGGCCTCGAAGTCGTCGAAGGGGAAGGCCACCACGAGCGGGGCGAAGGCCTCGCTGGAGCAGACCTGGGCCTCGCGCGGCGCCTCGGTCAGGATCGTCGGGGGGAAGAAGGCACCGTCAGCTCGGCCGCCCAGGAGGACCTTGGCGCCGGCGGCCTCGGCCTCCTCGACCCAATGCTGGGCCCGGGCGGCCGCGGCGGGCTCGACCATGGGCCCGATGCGGGTCTGGGGGTCCAGCGGGTCGCCCATCCGCAGGGCTCGGGCGCCGGCCGTGAAGCGCTCCATGAAGGCCTCCCAGACCGAGGCGTGGACGAGCAGCCGCTGGACGCTGATGCAGACCTGGCCGGCGTAGCTGAAGGCGCCCACGAGGATGCGCTTGACGGCCCAGTCGAGATCGGCGCTGGCGTCGACGATGGCCCCCGCGTTGCCGCCCAGCTCGAGGACGACCCGCTTCTTGCCGGCCCGAGCCTTCATCCGCCAGCCGACGGACGGGCTGCCGGTGAACGAGAGCAGCTTGAACCGCTCGTCCTCGACCAGCCGATCGCCCAGAGCCCGGCCCATGGGCAGGATGCTCACCGCCCCTGCGGGCAGGCCGGCCTCGGCGATCAGCTCGCCCACGGCGAGCATGACGAGAGGGTCCTTGGAGGGCGGCTTGAGAACGATGGGGTCGCCCGCGGCGATGGCCGGGGCGACCTTGTGGGCCGCCAGGTTGAGGGGAAAGTTGAAGGGGCTGATGCCGGCCACCGGGCCGAGCGGGAAGCGGCGGGTGATGCCCCAGCGGCCGTTGGAGCTGGGCATGAGGTCGAGGGGGATGGTCTCGCCCACCAGGCGCTCGGCCTCCTCCGCCCCGAGGCGGAAGGTGAGGCTGGCCCGATCGACCTCGCCGCGGGCATCGGCGATGGGCTTGCCGGCCTCGGTGGCCAGCAGCTGGGCCAGCTCCTCGCGCCGCTCGTGGATCCCGGCGCTGATGGCGCGCAGGATCCGGCCCCGCTCGTGGGCCGGCAGGCGGCGCGTCGCGGCGAAGGCCGCCGCGGCCGCCCGGGTGGCCTCCTCGAGCTGCTCCTCCGTGGCCAGATACGTGGCTCCGGCGGGCTCGTCGGGACGGGCCGGGTTGGCGATCTCGAGGCGCTCCGGCGAGTCGACCCACCGCCCGCCAAGGAGGATGGGATGGGGCTGCGTGGCGGTGACGGCGGTGGCCATGGCTGGATCTCCTCGGGTCGTGGGGCGGAGTCGGGCGTCTAGGCCCTGATTCTACGCAGTCGCGTCTTGGCCTCCGATCGTCGGTAGCCGCCCCGCGGCGCCGTGGGCCCGCCGTCGCCCACCGCCCCTGGCCCGCCCGGCCCGTGGGCGCATCCGAGCCGAGGGACGCGACCGGCGAGAATGTGCCGATGAGCCGCCGCTATCGCCTCCGCCAGGTCGACGTCTTCACCGATCGGCCCCTGGCCGGCAACCCGCTGGCCGTCGTCCTCGACGCGGAGGGCTTGAGCGAGGCCGAGATGCAGTCCCTGGCCCAGGAGATGAACCTCTCCGAGACGGCTTTCGTGCTGCCGCCCACGGCGAAGGGCCGGGCCGCGGGGGCCGACTACCGGGTCCGCATCTTCATGCCCCGGCGCGAGCTGCCGTTCGCTGGCCATCCGGTCGTCGGCACAGCCTGGGTCCTGGCCGACGAGGGCCTCCTGGAGCTCGCGGGCGAGACGATCGAGGCCCACAACGAGCTGGGCGTCGGCGTCCTGCCTTTGACCATCGGCCGCGACCCGGACGGCCGTGTCGGCGAGGTCACCATGACCCAGGGCCAGCCTCGCCTGCTGGAGACGCTGGGGCCTGCTGAGACGACCGAGCTCGCCCGGGCCCTGGAGGTCGAGCCCCAGGCTCTGGGCTGGCCGGCGCGGGCGGGCGAACGGGCCGCGGTCCCGCCTGCCGAGCTCGCGCCGGCGCGGGAGGCAGGGCAGGCGGCGGCCGGGATCGTCGGGCCGCCCCGGGTGGTCTCGACCGGCCTGCCCTACCTCGTGGTCCCCTTTCGCGAGCTGCGGGCCGTAGCGGCCGTGGCCGCCGAGCGGGGTGCCGCCGGGGCAGCCATCGCCGGGCGCCACGGCTGCGACAGCGTGGCCCTCGTGGCGCCCGGCAGCAGCGGTGCGGTAGCGGGCGCCGCGGCCCACGTCCGGGTGCTGTGCGATCCGGCCACCGGGGTGGTCGAGGATCCGGCCACCGGCTCGGCGGCCGGTCCGATCGCCGTGTACCTGGGCCATCTGGCCGGGGCGCGGGGGATCGAGCGCCGGCTGGTCCTGGAGCAGGGGGTCGAGATGGGCCGGCCCTCGCGGCTCGAGGTGCGGGTCGACTTCGATACGGCAGGCGTGGCCGGTGGGGTGCTGCTCAGCGGCCGCGTGGCCCCGGTCTTCGAGGGCTGGTTGACCCTGCCCTGACCGGCGGACGCGTCGCCCTGGCCGCCGGAGGAGGCTCCGGCTACGGCGCCGCGGCCCGCGGATAGGAGCCCAGCACCCGGACCGTGGCCGCGGTCCGACCCAGGGTCTCGATGGCCGCGGCGGTGGCCGGCGCGTCGGCGTCGGCGTCGAGCTCGACCCAGAAGACGTACTCCCAGGCCCGGCCGCGGATGGGCCGCGACTCGAGCTTGGAGAGGTTGAGGCCGGCCTGGGCGAAGATGCCCAGGCACCGATAGAGGGCCCCCGACTCGTTGCGCACGCCGAAGACGAGGGTCGTGCGCCGCCGGACCTCCCCGCCTCCGGGAGCGCTCCGCAGCCCGGGGGGCGGCTCGTCCGGCCGGGCCACGACGAGGAAACGGGTCCGGTTGTCGGGCTCGTCGCCGATCTCCTTGACCAGGACCTCCAGCCCGAAGATGCCGGCCGCTCGCGGGGAGAGCACCGCGGCGGCGCCGCGCTCGCCGCGATCGACGATGAGCCTGCCGGCGCCGGCCGTGTTGTAGGTCGTGAGCAGGGTCCACGGACGTGAGCGCAGGAAGCGCTCGGCCTGGCCGAGGGCCTGGATGTGCGAGTAGACCCGCTCGACGTCCTCGAGCTGTTGTCCGGGCAGGGCCGCCAGGCAGAGCCGGACAGGCACGACGACCTCGCCGACGATCGTCAGCCGGTGCTCGAGCAGCAGGTCGTAGGTCTCGCGCACGGTCCCGTTGACGAGGTTCTCGATGGGTAGCAGGCCGGCCGCGATCGGGGCCTCCGAGGCCACGTCCCCGAGCAGCCGTCCGCCTTCGACGGCCTCGAAGACGGACCGGAAGCCCGGCACGCCGATGGCCTGGGGCGAATCGAAGGCGGCCAGGACCGCGTCCTCGGCGAAGGCCCCGGGCTCGCCGGAGAAGGCGACGCGAGGACGGTCTGAGGCGGCTTCGGGCATCGGCCAAGTCTAGGCCGGGCCATCATTCGACCGCCGCGCCCGGGCCGTGACCCGGTAGAGTGACGCGGTCTACCCCCGTCTGGCCGCCCTACGCGAGGTTCTGTATGTCCGGCTTCAAGGAGTTCCTGGTCAAGACCAACGCCCTGGCCCTGGCGATCGCCTTCATCATCGGCGTCGCCCTGGCCAACGTCGTGAACTCGTTGGTCAATGACATCATCATGCCGCCCGTTGGACTGCTCCTCGGCGGGATCGACTTCTCCAAGCTGGAGATCGTGCTCAAGAAGTCCACTGATCCGAACGTCGCCGACACGGCCATCCGCTACGGCCTGTTCATCAACTGGATCATCGCCTTCATCGTCATCGCCCTCGTGGCCTGGTGGCTGTCCAGGCTCTTCATCAAGGAAGAAGAGCCGGAGCCGACCAAGACCTGCCCCTTCTGCAAGACGGACAACGCGGTCGACGCCAGCAAGTGCAAGGCCTGCGCCAGCGCCATCTGACGCCCACCTGATCCGCCCCTCGGCTGCTGCGGAGGTCGAAGCCGGACGCCGCGAGCGGACCCCGCCACGGACCGACTCCTCCTCGGTCAGCGCTCGAACCAAGCCGTGGTGTCGTGCTCCGTGGCCGCGTCGTCGTACTCGGTCGGTGGCTGCGCCTGGCGCGAGGCGCGCGTCTTGCGCCGGTTGCCGGCCGCCTCGGTCGCCCCGGCCCAGTGCTCCTCGGCCAGGAGCTGGTTGAGCGCCCCGATGTAGGCCTCGATCGAGGCCGCCACGATGTTCGTGCCCTGGGCGCTGGCGCTGTAGGTGCCGTGAGCCCGGCGCCCGCCCGCCCCGGCCGGCGGCGCCAGACGGACCGAGACTCGACCCTCGGCATCGGCGCCTTCGGCCACGGCCCGGACCTCGTAGGCCAGCAGCCGCGGATGGCCCGAGAGGACTTCGTGGAGGGCCGCATCGACGGCCCGCAGCAGGGCGTGGATGGCCCCGTTGCCTTCGGCCGTGCCCTCCCACTGGTGCTCGCCGCTCTCGACGATGACGACGCCCCGACTCTGGACGTTCGAGCCGGTCGTGACGCTCCAGCGAGCGAGTCGGACGGGGTCGGCCTGATCGGCCGGTCGCGGTTCGGTGGTCGAGGTAGCGGGATCCATGGTCAGCCTCCGTCGGCGGTGGCAGCGGGCGCCGGGCGCGTCGCCGGCGCCGCGTTCGGGGTCGACGTCGGCCCGGAGGGACGCGGCGTCGACGTCGTGAAGTGGCGTTCGCCGCGGCGGCTCGGCCGAGCGCCGCTCTTCCAGACCGCGTACTCGAGCGAGTCGCCGAGCGCCTGCCACGAGGCGGCGATGATGTTCGTGTCGCTGCCGACGGTACTCCAGCTGCCGGCCGGGCTGCTGGACTCGATGAGGACCCGCGTCTTGGCCGCCGTGGCCGCCTCGCCGTCGAGGATGCGCACCTTGTAGTCCACCAGGTGGACCTCGTCGAGCTCCGGGTAGAAGGCGCCCAGGGCCTTGCGCAGGGCCTGGTCGAGGGCGTTGACCGGCCCGTTGCCGTCGGCCGCCGTGTGCAGCACCTCGCCGTCGACCTCGACCTTGACCGTGGCCTCGGCCCGCAGCTCGGCCCCGTCTCGCTGCTCCACCAGGACGGTGAAGTCGAGCAGCCGGAAGGGCGCTCGATAGCCCGGCAGCTGGCGCTCGATGAGCAGCTCGAAGCTGGCCTCGGCGCCCTCGAAGCTGGCCCCCTCGGCTTCCAGCCGCTTGATCAGGCGGCTCAGCTCGCGGGGGTCGAGGAGGCCATCCAGCCGGTGGCCCAGCTCCTCCGCCCGCCAGGCGGTGTTGACCCGACCGCCAAGCTCGCTGACGACGAGCCGCGTCTCGTTGCCCACGAGGGCCGGGTCGACGTGCTGGTAGCTGTGCCGCACTCGGGCCGTGGCCGCCCCGTGGACGCCGCCTTTGTGGGCGAAGGCGCTGCCGCCCACATAGGGCGCGAAGGCATCAGGGGCCACATTGGCGATCTCGGAGACGGCCCGGCTGAGCTCCGTCAGGCCGTGCAGGTCGGCCCCTGAAGGCACGGTCGCGAGGCCCAGCTTGAGGGCCAGGTCGGCCCAGATCGTGACGAGGTTGGCGTTGCCGCAGCGCTCGCCGTAGCCGTTGATCGTGCCCTGCACGTGGCGCACCCCGGCCTGGACCGCGGCCAGCGAGTTGGCCACGGCCAGCCCTGCGTCGTCGTGGACGTGGATGCCGAAGACGAGCCCGTCGCCGCGCGAGGGCTCGGGGACGGCGCCCGAGGAGCCGGCGCCGGCGGCCCGACCGGCACTCGGACCACCCTCGGCACCTAGCTCGGCCATGACCGCGGCCACGATGGCCGTCAACTCATCAGTCAGGGTGCCGCCGTTGGTGTCGCACAGGACCAGGGTCCGGGCCCCCGCCGCCCGAGCGGCGCGGAGGGTGGCCAGGGCGTAGGCCGGATCGTCCTTGTAGCCGTCGAAGAAGTGCTCGGCGTCGTAGACGACCTCCCGCCCGCCCTGGCCGCAGTAGGCCACGGAGTCGCCGACCATGGCCAGGTTCTCCTCCGGTGTGGCGCCCAGGACGTCGCGCACGTGGAGCAGCCAGCTCTTGCCGAAGAGCGTGACGACCGGGGTCCCGGCCGCCACCAGGGCGGTCAGGTTGGGGTCGCGCTCCGGGCGGTTGGCGCGGTGGCGGGTCGAGCCGAAGGCCGCGATGCGGGCCCGCTGCCAGGTCATCTCGCGGGCCGCGGCGAAGAACTCGACGTCCTTGGGGTTGGACCCTGGCCAGCCGCCCTCGATATAGGGGAAGCCGGCCTCGTCGAGCCGGCGGGCGATCTTCAGCTTGTCGGCCAGCGAGAGGACGAGCCCCTCCCCCTGGGTCCCGTCACGAAGGGTCGTGTCGTAGAGCAGGACGGAGGCCCTCACCGCGCCGCTCCCAGGGGTGTCGCGAGGCCCTCCACGACGGCCGTCGTGAGCGCCTCGGTCCCGTCGTCGCCGCCCAGGTCCGGGGTCCTCAGGCCACGCCCCAGGGTCCCCGCCACCGAGGCCTCGAGGGCCGCGGCGGCCTCCGCCTCGCCCAGCGACCAGCGCAGCAGCAGGGCGGCCGAGAGGATCGTGCCCAGGGGGTTGGCCACGCCCCGACCCACGATGTCGGGCGCGGAGCCGTGGATGGGCTCGTAGAGCCCGAAGACGCCGTGGGCCGTGCGCCGCGCTCCGAGCGATGCGGAGGGCAGCATGCCCAGCGAGCCGGCCAGGACCGAGGCCTCATCGGAGAGGATGTCCCCGAAGAGGTTCTCGGTCACGACCACGTCGAAGAGGACCGGCCGCGTGGCCAGGAGCATGGCTGCGGCATCCACGAGGCGATGCTCGACCGTCACGTCGGGGAAGTCGGCGTGGACCTCCTCGACCACCGTCCGCCACAGGCGGGAGGTGGCCAGGACGTTGGCCTTGTCGACGCTGGTCAGGTGGCGGCGCCGGCCCCAGGCCAGCTCGAAGGCCATCCGCACCACGCGCCGGATCTCGTCCTCCGTGTACCACAGGGTGTCCACGCCCACCCGGCCTTGCGGCGTCCGGCGCTCTTCGGAGGGACGCCCGAAGTAGAGCCCGCTGGTGAGCTCACGGACGATGAGCAGGTCGACCCCGGCCAGCCGCTCGGGGCGCAGCGGCGAGCTGTCGACGAGGGCCGGATCGACCGTCACGGGGCGCAGGTTGGCGAACAGCTCGAGGCCGCTGCGCAGGGCGAACAGGGCCTGCTCGGGGCGGACCGCGGCCGACGGATCGTCCCAGCGCGGGCCACCCACGGCGCCCAGGAGGACGGCGTCGGCGGCCCGGCAGGCCTCCAGGTCGGCATCGCCGATGGGCACTCCGAAGCGGTCGATGGCCGCCCCGCCCACGATGCGCTCCTGCCAGGTCAGGCTGAACCCGAACCGCTTCCCGACCGCGTCGAGCACCCGCTGGGCGGCGGCCACGACCTCCGGGCCGATGCCGTCTCCGGGGATGGCGACGAGGGAGTAGCTGCGCTCGGCGCTCACGCGCGCACCGCCGCGACGCGCGGGGCGATGAGCTTGTTGACCGCGGCCAGATAGCCCTCGAGTGAGGCCTCGATGATGTTGGTCGAGAGCCCGTGGCCGGTGGCCGGCGAGACGCCCTCACCGTCGGTGGACCGTCGGCAGCGGACGATGACCCGGCCCTGGGCGTCCTCGCCGCCCGAGACGGCCCGGATCTCGTACTCGGTGAGCGTGGGCCGCCAGCCCAGGACCGGCTCCACGGCCGCATCGATGGCCCCGTAGAGGGCGTCCACCGGGCCATTGCCGCTGGCCTCGGCGTGGCGCTCCTCGCCGCCCACGACGACCGTCACCTGGCCCGACGAGCGACCGCCGTGGCTGGAGCTCACGTTCCAGCCCACGAGGCCCACCTCCGAGGCCGGGGCCGTGTCAGGCCCCCGTTCGGCGGCCTGCTGCTCGACGATGGCCAGCAGGTCGGCGTCGGTGACCTCCTTCTTCGAGTCGGCCAGGGAGATGACCGCCCGGTAGGCCGCGTCGAGGGCCGGCCCCTCGAGGTCGTGCCCCAGGTCGTGGAGCTTGCCCTGCAGGCCGCGCCGTCCGGACAGCTTGCCGATGCTCAGGATGGAGCCCGAGAGGCCCACCGAGCGGGGGGTCATGATCTCGTAGGTGAGGGGGTTCTTGAGCACGCCGTCCTGGTGGATGCCCGACTCATGGGCGAAGGCGTTGCCGCCCACGATGGCCTTGTTGGGCTGGACGACGAAGCCGGTCAGGTAGCTGACCAAGCGGCTGGCGGCCGTGATCTGCTCGGTGGCCACCCGGCTGCCCAGTTCGGGGAACTGATTGGGCCGGGTGCGGAGGGCCATGACCACCTCCTCGAGGGAGGCGTTGCCAGCCCGCTCGCCGAGGCCGTTGATGGTGACCTCCACCTGGCGCGCCCCGGCCTGGACGGCGGCCAGGGTGTTGGCCGTGGCCAGGCCCAGGTCGTTGTGGCAGTGGACGCTCACCGTGGCCCCCGCACCGACGCGCTCGACCACCGCGGCCACCAGGCGGCCGTACTCGGCAGGGATGGCGTAGCCCACCGTATCGGGCATGTTGACCGTGCTGGCCCCGGCGTCGACCACGGCCTCGAAGACGCGCAGGAGGAACTCGGGGTCCGTGCGGCTGGCGTCCTCGGCGCTGAACTCGATCTCCACGTCCGGGCCCAGGGCCCTGCGGCCGTAACGCACCCAGCGGACGGCCTCGCTCAGCATCTCGTCGCGGCTGAGGCGGAGCTTGTGCTTGAGGTGGATGTCGCTGGTGGCGATGAAGACGTGGAGATGGGGCCGCTCGGCCACGCCGATGGCCTCCACGGCCCGTTGCGGGTCGCCGTCGCGGCAGCGGGCCAGGGCCGCCACAGCCACGCCTCTGGTCTCGCGGGCGATGCGCTGGACGGCGTCGAAGTCGCCTGGCGAGGCGGCCGGGAAGCCGGCCTCGATGACGTCCACGTTGAGGCGCACCAGCTGGCGGGCGACCTCCAGCTTCTCCTCGGCGGTCAGGCCGGCGCCGGGCGCCTGCTCACCGTCGCGGAGGGTCGTGTCGAAGATGCGGACGCGGCCCTCGGGCACGCCACCCGAGGCCGGGACGCCACCCTCGACCGTGCTCATGCCGGCACCTCCGCCCGGCCCGCGTCCGCGGAGGCCTGAGCCTGCCCGGCCCGGACCTCGACCGGGTCAAGGAACGGCATCTGGGCTCGCAAAGTGCGGCCCACCTGCTCGAGCTGGAGGTCGTGATCCTGTTCCCGGAGCCGCCCGAACTCCGGCCGGCCGGCCTCGTTCTCGGCCACCCAGCGTCTGGCGAAGGTGCCGTCCTGGATCTCGGCCAGGACCTGCTGCATGGTGGCCCGCACCTGCTCGTCGATGATGCGGGGCCCGCTGACGTAGTCGCCGTATTCGGCCGTGTCGCTGACGCTGAAGCGCATGAAGTCGAGTCCGCCGCGGTAGATGAGATCGACGATGAGCTTCAGCTCGTGGGTCGTCTCGAAGTAGGCCAGCTCGGGCTGGTAGCCGGCCGCGACGAGGGTCTCGAAGCCGGCCTTGACCAGGGCGCTCACCCCGCCGCAGAGGACCGCCTGCTCGCCGAAGAGGTCGGTCTCGGTCTCCTCGGCGAAGGTCGTCTCGAGGACCCCGGCCCGGGTGCTGCCGATGCCCCGGGCGTAGGCCAGGACCCGCGCCCGGGCCGTGCCACTGGCATCGCGTTCCACGGCGAAGAGGGCCGGCACGCCACCCCCGGCGACGTACACCGAACGCAGCAGATGGCCGGGACCCTTGGGCGCCACCATGCCCACGTCGATGCCCTCGGGCGGGTCGATGAGCCCGAACCGGATGTTGAAGCCGTGGGCGAACATGAGCAGCTGGCCGGGCCGCAGGTGGGGCCGGATGTCAGCCTCGTAGAGGGCCCGCTGGCTGGTGTCGGGGACGGCCACCATGATCACGTCCGCGGCCTTGACCGCCTCGGGCGGGGTCAGGACCCGGAAGCCGGCCTCCTCGGCGATGGCCCGGCTCTTGGAGCCCTCGGGCAGGCCGACCACCACCTGCTGGCCGCTGTCGCGCAGGTTCTGGGCATGGGCGTGGCCCTGGCTGCCGTAGCCCAGGACGGCCACTGTCTGGCCGGCCAGGGCGGCCGGGTCCGCGTCGCCGTCGTAGTACATCCGTGCGCCCATCAGCGTTCCGCTCCTTCGTGTTCGATGCTCTGACTGCCGCGCAGCATGACGACGCTGCCGGTCCGGACCAGTTCCTTGAGCCCGTAGGTGGACAGTTGCTCGACGAGAGCCTCCACGTCGCTCGGTGGGCCGGCCACCTCCACCACGACCGAGTCGGCGGCCAGGTCCACGACTCGGCCGCGGGAGAGCTCGACGAGCTTGAGGATCTCGGCCCGGTTGGCGTTCGTGGCCCGGACCTTGAGGAGGGCCAGCTCGTGCTCGATGCTCCGCTCGGCGGTCAGGTCCTGGACCTTCAGGACGTCGATGAGCCGGTAGAGCTGCTTGCTGACCTGCTCGACGCCGTAGTCGTCGCCGTTGAGGACGATCGTCATGCGGCTGAGGCCGGGGGTCTCGCTGCGGCCCACGGCCAGCGAGGCGATGTTGAAGGTTCGGGCGCGGAGCAGGCTGGCGACCCGATTGAGGACGCCGGGCCGATCGCGCACGATGACGGCGATGACATGGCGCCCGGTCTCGCCGCTGCCGGGAACGTAGCGCGCGGCGTGCTGGGCGGGCGCCGGCGCGCCCGGGCTGCTGCTCGGGCTCGGGGTCGGGCTCGGGCCTGTGCTCGCGCTCGGGGTCGGGCTCGACGTCGGGCTCGGGGCGCTCATTCGGCCGGCCCGTCCCAATGTTCGATGAGGTCGGAGAGGCCCTTGCCCGCGGGCATCATGGGGAAGACGTTCTGGCCCTCGGCGATCTCGAACCAGACCAGCGCCGGACCGTCCACCGCGTGGGCGGCGCGGATGGCCTCCGGCACCTCGTTTGGCCGGCTGGCCCTCCAGGCCGGGATGCCATAGGCCTCGGCCAGCTTCAGGTAATCCGGCCCGACCAGGCTGGCCGAGTGGTAGTTGCCGGCGTAGACCAGCTCCTGCCACTGACGGATCATGCCCAGCTTCTTGTTGTCGAAGAGGGCGATGCGGACCGGGATGTGATCCTGGACGAGCGTCGCCAGCTCCTGGATCGTCATCTGGAAGCCGCCGTCGCCGGTGATGGCCCAGGTCTCCTTATCGGGTCGGGCGAGGGCCGCCCCCATGGCCGTGGGCAGGGCGTAGCCCATCGTCCCCAGACCGCCCGAGGAGAGGTGTGAGTCCGGCCGCCGGAAGCCGGCGTAGCGGGCCAGCCACATCTGGTTCTGGCCCACGTCCGCGACGAGCGTGGCGTCGTGATCCGTCAACTCGCCGATCTGGCTGACGACGTAGTCGGCCGAGAGCAGCCCGTCGCGCCAGGCCCCGGAGCCATGCCAGCTGGTGGCCTCGGACTCCCGGCGCCAGGCGGCCAGCTCCTCGAGGTAGGCCGACCGCTCCTCGGGCGGCACCTCGCGCACGAGCGGGGTGAGGGCCCGCAGGACGCGACCCGCGTCGCCCACGATGGGCACGTCGACGGCCACGTTCTTGCCGATCTCGGCCGGGTCGATATCGACGTGGATGATGCGGGCTCCGGTGGCGTAGGTGCTGACCTTGCCCGTGACCCGGTCGTCGAAGCGCATGCCCAGGGCGATCAGCAGGTCGGCCGCCTGGATGGCGCGGTTGACGTGCTTCCAGCCGTGCATGCCCATGAAGCCGTAGGACAGCGGATGGGTCTCGTCCATGGCCCCTACCCCGAGGAGGGTGTGGGCCACGGGGATGTGCGTCCGCTCGGCGAAGGTCCGCAGGTCGTCGACGGCCTGGGCGATGAGCACGCCGTGGCCGGCCAGGATCACGGGCCGCTGGGACCGATCGATGGCCTCCGCGGCGAGGCGCAGCTGGCGGGCGTGGCCGTCGAAGGTGGGCCGGAAGCCGGGCAGGCCAGCGGCCACCTCGGCCTCGCTGGGATGGGGCGCCGCGGTCTCCTGCTGGAGGGCGTCCTTGGTGATGTCCACATGGACCGGGCCGGGGCGGCCGGTGCGGGCGATGTGGAAGGCCTCGGCCAGGACGCGGGGCAGCTCGTCGGCGTCCCGGATGAGGTAGTTGTGCTTGGTCATGGGCAGGGTGATGCCGGTGATGTCGATCTCCTGGAAGGCGTCCTTGCCCAGCAGGGCGGCAGCCACGTTGCCCGTGATGGCCACGACCGGGATGGAGTCCAGCTGGGCCGTGGCCAGCCCGGTCACGAGGTTCGTCGCGCCGGGGCCGCTGGTGCCGAGGCAGACGCCGACCTGGCCGCTGGCCCGGGCGTAGCCGTCGGCCGCATGGGCCGCGCCCTGCTCGTGGCGGACGAGGACGTGGCGCAGGTCGGGGTAGTCGCCGAAGACGTCGTAGAGGGGCAGGATCACCCCGCCGGGGTAGCCGAAGATCGTGTCGACGCCCTGGCGCAGGAGCGCCTCGCACACCACGTCCGCCCCGATCCGCGTCCGGCCGCGCAGGCGTCCTTCGTGGAGCATGCGGCCGCGCGCATCGTCGATCTCCGCGGCCGCAGCGGTCCCCTCGGCCGGGAGATGACGGCCGGGGTGCTGCGCCGGCCGGGGTGGGGTCGTCGCGGCAGCTCCGGTCGCGGTCGCCTCAGCCTCGGTGGCTGCGGTCGGCCTCGTCGTCGGACCTGGCGCCGTGACCTCGCTGGCCGCGGTCGGCCTGGTCGAGCTGATCGTCATCGACTGCTCCTGCTTCTTCCTGTCTGCCTGCTTCTTCCTGTCTGCCTGCTTCGTCGGGACCCCGTGCCGCCCGGCCTCCGCCGCTCGGCAAACGAAAGACCCTCGCCGCTCCCGGCGAGGGTCCTGGATCGCTGCTTGGGCGCTTGCTGCGCTAGCGGCTTCCTCCAGGCTCCCGTCGGGAGCCGGCGATAAGGGCGATGAGCCCAAGGAGGAGGTCGCGAACGATGTCGATGAGCGAAGGGGAACCGGAGACGTCGCTGAGCCGGACCGGCACGCGCCGACCGTCAGCCCGGATGGCGACGGTGACGAGGTCGTGCTGCTGGTTGGCTCGAACCACGCGCTGCGCTCCTGCGTTCGCTCTGCCGCCGACTGCCTGTCGGCCGGACCCGCAGTCTAGCGGCATCCGACCGCCGCTGTCCAGCGCCGCCGGAGCAGCCGGTGGTGCCAGGCCACCCCGGCCGTTGGTCATGTCGATCTGCTCCCGGCGGGTGGATCCGGCTCGATCGGTCGCGGGCCGCCCATAGCGGGCCGCCCATAGAAGGGTCGCAGCCTGCCCAAAGGCAGCCTGCCCAAAGATGGCATGAAGGCCGGCCCCCGTTTGCCGGTAGCGAATGGATCGGACTTGGAGGGCTGCTTGCTATCTCGGGGCCTCGCTGCGGGCGCGTCTTGTTTGCGCCAAGCAAATGGTTCCGGCTTGAAGGGACTTTCATGGACCCGGACGCCCCTGAGGACGCTTCTCCATTTGCGGGCAGCGAACTCTCCGGCCTCAAGGGACTTTCATGGACCCGGAAGCCCCTGAGGACGCTTCTCCATCTGCGGGCAGCGAACTCTCCGGCCTCAAGGGACTTTCATGGACCCGGAAGCCCCTGAGGACGCTCGGCCGGCAGCTCGGCGGGGCCCGCCGTGCCGACGGTCGGCCGAAAGACGCCGGGCGGACCGTCGGCCGGAAGCCCGCCCTGTGCT
>DASUKL010000133.1:0-40922 GCA_036278755.1 Candidatus Limnocylindrales bacterium | reverse complement strand
CTCGTCGAGGCAGGACGGGCGATCGCCACGGGCGTCCTGACCCGGACGCACCTGGAAGTGGCGCCAGGCCGTGCCCTCCAGGCCGGCCGCGGGCGTCAGACGACAGCCACACACGGCACACGTGACGGGGCCCGAAGCGCGCGTCTCGAGAGGATGCCCGTAGGGCAGCTCATACATCGCCATCGGCGCGCCTCCTTCTCCGGTGCTCGGCCCGACCTTGGGGGGATACACGATCGGCCGGCCGCCGACCCGGTACGTCCAAGTCTCGGCCGCGGGCCCGACGCCGTCAGCGGCAGTGCGGTCGAGAATCGGTTGCGAGAAGGTTGCGCCTCGCCCGCGTTGGGCGCTGGCCTTTCGGGGCTCAGGACTCCGCAGGCTCGGCGGGCAGCCGATAGCCCACCCCGCGCACGGCCCGGGGCATCGGTGCCCCGACGGCGCGAAGCTTGGCCCGGGCCCGAGCCAGGTGGGGCTTGAGCCAGAGGGGGTCGGGATCGTGCTCCATCGGCCAGCCCGCCGCCAGCAATTCGGCCTGCGGGACGACCTCGCCCGCGTGTTCCACGAGGCGCTGGACGAGACGGTGCTCGATGAGCGTGAGGGGGATCGCCTGGCCCTGCCAGCGGATCTCGTGGCGCCGCCGGTCGACGGTCCAGTCCGCCCCGCCGGCGTGCGCCTCACGGCGCCGCAGCACGGCCCGCACCCGGGCCAGGAGCTCATCGCCGCGGAACGGCTTGCGGACGTAGTCGTCCGCCCCAAGATCCAGCAGGTCCACCGTCACACCTGCGTCCCGCTCGCCGGAGACGACGATGATCGGCACGTCGCTCTCCTCGCGCAGCTGGCGGCATACGGTGGCCCCGTCGAGGCCGGGCATGGCCAGGTCGAGGAGCACGAGGTCGGGCGCTTCGGAGCGGAAGCGTTCCAGGGCCTCGTGGCCGTCGTAAGCCGGCACGATCCGCTGCCCGGCCGCCCCGAGGAGGGCCGACAGCGCGCCCACCATGGCTGGCTCGTCGTCGACGACGAGGATGCGGGCCGGGGTCTCAGTCATCATCGCCCCGCGCATCCCCGGCGCGACGCTCTTCGCGGCAGGGGTTGACCAGGCGGCCCAGACCCTCGATCTCGACCGCCACCACGTCACCGTCGTGGAGGTAGCGCGGCGGGTGGCGGTAGTGGCCCACCCCGCCGGGCGTGCCGGTGAGGATGACGTCGCCTGGCTCCAGGGTGAAGGCCCGGGAGGCGAAGGCGATGAGCTCCGCGACGTCGAAGATCATGGCTGCCGTCGTCTCGTCCTGGACCAGCTCGCCGTCGACGTGCGTCGTGAGGCGGAGCGCCTGCGGATCCGGCACCTCGTCGGCCGTCACGAGGGCCGGGCCCAGGGGGCAGAACGTGTCGAGCGACTTGCCCCGGGTGAACTGGCGGTCCCGATCCTGGAGGTCGCGGGCCGTCACGTCGTTGGCCACGGTGTAGCCGATGAGGTAGTCCAGCGCCTCGCCACGCCCGACCCGTCGCGCCGGACGCCCGACGACGGCGGCCAGCTCGCCCTCGTAGTCGACCTGGGCGCTGAGGGCGGGGTCCCAGCGGATCTCGGCCCCCGGTCCGATGACGGCGGTGGGGTACTTGGCGAAGATCATCGGCTCCTTGGGCGCCGGCCGTTCCTGTTCGCCCGTGTGGGAGCGGTAGTTCAGCCCGATGGCCACGATCTTCGGTGGCCGCGGCAGCGGCGCGAGGAGGGTCAGGCCCTGGAGGTCGCGGGCCTCGGCCACGGTGTCCGCCCCGAGGCCTGTGACCGCCTGCCGCAGTCGCTCTACGGCCTCCGGCCCGGCCGCAAGCAGGTCGGCCATCGTGGCCGGACCCGGGGGCAGCAATGCCTGGGCCGGCACGACCTGCTCGCCGATGAGCAGGCCTAGTCGCTCACGGCCCTGGTCGCGGTACGAGAGGAGACGCACACCCCAAGTATCCACGAGCGGCTTCGAGTGGGCGGTTCGAGCCGCTCCATCCCCTCAGCGCGTCGACAGGGGCCGGGTATCGGGCTCGTTCAGAGCGCGCTCCTGCCGCAGGTCGACGGCCGAGGCATCGGGGGTCGTTTCGGCCAAGAGCACGGCGACGATGATGCAGACGCCACCGACGAGCTGGAGCGGGGTGAGCTGCTCGCCGAAGAGCAGGACGGCGAGGCTGATGGTCCAGACCGGCTCGACCGTGCTCACGAGCGCCGCCTGGGCGGCCCCGATCCGCTTCGCGCCGGCGTAGAAAGCCTGCATGGCCAGAGCGCCCGAGACGAGCCCCACCCCCAACAGGCCCGGCCAGGCCGCCAGCGGCACGTCGGCCGGCGAGAGCGAGTGGCCGGCCAGGGGAGCCACGAGAAGGTAGACGAGACAGGTCGCGGTGAGCATGATCGCGGCCGCGGGCGCGGGATCGGTCGTCTCCGCGGCGGCCTCCATGGCCACGGTCTCGACCGCCTCCGGCGGGGGTGTGTCGCGGGGCTCGCTGCGCTCGCCCGCGAGGCGGGCGGAGAGGATGATCCAGGCCGCGTAGATGAGCGGCGAGGCGACCATGAGGAGCAGCCCGGTGGCCGGCGGGACATGGTCGGGGGCGATGTTGCCGACCGCCAGGGCCACGCCGACCATGGCCAGGGTCAGGGCGTACCAGGGCCGTCGACCCCGCAGCCGCCGCCCGAAGCGAAGGGCCAGCACGGCCACGATGGCCGGATAGACGTAGATGATCAGGGCCGCCAGCGAGGCTGGCACGGTCTCCAGGCCGGCGTAATACGTCGCCGTGTTGCCGACGTAGAAGACGCCGAGCAGGAACAGGACGACCAGCCGGCGGCGGGAGATACGCTTCAGGGCGCGCCGGCTCTCGGGCACAGCCAGGAGCCACAGCCAGGAGACGACCGCGGCGAAGATGAAGCGCCACACGCTGAGGGTCAGCCAGTCGACCCCGGCCGCGTAGATCGGTTTGGCGAAGAGCGGCCCCGAGCCGAAACCGCAGGCGCTGATGACGGTCAAGACGATGCCGATCCGGCGCCCGCGCATCCGCCGATGCTAGCAGGAGCGCCGGGTGGACGCTAACCGCTACCGGTGGCCGGTAGGGTTACTCACAGGGGGCCGTTGTGGGCTGCTGGCATGACACGCGGTCAGATGCACAGACCCGCTAGCGCTGGACTCGATCAGTCGGCCGGCATGGCCGTCGACCGGGTCAGATGCATGTGTCCGTAGCGTTGGAGCGAGCAGGGGCCGGTCGCGGCCGTCCGCACGGTAGATGCGCAGCCTTTCGAGGCCATCCGCACGAAGGATCCACGCTCAGCGGGCAGCCCGCCTGCGACCCAGGGCCGACGTCAGAGCCTTGGAGTCGTCACAACGCTACCCGGGCGTGCGTATGGCCATATCCATGGGCCGGAGGAGCCGGGGCCAATAGGATCGCCAGGCGGAGGATCGCTAGGCCCGAGGCGAAAAGCCCCGGCCTCGGCCGATCAGTCGACCGTCCAGGTGTCCCCGCTGCGCAGGAGCTTGGCCAGGTCGCCCTCGCCCTGGCGCGCGATGACCTCGTCGATCTGGGTCGTCAGCAGCTCGTCGTGGGTGGCCCGGGTGACGTTGCGGAAGACGCCCACCGGGACCGGGAAGTCCGGCCACCACATGCGACTCAGCATGAAGGCCAGGTACGGATCCTCGGCCTCCTCGTCGTGGACGAGGAGATCGTCCTCGGTCACGCCGTCGCCCAGCTGGACGACCTCCGGGTGGAGGCCCCGGAGGCGGATGCCCTTGTCGCGGTCCTTGCCGAAGATCATGGGCTTGCCGTGCTCCAGCCAGAGCATGCGGTCCTCGCGGACGTCCTTGTCGGTGAAGTCGCGCCAGGCACCGTCGTTGAAGATGTTGCAGTTCTGCAGGACCTCGACGAAGACCGAGCCCTTGTGCCAGCCGGCCCGCTCGAGGGTCGTCTGCATGTGCTCGGTGATCGTGTCGACCGAGCGGGCCACGAAGGTGGCCTCGGCGGCCAGGGCGATCGAGGTCGGGATGACCGGATGGTCGATCGTGCCCTGGGGCGAGGACTTCGTCCGCTTGCCCAGCTCCGAGGTGGGCGAGGCCTGGCCCTTGGTCAGACCGTAGATGCGGTTGTTGAACAGGATCAGCTTGATGTCCACGTTGCGCCGCATGGCGTGCAGGACGTGGTTGCCGCCGATGGAGAGGGCGTCGCCGTCGCCGGTGATGACCCAGACCATGAGCTCCGGCCGGGCGGCCTTGAGGCCGGTGGCCAGGGTGGGCGCGCGGCCGTGGATGGAGTGGAAGCCGTAGGTGTTCATATAGTACGGCAGGCGGCCGTTGCAGCCGATGCCGCTGATGAACACGATCCGCTCCCGCGGCACGCCGAAGTCCGGCATCGTCTTCTGGGTCTGGGCCAGGATCGAGTAGTCGCCGCAGCCGGGGCACCAGCGCACCTCCTGGTCCGAGGCGAAGTCCTTGCGGGTCAGCTTGATCACGGCCTGGTTCTCGGGCGAGAGGCCGGCCAAGTCGGCCAACGGTTCGGTGGCATGTCCGTTCGTGGTCATCGATCAGTCCAGTGCACTATCGGGCGGGCAGGAGGGCCCGGGCGGCGGCTTCGATCTCGGAGATCCGGAAGGGCTTGCCGCGGACCCGGTCGTAGCCGTGCGCATCGGCCAGATAGCGGCCCCGGACGAGGAGCCGCAGCTGCCCGAGGTTGATCTCGGGGATGAGGACCTGGCCGTAGGCCTCCAGGACCGTGCCCAGGTTGCGGGGGAAGGGGTTGAGGTAGCGCAGATGGGCGTGGGCCACCTGGTGGCCGTCGGCTTGCAGCCGCTGGACCGCGCTGCGCAGGGCCCCATAGGTCGAGCCCCAGCCCAGGACGAGGAGGTCGCCCGAGGTCGGCCCGAAGACCTCCAGCGCCGGGATGTCGTCAGCGATGCGGGCGATCTTCTCGGCCCGCAGGTGCTGCATCCGGTCGTGGTTCTCGGGGTCGTAGCTGACGTTGCCCGTGATGTCCGCCTTCTCGAGGCCGCCGATGCGGTGCTCCAGGCCGGGGGTGCCGGGGATGGCCCAGGGTCGGGCCAGGGTCACCGGATCGCGGGCGTAGGGGTGGAAGCCCTCGACCTGGGTGGGGTTGGGCACCGCGATGTCGGGCAGGTCGGCGAGGTTCGGGATGCGCCAGGGCTCCGCCCCGGTGGCCAGGAAGGCGTCGGAGAGGTACACGACCGGGGTGACGTACTTGAGGGCCAGCCGCCAGGCCTCGATGGCGTAGTCGAAGCACTCCGCCGGCGTGGCTGGGGCGACGACCGGGATGGGCGAGTCGCTGTTGCGTCCGAACATGACCTGGAGGAGGTCCGCCTGCTCGACCTTGGTCGGCATGCCGGTCGAGGGGCCGGCCCGCTGGACGTCGATGACCACGAGCGGGAGCTCGACCATGACGGCCAGGTTGAGGGCCTCGCTCTTGAGGGCGATGCCCGGGCCCGAGGTGCCGGTGAGGCCCAGGGCGCCGCCGAAGCTGGCACCGATGGCCGCCCCGATGGCCGCGATCTCGTCCTCGGCCTGGAAGCTGCGGACCCCGAACTGCTTGTAGCCGGAGAGGGCGTGGAGGATGTCGCTGGCCGGGGTGATGGGGTAGGAGCCGTAGAACAACGTGCGCTGGGCGAGGCGGGACGCGGCCACGAAGCCCATGGCCGTGGCTTCGTTGCCGGTCACGTTGCGGTACGTACCGGGGGCCAGGCGGGCCGGGGCGACGCGGTAGTGGGTGTGGAACATCTCGGTCGTCTCGCCGAAGGCGTAGCCGGCCTTGAGGGCCCGCGTGTTGGCCTCGACGAAGACCGGCTTGGCGCCGAACTTCTGGCCGATCCAGTCCAGCGTCGGCTGCATGTCCCGTTCGTAGAGCCAGAACATGAGGCCCAGGGCGAAGAAGTTCTTCGTCTGGTCCTTCTGCTTGCTGGTCATCTCGAGGCCCTCGAGGGCCCGGTCGTTGAGCGTGTTGATGGGCACGTCGAAGACGGTGTAGGCCTTGAGCGAGCCGTCCTCGAGGGGGTTCGTGGCGTAGCCGGCCTTGGTCAGGTTGGCCTGACTGAAGGCGTCGCTGTTGACGATGAGGGCCCCGCCCGGGGGCAGGTCGCCGACGTTCGTCTTGAGGGCGGCCGGGTTCATGGCCACGAGGACGTCCGGCTGGTCGCCCGGGGTGTAGATCTCGGCGCTGGAGAAGCTGAGCTGGAAGCCGCTGACCCCGGGCAGCGAACCGGCCGGCGCCCGGATCTCGGCCGGGAAGTCAGGGTAGGTACTGACGTCGTTGCCGAAGACGGCGCTGGTGCGGGTGAACTGGCCGCCGGTGAGCTGCATCCCGTCCCCGGAGTCGCCCGCGAAGCGGATCGTGACCCGCTCGAGTTGGACTTCCTGGGGCGGGCTCTGACGTGGCTGGTCGACGGTGCTGGTCACAGCTCAAGTGTACGCTCTGGCGCGCATGGCACCGCATCCCGCACCCCGCGTCCTCATCGTGGCTGACGACCTCATCTGGGCCTCGCGGCTGACCGCCGCCGCGCAGCGTGCCGGCCTGCGACCGGTGCCCGTGCCGGACCAGGCGGCCCTCGAGCTCCAGGTGGGGGAGGGGCCGGTGCCGGCGGGGGCCGTGATCGACCTCGGCGGCCACCGCTACGACGGGGTCGCCGCCGTGACCCGCGCGGCCGCGGCCGGCCTCCGGGTCCTGGCCGTCTCGCAGCACGACGATCTGCCGCTCCGCAAGCGGGCCCTGGCCGCCGGAGCCCGGCGCGTCCTCTCGTACAACAAGATGCATGCGGATGGGCCGGACGTCCTGCGGCGCTGGCTGGACGGGTCGTGATCGCTCCGCCGCAGCCGATCCCCGCGGCCCGCTACCGTGACCGGCTGACGGCCAGCCGGGAGGCGCTCCGGGCGGCCGGCGCGCGTGCCCTGCTCGTCGGGCCGGGGGCGGAGTTGCGCTGGCTCGTCGGCTATGCGGCCCCGGCCCTGGAACGGCTGACGATGCTGGTCCTGCCCCTGGACGAGCCGCCGGTGCTGATCGTGCCGCGCCTGGAGCGGGCGGGTGGCGCGGCCGCCCCCGCGGTGGCGGCGGGTGATGTCGACCTGCGGAGCTGGGAGGAGACCGATGACCCGTACGCCATCGTCGCCTCGGCGCTGGGAACTGGTTCGGGCGCCGGATCGCGGGCGGCCGGAGGTTCGGGTTCGGGCTCGGGTTCGGGCGTCGGTCTGGACCGTCGGCTGCTGGTCGGGGACCGGCTCTGGGCGACCTTCGTCCTGGGCCTCCAGTCGACCGTTCCGGGGGCCAGCTTCGGGCTCGCCTCGAGCGTCCTGGCGGACCTGCGCTCGATCAAGGACGCCGACGAGATCCGGCTCCTGACCGAAGCCGCCGAAGCCGCCGATCGGACCGTCCAGGCCATCGCCGCGGGGCGACTGGTGGGCCGCACGGAAGGCGACATCGGGCGTGAGGTCCGCGATCGGCTCCTGGCCGAAGGGCACGAGACGGCGGCCTTCTCGATCGTGGGTTCGGGGCCGAACTCGGCCGAGCCGCACCATGCCGTGTCCGAGCGCGTCGTGGGCCCGGGCGAGCCGATCGTCCTCGACATCGGTGGCACGCGGGGCGGCTACGGCTCCGACACGACCCGCACTCTGTGGGTCACCGGCGGCGACCCGGGCGCGGGCCCCGACGACACGTTCCGCCAGCTCTACGCGGTCCTCGAGGCGGCCCAGGCGGCGGCCACCGCGGCGGCCCGGGCTGGCGTCACGTGCGAGGCGGTCGACGCGGCGGCCCGGGAACCGATCACGGCTGCCGGGTTCGGGCCGGCCTTCCTCCACCGGACGGGCCACGGCATCGGTCTCGAGGAGCACGAAGAGCCGTACATCGTGGCCGGCAACGCCCAGCCGCTGGCGGTGGGCCATGCCTTCAGCATCGAGCCGGGCATCTACCTCGAGGGCCGCTACGGTGCGCGCATCGAGGACATCGTCGTCTGCACGGCCGAGGGGCCGGTGTCGCTGAACCGATCGCCGCGCGACGTGCTGGTCGTCAGCGGGGTCTGAGCCAGAGTCCAGGGCGGGGGAGTGCCGCCACGCGAACTGGGCTCGCACCGCGGTGGCTCGGCGCTCGTGCGCCAGGTCGGGCCCGCACCGCGGTGGCTCGGCCGGACCTCGGGAGGCCGGTGCTAGAATCGTGGGCGATCGGCGGCCCCAGCCGTCATCCGGCCACCGCGGTCGTTGCCCGCCTGCCAGATCGAGCCACGTGACCATCGAATCCGAAGCGTCGGGGCCGGGTCCCGACGCAGCATCTGCCCAACCGCCGCACGAGCGCCAGGAGGCGCGCGGCGCGACAGCCGCCCAGCTCCGTCGCTTCATCAAGTCGCGGCCCTACGTGCCGCTCCACGAGTTGCGCCGTCGCTTCGAGTTGAACGGCCAGTTCGACGACGTCCATGTCCTGCACACGCTGGACGGCGCGGCCTACATCGGCCTGCCGCCCCGCGAGTGCTCCCTGATCGAGGAGCTGGTCCGCTCCGGGGACGTGGGCCTGGAGCTGTGCGAGGACCCGCACACCCCGATCGTGGTCGGCGTCTACCCCATGCACCCGGCGACCCGCAACTAGCGATCGGCCTCGCGGCCTGCTCCGACCGAGCGCCATGCCCGCGACCCGACCAAGCGCATAGTCCCCCGACTGAGCGCCCCTCCTTCCCCGCCTGGTCGCCCGGCATCCTCCGCCGGATCGCCTAGCCCCGCGCGGAGCCCGATCGCCGGCCCAGTCTTGCGGAGCCAGTACCCATTTACGCGATCACGTACGGTCTGCGACTCGATGTGCGGGTGCTGGCGCCGCCTGATCACCGCCATCGCCCAGCCCCGCACCTTTACGCGATCACACACGGTCCGCAGCCCCGTGTGCGCACCTGCGGGCCATCGCGTCCACCGATCTTCGCGATGAGCGGACAGGGCGCGCGTCTGGGAGCCTGAGCTTGACGATCTTCCGCTATCGGTGAACGGCGACCTGCGTCCAGATCCTCCGGGCGCACCTGATCGCGAACATCTGTCGCTGACGGAACTCGGCGCCCTGGCGAACCTGCGTCCGGATCCTCCGGGCGCACCTGATCGCGAACATCTGTCGCTGTGGGCTTCGGTGCCTTGCCGGGCCCCGCTGCCTTCTGGCCGTGATGGCCTTCGGCGCCTTGCCGGTCCCCGCTGCCTTCTGGCCGTGATGGCCTTCGGCCCTGACGCGGCCCGCTGCCTCCGCTCGCGTGCCGGGCCTCGGCGCGCTGACGCGGCCCGCTGCCTGGCCGGTATCGGCCTCGGCGCCGTGGCGGCCTCTAGCGGGCGAGGCTGACGACCGTGCCCTCGCGGGCCAGGAGCTCGCGCTTCAACTCGATGCCGTATGGCGCGCCGCCGTACCCGCCGATCCGACCTCCGGCGGCCACGATGCGGTGGCAGGGCACGAGCAGCCAGAACCGGTTGCGCCCGATCGCCCCGCCCACCGCTCGAGCAGCCCGCGGCGCTCCGATGCGCCTGCCCAGCTCGCCGTAGGTCGCCGTCTCGCCCCAGGCCACTTGGCGGGCCGCCTGCAGGACCCGCCGGTCGAAGCTCGGGAGATCGGTCCAGTCGATGGGCACCTGCGCCACTTCGGATGGCTCTCCGGCCATCGCGAGTTCGAGCTCATGCGTCGCCCGATCGAGGTGGGCGCTGGCCCGTACGGACGACCCGCCCGATCCTGGCGACGACCCGCGTGGCATCGACGACCCGCGAGGCGCCGACGACCGGCGTGGCGCCGACGATCCGCCGGATGCCGATGAACGGCCCTCGAGCCGCCGACGCACGGCGACCGGTTCGCCGCCCAGCTCGACCCCCACCACCCCAGCTGCGCTGGCGGCCACGACGACGGGACCCCAGGGTGAGGCGAGCGTGGTGACGGCCAGGTCCTGGTTCGCGGCCTGTCGAACGCCGGTGGTATCGCGCATCAGCGGTCGATGGTAACGCCACCTCGTGGCGAGACGGCTCCGTGCCGGTGGGCTGCGTCAGTGCGTGTAGGTCTTGCCGCCGATGCCACAGATCCAGACCGTCTGATCATCTCCCGTGCCGCCGGCGTCGCTGATCGTGCCGGCGCGGGCGACGACGGCGCCCGATGGGTCGAGGATCTCCAGGTCCGGATCGAAGCGAGCGGTGAAGCCGGCCGGCCAGACGATGTCGAAGCGACGCGCATCGGCGCGGGTCACCCCCCAGTCCGGCGGATCGGCCGTCGGGTCCCCCACGAGGGTGAAGGGCACATGAAGGGCTACGGAGCAGAGGATCTGCTGCCCGGAGGGGGCCGGCGGCCTGGTCCGGACGGCCACGATCGAGGCGCCAGGAGTGGCTGAACAGCCAAGGAGCCCGACCGCCACGACAACAAGGACGACGGCCATCGCGGCCGATGAAGACTGACGCATCAACGACTGCGGGTGATCCACGTCGAGTGCAGGTGATCCACGTCGCCGCCCCATCTTCCATCCGATCCATCGAACGATGCTGTCGAGGCAGCATACGCCGTCCGATCGGCCGGTCAACACCCATGTGGCCGTCCAGGGCGCAGGACTGGTATACTCCGGGGGAGTATGACGACCGAAGCCACGACGCCGCCTGCGTCCCGGACCTCCGCCGCGTCGGACACCGGCGCGACGCAGCCTCCTGCCCCGACGAGCCCCATCGAGATCGTGCTACCCATCGAGGGCATGACCTGCGCCTCGTGCGTGAATCGGATCGAGCGGTTCCTGGGCCGCACGGACGGCGTGCTCTCAGCCAGTGTGAACCTGGCCACGGAGCGGGCCACGGTCCGTTTCGACCCCGCGGTGGCCGGGCGCTCGGAGCTGGTGAAGGCGGTCGAATCGGCCGGCTACGAGGTCCGCCCAGACCCGAACACGGGAGCCGGACGTCTCGAAGGCGCCGCCTCCGCCCCCGGCGTCCCCATGGTGTCCACCGCGGCAGCTCCCGCCGGCTGGGCCGCGAGCGCTGCGGCCGATGAGCGGGAGCGGGCCCGCGAGCAGCGCCGGCTGGCGACCCAGGCCCTCGTGGCCATCGGCGTGGCCATCGGGATCATGGTCCTCATGGCCGATCCGCTCGGCCTGACCATGGGAGCGGCGAATGCCCTGGCCCTCTGGCCGGCGACCCTGGTCGAGTTCTGGGCCGGCGGCCGCTTCCTGCGGGCGGCCTGGAAGGCCGCTCGCCACGGCGACGCCACGATGGACACGCTCGTGGCCGTGGGCACCCTGGCCGCCTGGGGCTACAGCGCTCTGGTCGCGACCTGGCCGGAGCTGGTGACATCGGCCGGTCAGGGCCCGGCCACTTATTTCGACAGTGCGGCCCTCATCGTCGGCCTCATCCTCGCCGGGCGTTGGCTAGAGGCTCGGGCCAGGGGTCGGGCGGCCAGCGCCATCCGGGCCCTCATCGATCTCCAGCCGCCGACGGCCCGCCGCCTCGCCGCGGACGGCGCCGACGGGACCAGCGGGGATGAGACCGAGATCCCTCTGGCGGACGTCCAGCCGGGCGACCTGCTGCGCGTCCGGCCCGGCGACAAGGTGCCCACCGACGGTCTCGTCGTGGCGGGCACCTCGGCCGTCGACGAGTCGATGCTGACCGGCGAGTCGCTGCCTGTGGCCAAGGCCACCGGCGACCAGGTCATCGGGGCCACGCTCAATACCGGAGGCAGCTTCGTCATGCGCGCCACGCATATCGGAGCCGATACGGTCCTGGCCGGCATCGTTCGTCAGGTCGAACGGGCTCAGGGGTCCAAGGCGCCCATCCAGCGCCTGGCCGACCGGGTCGCCTCGGTGTTCGTCCCGGCGGTCATGGTGGCCGCAGGGCTGACCTTCATCGTCTGGCTGCTCATCGGGCCGGAGCCGGCCTTCGTCCATGCCCTCGTGGCCGGCATCGCGGTCCTCATCGTGGCCTGTCCCTGCGCCCTGGGCCTGGCCACGCCGACGGCCATCATGGTCGGCACGGGCCGCGGCGCGGAAGCCGGCATCCTGGTCCGTGGCGGCGAGGCCCTGGAGAGCGCCGGCCGCATCGACACCGTGATCCTGGACAAGACCGGGACCTTGACCCTGGGCCGTCCGACCGTGGCCGCGGTCAGCCCGGCCGCTGGCTGGACGGACCGGGAGCTCCTCCGCCTGGCGGGCGCGGCCGAGGTCGGGAGCGAGCATCCGTTGGCGGCGGCCCTCGTCGCGGCGGCCCGAACCGCTTCCGGCGACGTGCGATCGACGTCCGAACAGCCGAACGTGGGCCCTCGACAGTCGACGGCGACCGGGCAGCCGAGCTCCGGCGCCTTACCCCTTGCGACCGACTTCAGCGCCGAGGCCGGCGGCGGCGTCCAGGCCACCGTCGACGGCCGTCGGGTGCTCGTCGGCAGCCGGCGGTTCCTCGAGGCTCAGGGGGCCGAGATCGAGCCTCTCGAGCTGTTGGCCCAGGCTCAGGCGGAGGCGGGTCGGACGCCCGTGCTCGTGGCCGTCGACGGTCGGGCGGCGGGCGTCCTTGGCGTCGCCGACGAGGTCCGTCCGGGAGCGGCCGAGGCTGTCGCTCGCCTCGAGGCGGAGGGCCTCCAAGTCTGGCTCGTGACCGGCGATCGCCGGGCCACCGCGGCGGCCGTGGCGGCCCAGGTCGGCATCCCCGCGGAGCGCGTCCTGGCCGAGGTCCTGCCGGGCGGCAAGGCGGACCGAGTGCGGGCACTTCAAGCCGAAGGACGCCGCGTGGCCATGGTCGGCGACGGCATCAACGACGCGCCCGCGCTGGCCCAGGCGGACCTGGGCGTGGCCATCGGCAGCGGCTCGGACGTGGCCCTCGAGACAGCCGACGTCACGCTGGTGGGCGGCGATCCGCGGCTCGTCCCGGCAGCCGTGGGCCTGGCCCGCTCCACGCTCCGCGCGATCCACCAGAACCTCTTCTGGGCTTTTGCCTACAACGTGGCCCTGATCCCGGTGGCCATGGGCGTCCTGTACCCGTCCTTCGGCCTGACCCTCGATCCGGTCCTGGCTGCGGCGGCCATGGCCTTCAGCTCGGTCAGCGTGGTCGGCAACTCCCTGCGGCTGCGGAGCGTGCCCGTCCGCGTCTGATCGCCTCGGTGCCGGACCTCTGCCGGTCCGCGCACTCCGAAGCTGCACAGCGCGCCCGACGACCGGCCTTGACAGCGTGGGATCGTCTGGCATGAGCGGGTGAGTCCGCGCGGGCCGCGTGCTAGCCTCGGTCGGTCATGGCCAAGCCCCTGCCACGCCCGGATCCGCCGCTCGCCGACGAGGCGGTCCGGCTGCGGCCCATCGAGCCGAGCGACGCGGCCGACATCCACGCCGCCTGCCAGGATCCCTTGATCGCGCACTTCATCCCCATCCCCCAGCCCTATCGGATGACCGACGCGGAGGCCTTCGCCGGCGCCACCTCCCGCGCCTGGGACGAGGGGGTGGCCGCCAACTTCGCCATCCTCGATCGGGCCGACGGCCGCTTCCTGGGCGTCGTGACGCTCCACGTGGGTTGGCCGCGACGGGCCATGGTGGGCTACTGGCTGGCGCCCTGGGGCCGCGGTCGCGGGATCATGACCCGAGCCGTCCGGCTCCTGGCCGCCTGGTCGATCCCGACCTTCGACCTCGTGCGCCTGAGCCTCTATACGCTCGACGACAACCTCTCCTCGCAGCGCGTGGCCGAGCGAGCCGGCTTCACCCGGGAAGGGGTGTTGCGAGCCTACGCTGACCGCCTGGGCCAGCCCCGCGACTGCGTGATGTTCTCCCTCCTGCCCGCCGACCTGGCCGCGGAGCGACGGGCTGACCTGCCCGAAGAGCCCGTCAAGTGAGCCCGATCCGAGCCGACCTCCAGCCCCTCCGCGGGAGCCGTCCGCCGCTGGCCCGTCATCGGTCGGTGGGCCCGGCCGACCCGGGCGCCCGCGTCGAGCTGACCGTCGTCCTACGCCGCCGGCGCCGGGGCGTCCTGGGGGCCGATGGGGCGGCGGTCCGGGCCGTCGAACGCTTCGCCCACACGGCCGGGCTGGAGGTGACCGACGCGGACACTCGCCGGCGCTGCGTCTGCCTGGCCGGCAGTGCCGAGGCCTGCGCAGCGGCCTTCGGCGTTCGCCTCGAGCGCTTCGTCCGCGACGGCGTCTCGCCGGCGGATACCGTCTCGTCGGCGGCCCGATCCAAGGTCGCGCCAAGGTCCAGTGCGGCCCATCGCAGCCATCGCGGTCCGGTCCGCCTACCCCCCCAGCTGCGGCCCCATGTCCTGGCCGTCCTGGGCTTCGACGACCGACCCCAAGCCCGGACCCAGTTCCGGCCCTTCCCCTCCGCGCCCGGCATCGCTGCCCGCGCGGCCGCGCTGAGCTACACGCCGCCCCAGGTCGCGGCGCTCTATGGCTTCCCAGCCGAGGCCGACGGGCGAGACACGACGATGGCCTTCCTGGAGCTGGGCGGTGGGCATCGGGCGGAGGACCTGGAGGCCTACTTCACGGGGCTCGGCCTGACCTCACCGACGGTCGCGACCCACGGCGTGGACGGCGCGGCGGACGCGCCCACGGGCGATCCTAACGGTCCCGACGGCGAGGTCATGCTCGACCTCGAGGTCGCGGGGGCCATCGCGCCCGCCGCCCGCCTGGCGGTCTGGTTCGCGCCCAACACCGACCGCGGCTTCCTCGATGGGGTGACTCAGGCCGTCCATGCCTCGCCCACGCCGGTCGCCCTGTCCATCAGCTGGGGCGCCCCGGAGGCGGAGTGGAGTGGCCAGGCCCGGGCTGCCCTCGACGCGGCCTTCGGCGACGCGGCCCTGCTGGGCGTCACGGTGTGCTGCGCGGCGGGCGACAACGGCTCCTCGGACGCCATGACCGACGGCCGGGCCCACGTCGACTACCCCGCCTCCTCCCCCCAGGCCCTGGGCTGCGGAGGGACGCGGCTCGAGGCCGCCGGGCAGGCGATCGGCGCGGAGTCGGCCTGGAACGACGGGCCCGGCGGGGGCGCGACCGGCGGCGGGGTCAGCGACGTCTACGCCCTGCCCGCGTGGCAGCGTTCGGCGGGCGTGCCGGCCTCGGCCAACCCGGGCGCGCGGAAGGGTCGCGGCGTGCCCGACGTCAGTGGCGACGCCGACCCGCAGACCGGCTATCGGGTCCGCGTCGACGGTCACGACGCGGTCTACGGCGGGACGAGCGCGGTGGCTCCGCTGTGGGCCGGCCTGATCGCTCGGCTGGTCCAACTCGGTGCTGGAGGCTCGGGCGTCGGGAGCTCGGCCGCCAAGGATCCGGGCGCTGGGAGCTCGGCCGCCAAGGACTCGGGTGCTAAGGGTTCGGGCGGCGCGAAGGGTTCGGGCTTGGGGGCGCTGGCGCCCCGGCTGTATGGCCTGGCCGCCGATCTGCGCGACGTGACGTCCGGCTCGAACGGCGCCTATGCGGCCGGGCCGGGCTGGGACGCCTGCTCCGGCCTCGGTTCGCCCGACGGCGCTCGGCTGGCAGCAGCCCTCCGCGTCGCCGCACCCAAGGCTGCCACGGCTCGGGCCCGCCGATGAGCGAGCGGCTCGAGGTGGTGCATCCGAGCACCGCGGACCTGTTCGTCTATGGCCGACCCATCGAGATCCGCTTCGGCGACACCGACGCCATGGGCCACGTCAACAACGCCGCCTACGTGACCTACTTCGAGGCCGGCCGGGCGGGCTACTTCAAGGCGGTCACGGGAAGAGGCTTCGAGGACACGCTGGAGGAGGCGGCAAGCGTCGTCGTGGCCAGCCTCCGGATCGACTATCGGGCCCCGGCCTTCTTCGGTGAGGGGCTCGAGCTGGCCTGCCGGACGACGTGGGCCGGCCGCAGCTCGTTCGGCATGGCCTACCGCCTCAGCGCCGCGGCCGACGCGCGCGACGGCCCGGGCCGGCTGGTCGCCGAGGGCGACTCGGTCCAGGTCTTCGTCGAGCGCCGCAGCGGACGAGCGACGCGCCTGCCGGCCGACTTCCTGGCGCTCGTCGCGGCCTTCGAGGGCCGGCCGATCCCGCCCCGACCGGCGGCCGGCTGAGGGCTGAGCGGCAGCGGCTGAGCCGAACGGAGCTGGGCAAGGCGCCCGCGCCCGTTCGCCTGGGCCATCGTGTTTGCCGCGAGCGGATGATCCGAGGCGTCGGCGTCGGCGTCGCCGACCATCCGCGACGACCCGCTTCGTGGCCTGGCGTTTGCCGTGAGCGAATGATCCGAGGCGTCGGCGTCGCCGACCATCCGCGACGACCGGCTTCGTGGCCTGGCGTTTGCCGTGAGCGGATGGATCGTGCTCGACGGGCCTCGGCTGTCGCCTGGTCATCGCTAACGGCCCCATCCATTCGCTGCGAGGAAACGCCCGCCCCGGCCCTCGCTCCCCAGCCCTCGCTTCCGGCTGCGGGGGGCTGACGCCGATCGGCAGTCGCTCGGACGAAGCAGACTCAGCTGCCCGCGACCGGCCCCCACCAGGTCGAGGCGGCGACGATCACGTAGAGCCCCACCAGGGCCAGGCCCTCCAGCCAGGTGCTCTTGCCGTCGGCCGTGATGAGCGCCCCCAGCAGGGCGCTCATGGCCAGGGCCCCGATGAACAGCGGCGGCAGGACGAGGGTCATGGGCGCCGCCCCCACGACGAGGCTGATCAGGACGAGGGCCGGGACGAGGGCCAGGGCGACCTGCAGGCTGGAGTTGAGGATGAGGCTGATGGCCAGGTCCGGCTTGCCCCGGGCGGCCATCTGGACCCCGACCACGTTCTCCACCGCGTTGCCGGCGATGGCCACGACGACCAGGCCGACGAAGGCCTCCGACAGGCCCAGGGTCGCCATCGAGGGCTGTAGCGAATCGACGAACCAGTCCGAGACGAGCGCCGCTCCGGCGCCGGCGATGGCCAGGACGCCGACCGCCAACCCCAGCGGCCAGACGGCCTCGAGCTCGAGCCCGCCATGGCTGGCACCCTGGCCGCCACCGATGGAGAAGGGGATGCTGGCCACGAAGATGACCAGGAGGACGACCGAGACGACGACCGACAGGTCGACGGGGTGGCCGAAGTCCGGCGCGCCGGGGGCCGTGGCCAGGGCCGGGATCGTGAGCGCCGCCGTGGCCAGGAGGAGCAGCGTGGCGATCATGCCGGCCGGGCCGCGCTCGAAGCGCTGCTCCCCGTGACGCAGGCCGCCGAAGACGAAGGCCAGGCCCAGGACCAGCAGCGAGTTGGCCAGGATCGACCCGACGAGGGCCGTCTGGACGACGACGACGAGGCCGGCCTGGAGGGCGAAGAGGCTGATGAACAGCTCAGGCAGGTTGCCCAGGGCCGACTGGAGGACGCCCGTGGCACCCGGCCCCAGCCGCCCGCCCAACTGGTCGGTCGCCTCCCCGACGAGGAAGGCCAGGGCCGCCAGGGCCACGGCCGAGGCCACGAAGACGGGCACGCCGTGCTGGCCCACGACCTGGAGCAGGGCCGCGACCACGGTGGCGGCGACGGCCAGGGCGGCGATGGCCAGGGCGCGCCGTCCGATGAGGGCCAAGAAGGCAGTCGGGGCCTGGCTGTCGGAGGGAGCGGGCATCGGAGCAGGCTACTAGACTCGGGCCCACGATGGACGTCCGCCTCGCGCCGTGAGCCTGGAGATCGTGCGCACCATCGCCGGCTTGCGCGAGGTGCGGGGCTCCTGGGGCGATCGCGGCGTGGGCCTCGTCCCGACCATGGGCGCCTTCCACGACGGCCACGTCTCCCTCATCCGGGCGGCGCGGGCGGAGAACGAGCGGGTCGTGGTCAGCCTCTTCGTGAACCCGAGCCAGTTCGGTCCGGGCGAGGACCTGGCCCACTACCCGCGCGACGAGGCCCGGGACGCGGCCCTGGCCGAGGCCGAGGGCGTCGCGCTCCTCTTCGTGCCGTCGGCCGAGGAGATGTACCCGCCCGGCTTCTCCACCTGGGTCGAGGTGGGGGAGCTGGGGGCGATCCTCGAGGGCGCCGCACGGCCCGGCCACTTCCGGGGCGTGGCCACCGTCTGCCTCAAGCTCTTCTCCATCGTCCAGCCCCGGCGGGCCTACTTCGGCCGCAAGGACGCCCAGCAGGTGGCGGTCCTGCGGCGCATGGTGCGCGACCTCGACCTGCCCCTGGAGCTGCGGGTGGGGCCCACGGTCCGCGACCCGGACGGCCTGGCCCTCTCGTCGCGCAACACCTACCTCAGCCCGGAGGAGCGCCAGCAGGCCCTGGCCCTCCCGCGGGCCCTGGAGGCGGGCCTGGCCGCGCAGCGGCAGGGCGCGGATCCGGTCGCGGCGGCGCGGACCATCCTCGATGCAGCTGTGGGGCTGGCGGTCGACTACGTCGCCTTGGCCGACTTCGACGGCCCCACCCTGGCCGCGGCGGTGCGGGCTGGACGGACGCGTCTGATCGACAATATGCTGCTCACGGAGGCGCTGACATGACGACCCGATCCCACCTTCCCCCGCCCGAGCCCGGCGCTCCGGCCAAGCTCAGCCTGACCGACTTCATGGCCTTCAAACGCGAGGGCCGTAAGGCGGTCTGCGTCACCGCCTACGACGCCCCCAGCGCACGGCTGGCCGATCAGGCCGGGGTCGACCTTGTGCTCGTTGGCGACTCGGCGGCCATGGTCATGCTGGGCCTCGACTCGACCGTGCCGGCGACCATGGAGGAGATGCTCGTCCTGGGCCGGGCCGCGGCCCGTGGGGCGCGCCGGCCGCTGGTCGTCGGCGACCTGCCCTTCGGCTCGTTCCAGGTCTCGGACGCCGAGGCCGTGGGCAACGCCATCCGGATGGTCAAGGAGGCGGGCGTCGACGGGGTCAAGCTCGAAGGCGGCGGGGCCATGGTCGATCGGGCCCGGGCCATCGTGGAGGCCGGCATCCCGGTCATGGGCCACCTCGGCCTGACGCCCCAGTCGGCCACGATGCTGGGCGGCTTCCGGGCCCAGGGACGGACCGCGGCGCGCGCCCGACAGCTGCTCGTCGATGCCCGGGCCCTCGAGGCCGCGGGCTGTTTCGCCATCGTCCTGGAGGCCGTCCCGGCCCCGGTCGCGGCGCGGCTGACCGAGATCGTGACGATCCCCACCATCGGCATCGGGGCGGGGCCTGACTGCGACGGCCAGGTCCTCGTCTGGCACGACCTGCTGGGGCTCTACGACGGCCGCGTGGCCCGCTTCGTGAAGCGCTATGCCGACCTGGGGCCGGAGATCAAGCGGGCCCTCGAGGCCTACGCCGCGGATGTGCGGAGCGGCGCCTTCCCGGAGGCGCGACACACCTATGCCATGCCGGCCGAGGAGCTGGAACGCTTCGTCGGCGGCCCCGGCGCGACGCCGGCCAACGCCCTCGACGACTGGGCCTGAGCCGCCCCGGGCTGCGAGGGGGCGGAGAACCGCCCTCGGTCGCCGGAGGGCGGAAAACCGCCCTCGGTCGCCGGGGGCAGGGACCGGGCTAGACCTCGAAGCGGCGGAAGACGGCCACCGCGTTCTGGCCGCCGAAGCCGAAGCCGTTGATCATGGCCGTGTCGACCTTGGCCTGGCGGGCCTGCTGGGGCACGTAGTCCAGGTCGCAGTCGTCCTCGACGTCGGGATGCTCGAGGTTCATCGTGGGCGCGATGACGCCCTCACGGATGGCCCCGATGGCGGCCAGGGCGCTGATCGCCCCCGCCGCCCCCAGGAGATGGCCGACCATCGATTTCGGGGAGCTGATGGCGACCTTGTGGGCCGCGGCGCCGAAGGCCTGCTTGATGGCCCGTGACTCGTTGCCGTCGTTGAGCGGCGTCGAAGTCCCGTGGGCCACGATGTAGTCGACCTCGTCGGGGGCCACGCCTGCGTCGCGCAAGGCCTTGGTCATGGCCCGCGCCTCGGAGCGGCCGCTGGGCTCGGGGGCCGAGAGGTGGTAGGCGTCGGAGGTCATGGCCGCCCCCAGGATCTCGGCCTGGATGGTCGCCCCGCGGGCCAGGGCGTGCTCCGCCGACTCGACGACCATGACCCCCGCCCCCTCGCCATAGAGGAATCCATCCCGGTCGCGGTCGAACGGCCGCGAGGCGTGCTGGGGGTCGTCGTTGCGCTTGGAGAGCGCGCCCATGTTGCCCAAAGCGGCGAAGGCCACCGGCAGCAGGGGCGCCTCCGTCCCGCCGGTCAGGACGATGTCGACCTCGCCGCGCTGGATGAGGCGGAGGGCGTCGTGGAAGGCGATGACCGAGCTGGCGCAGGCCGCGACCTGGGTGATGACCGGGCCGGTGATGCCGTATTCCATGGACAGGAGGCAGGCAGCCATCGAGCCGGAGAGGGCCGGGATGGCGAAGGGGCTGACCCGGTTGGGGCCCTTCGTCTCCAGGACGTGGGTGCCGTCGATGATCTGTTCGATCCCCCCGCCGCCGGTGTTGACGGCCACGGCGGCCCGGTCGCGGGCGTCCTGATCGAGGGCCGCGAAGTCGAGCCCACTGTCGCGCACCGCCTCGGTCCCGGCGGCCATCCCGAAGTGGATGAACCGGCTCATGCGGCGGGCCATCTTGGGGTCCATGCCCACGGTGGGATCGAAGTCCTTGACCTCGGCCGCGATGCGGACCTCGAAGGCGCTGGCGTCGAAGGAGGTGATGGGCCCGCCGCCGTTGACTCCGGCCACGAGGTTCTTCCAGAACGTGGGGTGGTCATTGCCGATGGGCGTGACCGCGCCGAGGCCGGTGATGACGGCGCGATGGGCGAGATCCTGTTCAGGCACGGGCGGGCTCTCCTGGTGGCCGGGGATCGGTCCCGATCGTAGCAGCCCGGGGCGGGCGGGCTCCAGACGCGGGCGCCATACTCCCGCACGTGACAGTCGACCCCTCCGCGGCTGGGCGGGATGCCGTCCTGGGCGCCGGCGCCCTGGGCCTGACCGTCGCCCTCCGGCTGGCCCAGGCCGGCCGATCGGTGACGGTCTTCGAGCGCGAACCGCTGCCGGGCGGGCTGGCGGCCGGCTTCGAGGTGGCTCCCGGGATCTGGCTGGAGAAGTTCTACCACCACCTCTTCCGCTCCGACCGGCAGGCCATCGCCCTCATCGAGGAGCTAGGCCTGGGCGACGAGCTGAAGTGGCACCGACCGATCACCGCCACCCTGCGTGACGGGCGCCGCTGGCAGCTCGATTCGCCGCTTTCCCTGCTGCGCTTCGGCCCGCTGCCGCTGCCCGACCGGCTGCGCATGGGCGTCGTCCTAGCCGGGCTGCGGGCCCTGCCGCGACCGTCACCCCTGGAGGGCCGCACGGCCCAGGCCTGGATCCGTCGCTGGATGGGCTCGGCCGCCGAACGGGTCGTCTGGGGACCGCTGCTCGAGGGGAAGTTCGGGGCGGCGGCGCCGGAGATCGCCCTGCCCTGGTTCTGGGCCCGGGTCCACGATCGGACCCCGGAGCTGGGCTACCTGCGGGGGGGATTCCAGCAGGTCTACGCGGCCCTGGCCAAGGCCGTCGAGGCGGCCGGCGGGGAGCTGCGCTTCGGGACGGCGGTGGAACGCGTCGAGCCCGCTGGTGGGGCTTCGGTGGCCGGCTCCGCGGGTGGCTCGGGCTCGAGCGCGGACGGTGGCGGGTCGTCGGGCTTCGTCGTCCGGCTGACAGACGGTTCGTCATCGGGCTTCGCACGGGTCGTCTCCACGCTCCCCACGCGGCTCACGGCGCGGCTCGTCCCGGCGCTGCCCGACGGCTGGCGGGCGCGCTACGACTGGGGGCGCGCCTACGGCGCCCACTGCCTCATCCTGGCCCTCGACCGACCCCTGACCGGCGACATCTACTGGCTCAACGTCAACGATCCCGGCTATCCCTTCATGGCCCTCGTGGAGCACACGAACCTCCGCCCGCCGGCCGAGTACGGCGGCCGCCACCTCGTCTACCTGGGCAACTACCGACCCATGGATGACCCGATCTTCAGCCGCCTCAAGGACGACCTGGTGGCCGAGGCCGCGGCGGCCCTGACCCGCCTGGCCCCCGACTTCGGGCCCGAGCGGATCGTCGAGAGCTGGGCCTTCGCCGCGCCCTTCGCCCAGCCCATCGTGACGACCGACTATCGGCAGCACATCCCGCCCTTCGCCACGCCGCTGGCGGGCCTCTCCCTGGCCAACATGTTCCAGGTCTACCCCCACGACCGCGGCCAGAACTACTCGATCGCCCTGGCGGAGCGGCTGGCGGCCCGGTTGACGTACGAAGCCGGGGCTCGATCTCGGATCCCTCGGCTGACGTAAGAGGCCGGGGCTCGATCTCGGCCGCAGGCGGACCTAGGAGGCTGGGGCTCGGTCTCGGGCACGGGCGTCGGCGGCGCGGTGGTCCGCGGCGCGGGCCTGGGGCATCGAACGCCAGGAACGGGGCAGGGCCCTGACCCAGAGGCGGAGTGCGGCGTCGAGTCCTGCGGCGACGGTCTGCCGACCCCTCCCCCAGGCGAAGCCGTACTCGTCTCGCACCCGAGCCGGCAGGAGGCTCAGCGAGGGCGACATGAGCGGGGCCACGAGGGGCGAGGGCAGGAACGGCAGCGGCGAGCCCACGACCACCCGGCCCAGGCGCTGCGCGGTGGGCGTGATGCGGATCGGTCCGCCGCGGGCCAGCATCCCGTCCCAATAGGCCTCGAACGCCGGCCAGTCGGGCGGGCTGAAGGTCAGTGGGATGCCGAGTCGGACACCCACGGCGCGCGCTTCGGCCCAGAAGGCGTCGCGCTCGGCCGGACCGATGGGGCCGACCCAGCGCTCGTAGGCCACGACGCTGGTGTGGATGAGCGTGGCCTGGACCCACAGCAGGAGCTCGGGATCCATGGCTCGGTAGGCGTCGGCGCCGGTGGCCTCGTGGGCGTCGTGGTCCTCGACGTCGCCGCGCACCCCGGCATGGACGGAGTTGAGGCGGCGGACGGCTTGCTCGGCGGCTTGCCCGTCGCCGAAGACGAGGGCCAGCGTGGTCCGCAGCGTGCGCCGCAGCCGACCGGCGGGGTCGGTCTCGAAGGCGCTGTGGTGCGCCACGCCCTCGGCCACGAGGGGGTGGGCAAGCTGGAGGAGGAGCGCGGCTGGTCCGGCAGCGAGGAGCACGGCCTCACGGTTGATGCGCCACATCTGGCTCCCGGGACGGTAGAAGCCGAGCACGGGGTCGGGGCGCGGACCGCTCGCCATGCCCCGATCGTGGCACAGCGGCCCGGCCGATGACGCCGCGGCCACCGCACAGCGGCCTGGCCGATGACGCCGCGGCCCCCGCACAGCGGCCCGACCGGTGACGCCGCGGCCTCTCCGGGCCCTGGGCCCGGGTCCGTAGGCCCGGTCTGATCACTCCTGGTCATCGGATGTGGTGATGGGCGTGCAGGACCGTGTGCCCCACGTGCATGCTGGGCACGCCTTCCTGCACGGTCAGCCGACACCTTGAGCACTCCGGGTGATCAAATCAGGGGAGACGACGGTTGGCGGATGGGCCGCCGTGCCTGCGAGGTGCGCCGGACGAAGTCGGCGTAATCAAGGTACGGCGCGTCCGGGACTCGTCCGTCGAGGGGCGTCCGCTTCAGCCACGCTCGCCGCCGCGAGGCGGGATCCACGGAGGCCAGGGCCCGGGCTCGGGCGGGCCAATGGTCGCCGGCCAGTCGACCGTGTTCGACGAGCTCGTTCAACCGATCGGCGCGGATGGGATAGGAGGCCTGGAGCGTCGTTCGCTGGTCGCGCAACGTCACGTGGTTCTCGGCGCTATCGAGGAGCAGCACCGCGGCCCGAACGGCGTCCGGACGCCAACCGCGCCGGCGCGCCGCAGCCCAGGCCGCTCGTTCGTACCAGCCGATCTGCCGCTCCAGTGCGCCGATGTCCGTGAGCTGCGTCTTGACCTCGATGACCAGAAGGACTCGCGTGCCGGGATGGAAGGCGAGCAGGTCGATCCAGCCGTGCCACCGGCCATCGATGATCTCGACCTCGGTGGCGACGAGCCACCTGTGGCGTTCGAGGTACCTTCGGGCGGCGCCGACGCACCGTGCATGCGCAGCGTCCCGGTCCCGCCGTGAGCCGACCACCATGGGCAGGTCGACCACCAGCCGAGCTCGGACGCCGAGCTGGTCGAACGTCCGACCGAGGAGGGCGAGCGTGCAGTCGCCCCGCTGGCGCTCCAGCTTGGAGATCGAACTCTGCGCGCAGCCGACCTTGGCCGCTAGCTCGCGCTGCGACCAGCCGATCGCCCGACGGCTCTCCCCGATCGTGTGCGCGATGGTGGCGCCGATGGACCTGGCGACGAGTGACTGGCGTGGCACGCCGATAGGGATATCAGGCATCGCATCGCTGCGGATCAACCCGCGCTCGACCGTGCCTGCACGCTCCGTGCCGTGGTCGTCAGCTGGCTCCGGCATTCCATGGTGGCATGCACGCTCGACCACGGCTCGGGCGCTCGCCTGCGGCTCCGCGCTCGCCACACGGCGCCCGACCGCCGCCCCCGCCCCAGCCTCGCCCCGCCTCCGCCCTCGCCCTACGGCGCTCGACGGTTTGGGATATTCCTGGGAGTGCTGAGATCTGAGGCGACCGTGCGGGATGGGGGGCTCAGCATGCTGTCTGAGCCATGGATCGTGCGTGGTCAGTGGTGGGTTTCAACACTGGTAGTGATCGCGGGCCCTGGGCGACGGGGACTGATCGCACGTCCTGGGTGAGGTCAGGCCGCAGGTGCAGGTGCCTAGGTCGGTAAGGCGCACGTCGAGCCGGTGCGCCGCACGTCGGGCCGCTGCGCCGCACGTCATGCGGTGCGGCAGAACGCCGAACCCGCCGCCGACCTCAGCCCCGATCAGTCGCCGTCGTAGCGCTTGAAGATGACCGCGCCGTTGTGGCCGCCCAGGCCGATGTTGTCGGAGAGGGCGTAGCGGATCTCCATCGAGCGGGGCGCGCCGGAGACGATGTCGAGGTCGATCTCCGGGTCGGGGTCACGGTAGTTGGCCGTGGCCGGGGCGCACTGGTGGTAGACGGAGAGCACGGTGAAGACGCCTTCGACCGCGCCAGCGGCGCCCATGAGGTGGCCGGTCAGCGACTTCGTGGCGCTGATGGCGACCCTGGGCGTGTGGTCGCCGAAGACGGCCCAGATGCCCTCGGCCTCGCGCAGGTCGCCCAGGGGGGTGGAGGTGCCATGGGGGTTGATGAGATCGACCTCCTCGGCCGGGACGCCGTGGCGATCGAGCGCCATCTGGATCGCCCGACGCACGCCGTCGCCCTTCTCCACCGGCTGGATGAGGTCCCAGGCGTCGGCCGCCGACCCGTAGCCCACGACCTCGGCGTAGATCTTGGCTCCCCTGGCTCGAGCCAGGTCCAGGTCCTCCAGCATCATCGCCCCGGCGCCCTCGCCCAGGACGAAGCCGTCGCGGGTCAGGTCGAAGGGCCGGCTGATGGTCTCCAGGCCCTCGCCCTCGCGGGGCGTGCCCATGCCCCGCATGTTGCCGAACCCGATGTAGACGATCTCGTGCAGCGGATTTTCCGTGGCCCCCGTGATGGCGGCCACGAAGTCGCCCCGCCGGATGCCTTCGGCCGCCTCGCCGATGTTGTGGGTGCCCGTCGAACAGGCCGTCACGACGCACATGTTGTGGCCCCGGATGCCGGTCTCGATGGCGATCTGGCCGGAGGCCGTGTCGGGCAGCATGTTGGCGATGAAGAAGGGGCTCACGGAGCGGGGGCCCTTCTGCTCCCAGGCGTCCTTGGCTCCCATCATCAGCCGCGGCCCGCCTGCCCCGGAGCCGAAGATGACGCCGATGTCGTCGCGGTTCTGCGGGCTGATCTCGAGCCCCGAGTCGGCCAGGGCCTGCTTGGCCGCGGCGACGCCCATGACCACATTGCGGTCGGTCCGCCGGACGGCCTTGAAGTCCATCCAGGCGTTGGGGTCGAAGTCGTTGACCTCGCCTGCGACCTGGTTCTCATAGGGCGTCGGGTCCCAGCGGGTGATGCGGTGGAGTCCGGTGACGCCGTGCTCGAGGCTGTTCCAGGCGGTCTCCACGTCGGAGCCGATGGGGCTGATGATGCCGAGGCCGGTGACGGCGACGCGGCGGGAGAAGTCGGGGCGACGCATGTGTGGTTGGGTTCCTCCGTCGAACGTGATGGGCAGTGGGCTGGATCAGGGGATCAGGCGATCTGGACGTCGTCCGTCGCGCCAGGGCGACCGGAGTGACCGGCGTGGCCGGCGAGGGCCCGGCTGGCCACGGCGTCGGGCGGGGGCAGGCCCTGGGGGTTGGCCGGGTCATCGAGGGGGATCCAGGTCGCCTCGGCCGCGATGCGCTTGCCGAGGCCGGTCAGGACCCGCCCGGGCCCGACCTCGAGGAACGTCGTCACGCCGGCCGCGGTCATGGCCTCGACGCTGGCGATCCAGTCGACGCCGGTGGTGAGATGGTCGATGAGCTCGGTCCGACACGCACCGGCCGTCGTCAGGAGGCGACCATCCGCGTTGGCCAGGAGCGGGGGCCCGGGGTCGTGGAAGGTCACTGCCGCGACGGCGGCGCGCATGCCCTGGGCGGCCTGGGCCATGAGCGGTGAGTGGGCCGCCACGCTGACCGGCAGCACGATCGCCCGCCGCGCGCTGGCCCCCCGAGCCGCTTCCGCGGCCGCCTCGACCGCCGCCCGCAGGCCGCTGATGACGACCTGCCCCGGGGCGTTCCGATTGGCCAGCCCGACCTCCCCCAGCGCCGCGCCCGCCGCCAGGACCTCGGGCAGCCGGGCCTCGTCAAGCCCGAGGATGGCGGCCATGGCCCCCTCGCCGCCCGAGGCCTGCATGAGCCGCCCGCGCTCGCGGACGAGCCGCACGGCGTCGGACAGGTCGAGCACCCCGGCGGCCACCAGGGCGCTGTACTGGCCCATCGAGTGGCCGGCCATGAAGGCCGGCCAGAGGGAAGGTCGATCGGCTGCCGCCAGCGTCGCCTCGAAGGCCCGCAGGTAGGCGATCGAGGTCGCCAGGAGGGCCGGTTGGGCGTTGACGGTCAGGTCCAGCTGCTCGGCCGGCCCCTCGAAGGCCAGCTCGCTGAGGGGTTCGCCCAGGGCCGCGTCGGCGGCAGCGAACACCGCAGCAGCCGCAGGGTGCCGTGCCGCAAGCTCCCGGCCCATGCCCACCTGCTGGGAACCTTGACCGGGGAAGACGAGCGCGAGGGACCGTTGGTCCTCCATCGACTGCAGTTGTACCAGCCCGGCCGGCCGACCCCCAGGATTCCCGTGCAAGTACGCATGCATCCGGCCTGGTGAGGTAGGCTAGCGCCGTGAGCGACGCCTTCCGGGGCCGACTCGTCGCCGCCACGGCCGAGCCGGCACCCGCACCCACCGAAGCAGCCCCGCCCCTCCAGCTCTCCGACCGTATCGCCATGGGCAGGGCCCTGTGGCGCGACCTGGTCATCGGCTTCGCGGCCCAGCTGGGCGAGTTGGGGCTGGGCTTCAGCCAGCTCGCCGCGCTCTACGCTACAGCGGACACGGCCACGCTCACCGTGGCCGACCTGGCCGAGCAGATCGGCCGTTCGCCGTCGGCCACCAGCCGCATCGTCGGCGGCCTCGAGCGGCGGGGCCTCGTTCGTCGCGAGGAGGAGGTGGCGGACCGCCGCCAGCGCATCGTCCGGCTGACCCCGGAAGGGCACTCGCTGCTCGGCGTCGTGGACCTCGCCCGGGCGGAGCAGTTCCTGGCCGTCGTCCGGTCCCTGCCGCAGTCCGACCGGATGCTGGTGGCGATGGGCGTCTCGGCCCTGGCCGAGCGGGTCGTGGACCGCCGGGGACGGCTCATCAAGGCTCGGCCGAGCCCGAGCTAGAGGGCGACGCCGGTCGATCTAGAGGGCGAGCAGGTTCGAGAGCGCCCCGATGAGCCCCACGAGGATGCCGAAGCCGACGACGAACTCGGCCAGGCGGGGGGTCCGCCGCGACAGGAGCGCGGCGCAGGAGAGGGCCACTGCCCAGGCCGCGATCTTGGCCAGGATGAGGAGGCCGAGATGGTGGAGGTCGAGGAAGGTGGCCACGATCGGGTTGGCCTCCGCACCCGTGCCGCGGAGCTCGATCATGAAGAGGAACGTGACGAGGTCGGAGAGCTGGGCCAGGACGAAGGCTGCCAGCCCGGCCGGGGAGAGGAGGAGGGGCGTCCCGAGACCGGCCCGCGGCGCCGCCGTCGGCGCCGTCGGTCGCGGGATCCAGGACATGCCTCCATGGTGCGCCACTTCGGCTGGTTGCGCAGGCTGGGGACCTGCCGCACCGGCCGACGGCTGATCCCCGGCCCGGCTGACCGCCGGCTCAGCCGCAATAGGTGCGCACGACCTGGTCGAGGATCGGCAGGCCGAAGCGCAGGGCATCGAGCGAGACCCGCTCGTCGTCGCCGTGGAAGCGCTCCAGGAAGGGCTCGTCAGGGTCGAGCCGGAGCGGGCTGAAGCCGAAGGTCGGGATGCCCAGGCGCACGGTGTGCTTGGCGTCGGTGGCGAAGGGGGCCATGATCGGCAGGGGGATGGCCTCGGGGTCGGCTCGGCGGAGCGCGTCGGCCAGGACGGCCAGGAGGGGGTGGTCCTGGGGCTGCTCGAGGGGCTGGGCGTGGATGAGCTCCTCGACCGCGCAGCAGACCCACAGCTCGGGGCCCAGCTGGGCCTGGACCGCATCGAGGACGGCCTGGCGGTCGTGGCCCGGCACCTGGCGGACGTCGATGACGATCTCCGCAGTGGCCGGGATGACGTTGTCCTTGAAGCCGCTGCGGACGATGGTGGGGCTGATCGAGTCGCGCAGGAGGGCCCGCAGGGCCCGCGCCTCCGGGGGCCTGCAGAGCCGCTCGATGGCCGCTCGCGAGGCCGCCTCGTCGGGCCCCAGGATCGTCGCGATGGGCCCGGCCAGGGCCGGGCGCTCGGCCGCGATCCGTTCCAGCGCCCTTGCCATGAGCGGCGTCACCGAGCGAGGCAGCGGCTGGGCCAGACGCTCCACGATGCGGGCCGCCAGGACGGCCGCGTTGTCGTCGCGGGGCACGGAGCCGTGGCCGCCGTGGCCATGGACCGTGAAACGCAGGCGGTGGAAGCCCTTCTCCGCCACGCCCAGGGGATAGAAGCGGGCGCCGGCCAGCTCCAGGCTCATGCCCCCGGTCTCGGTCAGGCAGGCCTCGGCGCGGAGCAGCTCCGGGCGCTCATCGACGATCCAGCCGATGCCCTCCAGCCCACCGGACTCCTCGTCGGCCGTGGCAGCCAGGATGACGTCCCGCCGCAGGCCGGGGATGGGGTCACGGGCCGGATCGTGGCCGCTCGCCCGGGCGTCGGCGGCCAGGCCCAGGACGACCGCCAGTTGCATGGCCAGGGTGCCCTTCATGTCCACCGCCCCGCGGCCGTAGACGTAGCCGTCGACGATGGCCCCGCCGAACGGATCCTGGCTCCAGCGCTCGACCTCGACAGGCACGACGTCGAGATGCGACAGGAGCAGCAGCGGGCCTCCACTGCTGCCGTCGCCGTGGAGCCGAGCCACCACGTTGCCGCGTCCCGGATGACCTTCGACGACCTCAGGCTCCAGCCCGGCCTCGGCCAGGACGCCGGCCAGGTACGTGGCCGCGGCCGTCTCCCCGCCGGGCGGGTTGACGGTCGGGATGCGGATGAGGTCCTGGAGGTGGCCGACCATGGCCTCGAACGCCCCGGCGCCCAGGCTCATCGTTCGGCGCTCCAGGCCCGCACACGCTCGATCGCGATCCGGATGAGCGGCCGCGACGCGAGGTCGTGCCCGCGGTACTGGCGATAGCGGCCGCGCAGGCCTGCTACCGCAGCGGCGTGCTCGGCGCCGGAGGGGGCACCGGCGTTCCGCTCGGGCTCGGCGCCCGCCTCGGGCTCGGCGCCCGCATCGGGCTCGAGGAGGCGCGCCTGACCCTCGAGGCGGAGCCAGGCCAATCGATCCCAGTCCTCGTCCCAACGGTCGACCAGAAGGCTCACCGCGGGGCGGGCCATGATGTCCCGCACCCGGGCCAGGTCGCGCACGTCGGCCACGGCCTTGGGCTTCTCGTCGAGCGGCGAGTAGAGGATAGGATGCCCCTCGGCGTCCGGCTCGGGGGCGGGCCAGTAGCAGATCGGCACGAGGCGCGGCCGTCCTTCCGTGTCCGTCGTGGCCAGGACCGCCCGACGGGAGCGGGCCAGGAGGTCACGCGCCCGGGCGTCCAGGTCGGTCATCGTCGCCCGATGGCGGTCGCGACTCAGTCCCAGGCCTCCCGCAACGGCCGAGCCACCTCGGCGGCCATGGCCTCCAGGGCGGACGGCCCCAGCTGGCCGGGGACGCCGATGATGACGTGGTCGGCCCCCGCGGCGCGGAAGGCCAGGGCCGTCTCGCGGCCGGCGCGCAGGTCGGCCGGCTCGGGGGCCACGTTGAGCTGGGCGGCGAAGGTGAACGTCGCCGGGTCACGTCCGGCCGCCTCGAGGGCCCGCCGGATCTCGTCACGCTTGGCCCGGAAGTAGGCTACGTCGCCGGCGTACGTGCCGGGCATCGGCCAGCCGGAGGCGAAACGGGCCGCGAGGCGGATGCCACGCCGCTTCTCGACCCCCAGCCACAGCGGCGGCCCTGAGGGGCTGGCCGGCTGCGGCTCCATGGTCGCCTCACGGAGCGGATAGAAGGGGTCATCGCGGCTGACCCCGGGTGGCTGGCGGGCGGCCGGGGAGAAGAGGTCCTGGAGGTAGCCGATGGCGCTCTCGAAGCGGTCGAAGCGCTCGCCCAGCGGCGGCAGGGGGATGCCGAACGCGTCGTGCTCGCCCTCGTGCCAGCCGGCCCCGAAGCCAAGGATGAACCGGCCCCCGGTGACCTGGTCGAGGACCGTGGCCGACTTGGCCAGGAGGGCTGGGTGGCGGAAGGTGTTGGAGAGCACGGCGATGCCGATCCACAGGCCGGGCACGCGGTGGGCCAGGGCGGCGGCCGTGGTCAGCGACTCGAAGGCCCCACCGCCACGGGCCCGGCTGACGTCGGTCAGATGGTCGCTCATCCAGCCGGCGTCGAACGCTCCCAGCTGGCCGGCCAGGGTCCAGGTCGCGTCGAGCTTGGGCCAGTCGATGCCCCGCGAGGCGATGGCCGAGATGCGGAAGCCGATGGGCCCGGGACCCGGCATGACTTAGCCCTTGGCCGGGGGCGCGGCGAGGCTGGCGGCCAGGCGGGCCCCGGTCGTCACCGCGCCGCGGCTGGCTGACGAGACGAGGGCCGCGTACTTGGCCATGACCCCGCTCCGGTAGCGAGGCGGGGGCGGGCTCCAGGCCGCTCGGCGGCGGGCCAGCTCATCGGCCGGGACGTCCAGGTCGAGGGCCTTTCGCTCGACGTCGATGACGATCGGATCGCCCTCGCGGACCAGGGCGATGGGGCCGCCCAGGGCCGCCTCGGGGGCCACGTGGCCGATCATCAGCCCGTGGGTGCCGCCGCTGAAGCGGCCGTCGGTGAGGAGCGCCACGGTCTCGCCCAGGCCCTCCCCGACGAGCGCTGCCGTCACGCTGAGCATCTCCCGCATGCCGGGTCCGCCGGCCGGACCCTCGTAGCGGATGACGATCACGTCGCCGGGCTCGATGGTCCGCGCCTTGACCGCCTCGTAGCAGGCCTCCTCGGAGTCGAACACGCGCGCCGGGCCGCGATGCTGGCGGCGTTCGTGGCCGGCCAGCTTGACCACGCAGCCTTCGGGGGCCAGGGAGCCGTAGAGGATCGTCAGGCCACCCGTCGGGGCCAGCGGCTGCTCGATGGGCCGCACGACCTGCTGGCCCGGGGTCTCGCTCACGACGGCTGCGATCTGGGCCGTGGTCCGGCCGTCGACGTTGGGCGCCTCGCCGTGGATGAGGCTCCGCTTGAGGAGCTCGCGGCCGACGAGGGCCACGCCGCCGGCCTCGAAGATGTCGACCGCGGTGTAGTGGCCGCCGGGGACCATGTCGGCCACGATGGGGGTCCGGTCGGCGATGGCCGCGAAGTCGTCCAGGTCGAGGGGCAGGGCGAACTCATGGGCGATGGCGATGAGATGCAGGACGGCGTTCGTCGAGCCGCCCGTGGCGGCCACGCTGGCGACCGCGTTCTCCAGGCTCTGGCGGGTGACGAAGTGGCTGGGTCGGGCGTCGGCCCGGACGAGGTCCATGACCAGCTCGCCGCAGCGGTAGGCCGAGGCGTCCTTGTCGGGATGCTCGGCCGGGATGCCGTTGAGCCCGCCGGGGCTGAGGCCCAGGAACTCGAGCGCCGTGCTCATCGTGTTGGCCGTGTACTGGCCGCCGCAGGCACCGGGGCCCGGGCAGGCCGCGTTCTCGGCCTCGTAGAGCTCCTCGAGGCTCATCGTCCCAGCGCGGTAGGCACCGATGGCCTCGAAGACGGTGACCACGGTGGCCTCGCGCTTGCCCTTGTAGACGCCGGGGTAGATCGTGCCGTTGTAGAGCACGACCGAAGGGATGTCGAGGCGCCCCAGGGCCATGACCGCGCCGGGGATCGTCTTATCGCAGCCGACCAGGCAGACCAGGCCATCGAAGAGATGACCCCGAGCCACGAGCTCGATCGAGTCGGCGATGACCTCGCGGCTGATGAGGCTGGCCTTCATGCCCTCGGTGCCCATCGAGACGCCGTCGCTCACGGCGATGGTGTTGAACTCCATGGGCGTGCCGCCGGTGGCCCGGATGCCGGCCTTGACCTGCTCCGCCAGGCGGCGCTGGTTGAGGTTGCAGGGCATGGTCTCGATCCAGCAGGTGGCCACCCCGATCAGTGGCTTGGCCAGGTCGTCGTCGGTGAAGCCGACGGCCTTGAGCATGGCCCGCGCGGCGGCCCGGTCGGGGCCATCGGTGAGCGTGGCCGAGTGGCGCTTGGCCGGGTCGGTGGGCCGCTCGTAGGGCAGCAGCGGGGCGGCGGTGGACGGGGCGGCGGTCGACGGGGCGGCGGTCTCGGTCATGGGTCCCTCGTGCGGTGGGGTCGAAGGGCGAGCGTGGCTCACGCGTCGGGCGGTCGGGGGCGATACGTGGTGAGTTGGGTCAGGATGCTGCGCCATTGTCCGTCCAGCCGGACCAGCACGTCCGTGGCCCGCTCCTGGGTACTGAACGGCTGCCCCTTGTAGGTCCTGGCGCGATGCCGCCGGATCGTTGGCCACGATCGCCGCCGCGAACCCTCGCTCGAACGCGGTGAGCTCGTCCTCCATGCTCAGCGCGGCGGTTCGCCGACGGGGGGCGACCCGCCGGCCAGGGGCCGTTCGCCGGCCCGGGCTGCGTCGTCGACCTCGAGCAAGGGGCGGCGGTGGCGGTCGACGGTCAGCTGGAAGACATCGGGCCGAGCGTAGTGGCCGGCCACGTCGAGCGTCCGATGGGCGGCCGTGGCAGCGGCCGGATCGCAGTCGGCGACGAGGAGGCCTACCCCCTCGTGGAGCGGCCCAGCGACGATGCGGCCGCCGGGGGCCACGACGGCCGAGTCGCCGGGGTTCAGCCAGGCATCGGGATCGGGGTAGAGCTGGTCTCGGCCCGGCAGGTCGGGCGCCGCATCCTGGCCCCGCAGGGCCATGCCCGCGCCGAGGACCCAACAGCGGCCCTCGGCCGCGATGTGGCGCATCGTGGCCAGCCAGGTCTCGCCGGCGTCCCAGGTGGGGGCCAGGTAGAGCTGGACGCCGCCGGCGTACAGCGCGTAGCGGGCCAGGGGCATGTAGTTCTCCCAGCAGACGAGCCCGCCGAGGCGGCCGGCGGGCGTCTCGGCCGGCTCCAGGTCAGCCCCGTCACCCAGGCCCCAGACCATCCGCTCCGGGTTGGTGGGCATGAGCTTGCGGTGGCGGCGGAGGATCGTGCCGTCCGGGCCGATGATCACGAAGGTGCTGAAGAGGGTCGCCCGGCTGTAGCGGGCGTCGAGCTCCTGGACGCCGATGGCGACCGTCAGGTGATGCCGCGCGGCGGCTTGCTGGAGGCGGCCCAGCCCGCCGGCCTCGAGGTCCACGGCCTCGGCCAGGAGGCGGGCGTGGAGCTCGCCCACGAGCCGGCCGTCGTCGGCCGGTCGGAGGCGCCAGATCCATTCCGGGTAGCCGGGGACATAGGCCTCGGCGAAGAGGGCCAAGTGGGCGCCGGCGGCGGCCGCCTCGGCGACGGCCTCCGCGGCCCGCTTCAGCGTCGCGGCACGGTCGAGGAGGACCGGCGGGCGCTGGACGATCGCGACGCGGTGGGGATGGTCGTCCTGGCGGGTCCGGCGGGGCACCCGGTCATCGTAGCGCGGCGAGCAGCTCCTCCAAACGGTCGAGGAACGGCCACTGCGACTCCTTGAGATGGCGGCGGGCCTCCTGGGGGCTGAACCAGCCCAGGCGGTCCAGCTCCGGGACCTCGATCGTGCGGCCGGAGCGCGGCGGCCACTCGAGCTCGAAGGTGTTGCTGTGGGCCGTGTCCGGGTCGAGGTCACCCTCGGCGGCCCAGGCCCAGACCTGCTTGCCACCCTTCTGGACGATGGACCCCAGGGCCAGCCAGGGCGGCGGCGGGGCGGGGTGGCCAGTCTCCTCAGCGAACTCGCGCTCGACCACGGCCTCCAGGGGCTCGTCGGCCTCGACCTCGCCCTTGGGGATCGACCACGTGTCCTCGTCGCGGCGCACGAAGAACGGGCCGCCGGGATGGCCGATGAGGACTTCCAGGCCATCGACGCCGGACCCGAGCGCGCTCAGGGGCGCGGGCGCCCCAGGGGACGGCGCGGGCGTGGACTCCGACACCCGGCGGTAGAGGAGGAGCCCGGCGCTGACTCGGGCCCGCTGGGGCCTGGGGCCCGGCTGGGCGAGGGGAGCCGGCTGGACGTGAGAGCTCGGGCTTCGGGGCACCCTAGACGCCCTCGAAGACGGGCGGCAGGATCACCCGGCCGCGGAGCGCGCTGCGGTAGGTGGTCAGGGGCTTGACCATGAAGGTCGCCTCCGGCACGGGGCGGGGCGGGACGATGCCGTACGCCGTGGAGGGGCGGAACCCGAAGCGCGGGTAGAACCAGGGGTGGCCCAGGACCAGGACCAGGGGCTCCTCACGGATCTCGGCCGCGTCGAGGCCGGCCACGACGAGGGCCGAGCCGATGCCCTCGCCCTGGTGCTCGGGCGTGACGGCCATGGGCGCCAGCTCGAGGACCTCCTCGGCCCCGCCGCCGGTATCGAGGGTGACGTAGCTCAGCAGGATGTGGCCCACGATCGCCTCGTCGAGGCTGGCCACGATCGACAGCTGGGGCACGAATGCGGCCGACGCGCGGATGGCCTCGACGAGGTCCGCCTCGGCGCTGCTCGGGAAGGCCGCCAGGTGGACCGCCTGGATGGCGGCCGCCTCGCCCGCATCGCCGGCGCGCTCGACGCGGACCGCGAGCCCCGCCGGCCGGCGGCTCACGAGGCCCCAGCCGCCTGCTTCGTTCGCGCCCAGCAAATGGATCGCGGCGAACGGATCACGGCGATGCCAGGGGCCGCCGAAGCGGCCTTCGGTGTTCGCTCGCAGCGAATGACCGGAGGCGCTAGATGCTCCATCGAGTCCGAAGGACGACGAGAGGCCGATCGCATTCGCTGGTAGCAGACGTGCCCCGTGGGATCGGCACCACGGTGGTCGCTTCCGGGCTTTGGGTGACGAACCATTCGCTGGTAGCAGACGTGCCCCGTGCGATCGGCACCACGGCGGTCTCCTCCGAGCTTTGGGTGACGAACCATTCGCTGGCAGCAAACGTGCCCCGTCGGATCGGCACCACGGCGGTCGCTTCCGAGCTTTGGGTGACGAACCATTCGCTGGCAGCGAACGTGCGCCTGGCCACGGGGCCAGGGTGATCCTCTCCTGGCGTCCGCCGATGAATCATTCGCTGGCAGCGAACCCGGTCGGACGGACCCGGCCCGGGGGGTCGTTCAGGCCTCCTCGATGGTGACGCGCTTGATCTCCGTGGGCTGGTCAGGGCGGTCCTGAGCCCCTCGCGGCGCCGTGGCGATGGCGTCGACGACCTCGAGGCCGTCGGTCAGTCGGCCGAAGATCGTGTAGTTGGGCGGCAGGCCGTAGTCGGCGTGCATGATGAAGAACTGGCTGCCGTTCGTGTTCGGGCCGGCGTTGGCCATGGCCAGTGTGCCGCGGGTGTACGAGAGGCGAACGGGCTCGTCGTCGAGGCGGTAGCCGGGCCCGCCCCGACCGGTGCCGGTGGGGTCGCCGCCCTGGATCATGAAACCGGGGATGACGCGGTGGAAGATCACGCCATCGTAGTAGCCGTCCCGAGCCAGGAAGACGAAGTTGTTGACGGTCATCGGCGCCTCGCCCGGCAGCAGGTCCGCGGTCATCGTCCCGGCGCTCGTCTCGATCGTGGCTCGATACTTCTTCGCTCCGTCGATGGTCATGGCGGGCGGACTGGCGTACTGCTTGGCCACGGTGCCTCCTGGGTTCATGTCTCAGCTGATCCGCCCAGCCTAGCGCACGGCCAGCGTCAGCCTCGTGGCAGGGTGAACCACTCCCAGATCGTGCCGTCGAACTGGGTCGGACCGGCGAAAGACGGGTCGGTCAGCCGGTCGCGCCGGCCATCGGGCCCAAGTCCAGGCTGGGTCATCACCAGCAGTCGTGAGCATCGCCACGAGCGTGCAGGAAGCTGCGCTCAGGGTGCACGTGGGGCGATGCATCATGCACGGTCACGGGCGGTTCTGAGCACGCTCAGTGATCGCCGTCGATGAGGACCTCGGCGCAGCTGAGGACGTTGGCGGACCTGAGGACATCGGGCGCACCCTCAGTCATCGCCGCAACTGAAGGATGTCAGCGCAGCTGATGCAGCGCCGCAGACGGCCCTCCTACCCCCCGATGAGGAAGCCCAGGCCGGCGACGATCAGGACGAGCTCGATGATGGCCACGAAGACCCGTTCGGGGAGGCGGTCCACGATGCGCTTGCCGGCGAACGAACCGAAGATCATGACCGGGCCCAGGGCCAGGCCGATGGCCGCGCCCTCGGGGGTCAGGACGGCCGTGCCGCCGTAGGCGATGAGCTTGAAGACGTGCATCACCACCGTGGAGAGGGCCTCCGTGCCGATGTAGGCCCCGCGCGTCAGGCCGTAGGCCAGGAAGAAGGGCGCCATGAGCGGCCCCACGCTCCCAAGCAGGGCGGAGAGGAAGCCGAAGCCGCCCCCGATCAGGGTGAAGCCCCGCAGCGGCGGCCGGGCCGGCGGACCGGGGCGGAGGTGGCGCCAGGCCACGACGAGGAGGAGGAAGAGGCCCAGCAGGCGGGTCAGGAGGCCGACCGGGGCGCCGGAGAAGACGAGCCCGCCGAGGAAGGCCAGGGGCACGGCGCCCAGGGCGAACCAGCCCACCACGGCCAGGTCGAGCTGGCCCCGATTGAACCAGGCCCGGCTGCCGTTGCCGATGAGCTGGGCCACGGTCAGGATGGGGATGGCCTCCCGGATGCCGAAGACTGCCGTCAACACGGGGAGCAGGACGGCCGCTCCCCCGAAGCCGGCCACGGCGGCCAGGGTGCTGGCCACGAGCGCGGCGACGAGGACGAGCAGGGCCTGCCCAGGATTGACGGGAGCCACTGACCGGTCTGCCGCTCAGGGAAGGCAGGGGCCCACGTCGGCCGGCGTGGTGCGGCCGACGCCGGCCTGGACGTCGACCGCCACGGCAGCCGGGTCGAGGGCATAGCCGACGTCCGTCTCGGTGCGTGAGTCGGCGAAGATCAGGCCGCCCACCGTCCCGTCGGCCAGGACCAGGGGGCCGCCGGAATCGCCCGGCACGATCGAGGCATGGAGCTCGAGGACGTCCCGGGTCACGATACGCTTGCCGTACAGGTCGCGTCCGCGGGCTCGGAGTCGGGCCGAGACGGCCGCCGGGGCGATGGTCAGGGCGGCGCCTTCGGGGTGGCCGAGGGCGGCGCCGATCGTGCCGGTCGCCGGCGCGGCCGTGGCCAGCTGGAGCGGCGTGAGCGGGAGCGAGCCCACGGTCAGGAGGGCCACGTCGAGCTCGGGGTCGAAGTAGACGACGTGGGCTTCGACCTGGGCGCCCGTCGTGTCAGAGCGGACGGTGGTCCGCTCGGCGCCCGCGACGACATGGGCGTTCGTGACGACGTACCCCGGCCGGACGGCGAAGCCGGTGCCCACGAGGACCTTGCCGCAGGCCGGCGACTGGACCCGCACGACGCCCCCGGCGGCGAAGCGGCCGATGGCCTGGGCCTGGCCCTGATCGGGCAGGGGCGCCGGGGCGGCCGGGGCTGGCTCGAGCCCGACGAAGACCTCGGGGAAGCCGGACGCGTCGAGCAGCTCGCCGAGCTCGCCCAGGACGTCGCCGGGCGGGGGCAGCACGGTGAGCATCCCCCGGACGATCCGCGAGCGCTGGGCCTGGCCGGCCATGGCCGGGAAGGGCCCGGTCGCCACGAGACCGGCCACGAGCCAGGAGATGACGACACCCTGACCGAAGCCGAACAGCGCGCCCCCGCCCCGGTCGAGCCACTGCAGCGGTGTGCCTCGGGCCCCCTGGGCCAGGATGGCTCCGAGGGTCGAGCCGAGGGCGTCGCCGGCGGCCACGACGAAGAAGGCGCCGCCGAGGGCCAGGATGGCCCGCACGGGCTGGTCGTACTGGACCAGCAACGGCTGGAGGGTGGGTCCCGCGACGATGAGGACGATGACCCCCAGCGCAGCCCCGGCCAGGCCCAGGGCCTGGGTCAGGACCCCCGAGCGGAAGCCGACGAGGACGCCGACCACGACGATGAGGACGACCAGCAGGTCGAACGGATTCACCGGCGCAGGCTACCCCGGCGCCGTCGAGCCGGTGGTGGCTCGGCCCCGATGCTCGAGCCGGATCAGGCCGGTCCGGCCAGGGTATCGACGCGGGCCGGGTGGTTCGCCTCCCACGCGGCGATGGCCTGGGCCTTGGAGCGCAGGTAGCCCATCTCGTCGGTCCCGGCCAGGAGCATGCGCCGGGCGAAGGGGTCGATCTCGAAGGGCAGATCCACGTCGCTCGGGAGATGGACCACCTGGGCCTCGAGGTCCACCGTCAGCTCGGCCTCCGGATCGCGGGCCGCCAGCTCGAACAGGGCCCGGTGGGTGTCGGGATCCACGACGATCGGCAGGAGCCCGTTCTTCAGCGCGTTGGCCCGGAAGATGTCGGCGAACGAGGTCGAGAGGATGGCCCGCACGCCCCACGCGGTGAGGGCCCAGGGGGCGTGCTCACGGGAGCTGCCGCAGCCGAAGTTGTCGCCGGCCAGCAGGATGTGACGGCCCTGCATGGCCGGATGGTTGAGCACGAAGTCGCCGATCGGCTCGCCCTCGTCGTCGAAGCGCCAGTCGGCGAAGAGCGCCTCGCCCAGGCCCCAGCGGTCGGTCGTCTTGAGGAAGCGGGCGGGGATGATCTGATCGGTGTCGACATTCTCCTTGGGGAAGGGGATGAGCCGGCTGCTGAACGTGTCGTAGGGCTCGGCCATCGTCAGCGTCCGTCCACCGTGGCAGGCTCGCGGTCCAGCTCGAGACGAGGATCGCTGACCACGCCATGGATGGCGCTCACCGCAGCGGTGAGAGGCGAGGCCAGGAGCGTCCGGCCGCCCTTGCCCTGGCGCCCTTCGAAGTTGCGGTTGCTGGTCGAGAGCGCGTACTGGCCGGGCCGCAGCTCATCGCCGTTCATGGCGATGCACATCGAGCAGCCCGATTCGCGCCAGTCGGCCCCCGCCGCCCGGAAGACGTCGGCCAGCCCCTCGTGCTCGGCCTGGGCCTTCACCTGCTGGCTGCCGGGCACGACCATGACCCGCAGGCCATCGGCCACGTGCCTGCCTCGGAGCACGTCCGCCGCCTGGCGGAGATCGCCGATCCGGCTGTTCGTGCAGGAGCCGATGAAGACGACGTCCAGACGCTGGCCCAGGATCGACTGACCGGGCTTGAGGTCCATATAGGTCAGGGCCTGCTCGAGGGCCCGCCGGTGGCCGGGGTCGGCGGCCCCTTCGGGGCTGGGCACACGGCCGCTGATGGGGATGCCCATGCCCGGGTTCGTGCCGTAGGTCACCATCGGCTCCAGGACGGAGGCATCGAGCGTGATCGAGGCGTCGTAGACGGCTCCCTCGTCGGAGGGGAGCTGGCGCCAGCGTTCGACCGCCGCGTCCCAGGCGGCGCCGCTGGGGGCGTGGCGACGCCCGTGGACGTAGGCAAAGGTGGTCTCGTCGGGGGCGATGAGGCCGGCCCGCGCACCACCTTCGATGCTCATATTGCAGATCGTCATCCGCTGTTCCATGGTCAGGGCGCGGATGGCCTCGCCGGTGTACTCGAAGACGTGGCCGGTGCCACCGCCGATGCCGATGCGGGCGATGAGGGCCAGGATGATGTCCTTGGCCGTCACGCCGACAGCGAGGCGGCCGTCGACCCGGACCTCGTAGGTCTTGGGCTGGCGCTGGAGGAGGCACTGGCTCGCGAGGACCATCTCGACCTCGCTCGTGCCGATGCCGAAGGCCAGGGCCCCGAAGGCGCCGTGGGTCGCGGTGTGGGAATCGCCGCACACGATGGTCATCCCGGGCTGCGTCAGGCCGAGCTCGGGGCCGATCACATGGACGATGCCCTGATACTCCGACCCGAGCCCGTGGAGGGGGATGCCGAACTCCTCGCAGTTGCGGGCCAGCTGGGCCACCTGGTAGGCCGCCATCTGGTCGATGATCGGCAGGCCGCGGTCGTGGGTGGGGACGCTGTGATCGGCGGTGGCCACGGTCCGTTCGGGATGGGGCACCCGCAGGCCGCGTTCGCGGAGGCCGGTGAAGGCCTGGGGGCTGGTCACCTCGTGGACGAGATGGAGGTCGATGGCCAGCACCGCGGGCGCGCCCTCGTCCTGGGCCACGACGTGCTCGTCCCAGATCTTCTCCACGAGGGTCCTGGGCCGCGTCGTCTCTTCGAGGGTCCCGGGCCGCGCGGCAAGGTCCGTCGCGTCTGCGAGTGCCGTGGCGGACACGGGGCCGGCCTGGGGCTCGGCGGTGGGCTCGGCTGCGGGGGGTGCGGGCTGGCCGCGCTGCGCTTCCATGGGAGCCACAACGCTAGCACAGGGCGGGCTTCCGGCCGACGGTCCGCCCCGGCGTCTTTCGGCCGACCGTCGGCACGGCGGGCCCCGGCGAGCTGCCGGCCGAGCGTCCTCAGGGGCGTCCGGGTCCATGAAAGTCCCGTCAGGCCGGAGAGTTCGCTGCCCGCAAGTGGAGAAGCGTCCTCAGGGGCTTCCGGGT
>DASUKL010000132.1:0-7007 GCA_036278755.1 Candidatus Limnocylindrales bacterium | reverse complement strand
CGCCGCCACCCTGGCCCTCGACCCGGTGCCGCTGTGCTGCGGCGCGCCGTTCCGCGGCACGCTCACCGCGACGACGGGCCGGCCGATCGAGCTCCAGGCCGTCCGGGTGGCGCTGTACGTCGACGCCGGGGCCACGGTCTCGAGCGGAGAGAAGGAGTCGATCCTGCTGTGGCAGGGGCGCCTGCATGGCCCGGGCCTGTTCGGCGCGGCCGAGGAGGTGACCCTCCCCGTCGAGGGCACGCTCCCCGTGACGTGGCTGCCCACGGTGGAGCTGCCCCACGGCCGCTCATCGGCCAGACTCGAGATCACCCTGGCTCGCGCCTGGGCCCCCGACGTCCACCTCACCCGCGACGTCGCGGTCTGCTCGACGACGGAGCTCTAATGGCTCGGTTCGGGCCGCATCGGCCGAAGGCGTAGCGGTTCGGCTCAGGCGTCGTTGATCGGCGGGCCGGACTGGGCGTGGAAGGGCGGTGCCACGACGGTCAGGCCGCCGTCGACGGCCAGGACGTGGCCGGTGATGTAGGCCGCCTCGGGCGAGAGGAGGAACAGCGCCGCGTCGGCCATCTCCTGGGCCGTGCCCATCCGCCGCAGGGGCACTGCGGCCAGGACCTCCTCGACCGGCGGGATGCCCGGGACGCGGTAGAAGAATGCCGACGAGTCGGTCTCGATGATGCCGCCGCTGACGGCGTTGACGGTGATGCCCCGCGGGCCGAACTCGGCAGCCATGTAGCGGACCCAGGCCTCGATGGCCGCCTTGGCCGCGCCGAGGTTGGCGTAGGTCGGGTAGGCCCGCAGGCTGCCATAGCTCGTCAGGGCCAGGATGCGCCCACCGTCGGGCATGAGCCGGACCGCTCGCTGGGCGCCCAGGACGAAGGCCCGGACGTTGAGATCGAAGGTCCGATCGAGGTTGTTGACGGTCACATCGAGGATGTTCTTGAAGGCGCTGGCGGCGGCGTTGGAGACGAAGACGTCGACCCGCTCGAAGCGCTGGGCCGCGGCATCGAAGAGGGCCTCTACCCCCTCCGGCTGTTCGACGTCGGCCTGGACGCTGATGGCCTGGCCGCCGGCGGCCTCGACCGCCTCGACGACCTCGGCCGCCAGATCGGCGTTGCGCTTGTAGTTCACGACGACCGAAGCCCCGCCCCGAGCCAGGCCCAAGGCCAAGGCCCGCCCGATGCCCCGCGAGCTGCCGCTGATGAGGGCCACGCGGCCCTCGAACCGGCGCCCTGCCGCGGCCTCCGCCATCAAGCCTCCTCGACCGGGTCGAGGCGACCGATGAGCGCCCGGGCGATGACCTGCTTCTGGATCTCCACGGTCCCTTCCTCGAAGCGCTGGGCCCGGGCATCACGATAGACCCGCTCGATGGGGTTAGGCGCGAAGTAGCCGATGCCGCCGTGGACCTGGAGGGCCCGGTCGGTGACGCGCTGGAGCATGTCGGTCCCGAAGAGCTTGGCCATGGAGGCCGCCACGGCCGCCCGTCCGTCCGCCTCGGGGTCCTCCGGGGAGCGTCCCTCCCAGGTCCGCGCGGCGTGGAAGACGAGCTGGCGGGCGGCTTCGATGTCGGTCGCGTTCTCGGCCAGCATCCAGGCGATGGCCTGCCGCTCGGCGAGGTACTTGCCGAAGGTCCGCCGCTGGCGGGCGTGGGCCAGGGCCAGCTCCTGGGCCCGGCGGGCCAGCCCCACGCAGCTCATGGCCACCGAGATGCGGCTGGGGGTCAGGAAGCCCCCGAAGGCCACCCGCAGGCCGTCGCCCTCGGCCCCCAGCCGATCGGCCACCGGGACCGGCGTGCGGCGGAAGACGAAGTGGGCGTGGTCCGTGCCGCGCACGCCCAGCGACTCGTCCATAGGCCGGGCCTCGGTCCCCGGTGCGTGGCGATCGACCATGAGGGCCACGGTGCCCTCCGCGCCGCGGGTGCCGGCCAGGCGGGCGAAGAGGAGGAGTCGGTCCGCGGTCAGGCCGAAGGTGATGAGGTGCTTCTGCCCGGAGAGCTCGTAGGTGTCGCCGTGGCGCTCGACGGCACAGCGCAGGTCCGCCCCGGTCCCGGCCGTGGGCTCGGTCAGGGTGAACGCGACGCGCAGGTCGCCGCTCACCTGGGGCAGCACGAAGCGTGCCCGCTGCTCGTCCGTGGCCAGCAGGTCGATGGCCCGCCAGATGCCGTTGACGACGTGGACGATCATCCGCACCGAGGCGTGGGACATGGCGAAGAGCTCCATGAGCTCCAGATAGCGGCTGAAGGGCAGGCCCTGGCCGCCGTAGGCCTGGGGCGCGGCCAGGCGCAGGTAGCCGCGTTCGCGGAGCTCGCTCCAGAGCTCGGGGGGCACCGAACGCTCACGCTCGATCCGCTCCGCCCAGGCCTCGCCGGGCCCGGCCACCCAGGCCTCGACCTCCGCCTTCAGGGCCGCGAAGGCGACCTCATCGAAGGCAGGCGGGCCATCGGGGGTCGGGTCGTGGGAGGCAGTCTGGCCGTCAGCGCTCGCCTCCCCTCCGCCGCAGGCGGGGCTCACCGCGACGTCGCCGCGTTGGCCGCCTGGCCGGGCCTCCGCGAGGGCGCCGCCCCATCCGCGATGTGGCGTGCCTCCTCGCGGAGGAGGAACTTCTGGATCTTGCCCGAGGGCGTGTGCGGCAGGGCCTCAACCACGGCCAGCCGCTCGGGCCAGTACTGGCGGGCCACCCGGTGGCCGTCGAGGAAACGCTGCATGGCGCTGAAGCTGAGGTGGCCTCCCGGGCGCAGACAGACGAAGGCGCAGGCCCGCTCGCCGAGGCGCGCATCGGGCATGGCCACGATGGCCGCCTCGGTCACGTCGGGATGCTCGTACAGCAGCTGCTCGATCTCGGCCACGGGGATCTTCTCTCCGCCGCGGTTGATGAGGTCCTTGACCCGGCCGGTGATACGGACGTAGCCGTCCTCGTCGATGGTCGCCAGGTCCCCGGTGCGGAACCAGCCGTCGGGCGTGTAGGACGCTTCGGTCCACTCGGGATGGCCCAGGTAGCCGGCGAACATCAGCGGGCTGCGGATCTCGAACTCGCCCTCGCTGCCGGCCGGCAGCGCCATCCCCTCGCCGTCGACGACGCGGACCCCGACGCCCTCCAGCGGACGGCCGTCGGTGCCCCAGGCCTTCTGCGGTGGGTCGCCCGGCCGGCCCGAGGTGCCCATGCAGGACTCGGTGGTGCCCCAGCCGCCGCAGACCGTGGCCCCCAGGAGATCCGTGGCGCGGGTCGCCAGGGCCCGCGGCACGGCCGCTCCGGCGGCCACGAAGATGCGCAGGCGCGGCGGGGCCGGCGCCCCGGCCTCCACGGCCGCGACGAGATCGGCCAGGAAGGGTGTCGCGGCCTGGACGAAGGCCCCATCCCAGGCGGTCAGGGCCCGGATGGCGACGGCCGGGTCCCAGGTCGGCTGGAGGATCTGCGGGGCGCCCATCCGGATGGCCAGCCACATGCCATACAGGAAGCCGGTCTGGTGGGCCAGCGGTGAGGGCACGTGGACCGCGTCCTCCGCGGTCAGACCGAAGTGGCGGATGTGCATCTCCACGGCCTGCTCGAGGACAGCGTGGTGGTGGAGCACGCCCTTGGGCTCGCCGGAGGTACCAGAGGTGAAGAGGAGCTGGGCGAAGGCGCTGGGCCCGGGGCGCATGAGGGCCAGCGCCTCCTGGTCCACGGTCACCCCCTCCACGGCGGACTCGTAGTCGTGCCAGCGCGGGCCGGAAGGGTTGCGGATGACGAACCGCAGGCCACGGCCGTGGCCATCGCCCGAAGCCTCCGCGTCGGCCTCGGCCAGACCCTCCCGCGCGCGGACGATGACGACGTGGCTGAGGGGCATGGCCCCCACGCCCAGGTTCTGCACCATCTCGGGGTAGTCCCGACCCCGGAAGCGGGCTGGGACGAAGAGGATGCGGGCGCCGGTGTGGCGGAGGATGTAGCCCACCTCGCGCTCGCGGAAGAAGGGCATCAGCGGGCAGCAGATGGCGCCCACCCGCAGGGTGGCCAGGCAGATCACGACGAACTCGGCCCAGTTCGGCAGCTGGAGGCAGACCCGCTCCCCCGGGCGGACGCCGAGCTCGATGAGCAGCGCCGCGGCGCGGTCGACGGCGCTGGCCAGCTCGGACCAGGTCAAGGCCCGGTCGCCGGCGGCGCCGACCTCGACCAAAGCCCGTCCACCGGGCTCATCGTGGGCCAGCTGGAGGAGGCGATCGGTCAGCAACTCCGGCCTGCGGGGGCGGCGGGGCGAGCGTCGCGGGGCAGGGCCGACGGTCATGGGGATGCCGATCGAGGTCATGGCCTCGAGGAAGGTGGGGTACGAGAGGCGATAGGCGTGGGGGTAGGAGATGCTGGTCGTGCCGCGAGCCCGCGAGCCGGCCACGGCCAGGGCCATGAGCACGCGGTGGTCGTTATGGGAGGCCAGGGCCCGGCCTTCGAGCCCGGCGACGCCATCGAGGACGAGGTCGTCACCCTCCTCGCGGACCCGGGCGCCCATGCGGCCGAGTTGGAGCATGGAGGCCACCCGATCCGACTCCTTGAGCCGCACGTGGGCCACGTTGCGGAGGCGGGTCTGGCCGGCGGCGAAGGCGCCCAGGACGGAGAGGATCGGCAGCATGTCCGGCAGCTCCCGCATGTCCACCTCCGTGCCCACGAGGCCCGGCCGATCCTGACGGATCGTGGCCTGGCGGTGCGGCTCGTCGAAGGTGAGCGGCACGCCCATCCGCTCCAGGACGTCGTACAGCGCGCCCTCGGGATGGTCCGCCTCACGGGTCAGGCCCAGGAATCGGACGTCGCTGGGGTGGAGGGCCGCGGCGGCCAGGCCGAAGGCGGCCGAGCCCACGTCCGGGGGCAGGGTCAGGTCGGCGGGATGGATGCGCTGGCCGGGGTCGATCTCGTAGGTCCGTTCGTCGGGAGCGACGCGGACGTGGAGCCCGAAGCGGGCCATCATGCGCACGGTCAGGCGGAGGTAGGTGCGTTCGTTGAGTTCGCCGTCGATATCGATGCGAGCGCCGTCGCGGGTGAAGGGGGCCAGCAGGAGCAGGCCGCTGATCCACTGCGAGAGTGTGCCGGCGATACGCACCTGCCCGCCGCGCGGCTGGCCGGGCCAGACGGTGATCGGCAGGTGCTCGCCATCGCTCGCCTCGAGCCGCACGCCGAGGGCGCGCAGGGCTTGGAGGAGCGCGCCTACGGGTCTGCGGCGGAGGTAGCGCTGGCCCTCGAAGGTCAGCGGGCGGTCGGCCAGGGCGGCCAGACCGGTCAGGAAGTAGAAGGTCGAGCCCGAGCTGCCGAAGGAGATGCGCTCGCTGCCGGGGTGGTAGGGCCCGCCGTGGACGGTCAGGGCGCCGGCTTCGGCGTCGATGCGCGTGCCCAGGCCGCGCAGGGCGGCCAGGGTGAAGGCCACGTGGCGGGCGTCCGAGACGCCTTCGATGCGGCTGCGACCGGCCGCCAGGGAGCCGAGGATCAGAGCGCGGTGAGCGTGGTACTTCGAGACCGGGATGACCAGTTCGCCATCGAGCGGCCGGGGTGCCTGCGCGATGAGGAGACGCGTTTGGCTGGGAGCTCCTTTCCGGCTGTGCCCCTGTGCCACCAGCGGCCATAGTATCGCTCGCCGCACGGATCAGATCGTTCGCCGTGTCGAGCGCCGAGGCCCCAGACCGAGCGCTGACCGACGTCGCGGACCGAGCCGTCAGCCGAGGCCCGTTCGGCCCGCTGGTATCCTCTGCCCGGTGTCCGCCCCGTCCCTGCCGAAGCCCCGCCCGGCCCCGCCGCTCACGCCCCGCCGCTTCGTCGCGCTGGTGGCCGGCAAGTCCGCTGCGGCGGCCTCGCGCCTGACCGGCCGCGGCGGCGGCCAGAGTCTGCCCGGCCTCGTCGCCCGCCGGTTCGACCCCACGATCCTCGAGGCCCTGGTGGGTCGCCGTGGCCTGCCGGTCGTGGTCATCACGGGCAGCAACGGCAAGACCACCACGGCCCGTTTCGCGGCCGCCATCCTCCGTGGGGCGGGCCTGACGGCCCACCACAACCGGGCCGGGGCCAATCTCGTCCAGGGCGTGACCAGCCTGGCCGTGGGGGCGGCCGACCTGCGCGGCCGGATCCCCGACGGCGTCGTCGTGGCCGAGGTCGACGAGGGCGCCCTGGCCGCCGTAGCGCCTGAAGTCGGGCCCCGGGTGCTCCTGGTGACCGACCTCTTCCGCGACCAGCTGGACCGCTTCGGCGAGCTGTATGCCATCGCCGACGCCTTCGAGGCGGCGGCCGGCGGGCTGCCCGAGGGGGCCACCCTGGTCGTCAACGCCGACGATCCGCTGGTCGGCCGGCTGAGCGTGGAGGACGGGCGCCAGCGCCTGACGTTCGGCTGCGAGCTGAACCACGACACGGACCGCATCACCCGGGCCGCCGACTCGATCCGCTGCCCGGACTGCCGGGCCGACCTCGTCTACGACCGCATCTACCTCTCCCACATGGGGGCCTACCACTGTCCGGCCTGCGGCTTCGCCCGCCCGCCGCTCGACGTGGCCGTGACCGACCTCGAGGTGCGCGGCCTCGACGAGACGTGGCTCCGACTGCGCACGCCGGCCGGACCGTTGGAGCTGACGATCCCTCAATCGGGCGTGCACATCGCCTATGACGCGGCGGCGGCGGTCGGGATCGCCGTCGGCCTGGGCGTCGGGCTGGAGGACGCAGCGGCGGCGCTGCGGGAGGTCGGGCCGGCCTTCGGTCGGCTGGAGCGCATCCAGGCCGGGGAACGGCAGATCATCCTGGCCTTCGCCAAGAACCCGACGTCGTTCAACACGACCCTCCGGGCCCTGGCCACGGAAGGCGAGCCGCGCCAGCTGCTCATCGCCTACAGCAACACCCTCGTCGACGGCGAGGACTTCGCCTGGCTCTGGGACGTCGAGCTGGAGGGTGCGGTGGGGAGCATCGAGCGGGCCACGGTGTCCGGGCTGCGGTCGGACGAGGTCGCCAACCGACTCAAGTACGCGGGCCTGGACCCGGCGCGCATCTTCGTCGTGCCCGATCGGGCCGAGGCCCTTGAC
>DASUKL010000131.1:0-36100 GCA_036278755.1 Candidatus Limnocylindrales bacterium | reverse complement strand
GGCCAGACCTTCAGCCTCAAGCCCATGAACTGCCCCGAGAGCACCTTCATCTATCGCAGCAAGGTCCGCTCCTACCGCGACCTGCCGCTGCGCTACGCCGAATACGGGCGCCTGCACCGCAACGAGCGCTCCGGCACCCTCTCGGGGCTGACCCGGGTGCGAGCCTTCGTCCAGGACGACGCCCACATTTACGTCCGGCCCGATCAGCTGGCCGACGAGCTGGCCGACCTCTTCGCCATGACCACCGAGGCCTACAGCTGGTTCGGCTTCGTGCCCCGCTACACATTCGCCACCAAGCCGGCCAAGGCCATCGGCGACCCACGGCTGTGGGAGCAGGCTGAGGGCCTCATCCGTGAGGCGCTCGAGCGGGCCGGCGTGCCGTTCCGCATCAAGCCCGGTGACGGGACCTTCTACGCCCCCAAGATCGATCTCTACATCGACGACGCACTGGGCCGCGAGTGGCAGATGGCCACCTTCCAGATCGACCTCGTCATGCTGCCCGAGCGCTTCGACCTGACCTACGTCGACGAGCACGGGGCCCAGGTCCGCCCGGTGGCCATCCATCGGGCCCTCTATGGCTCGCTGGAGCGGTTCATCGGCGTGCTGCTCGAGCACACGGCCGGTGCGCTGCCGATGTGGTGCGCCCCGCTCCAGGCGGTCATCGTGCCCATCGCCGACCGGCACGTCGAGCCGGCCCGCGAGCTGGCGGCCGTGCTGCGGGCCCGGGGCCTGCGGGTCGAGGTCGACGCCTCGGATGACCGGATGCAGGCCAAGATCCGGGCCGCCCAGGGCCAGAAGGTGCCCTACATGCTGGTCCTCGGCGATCGCGAGGTCGAGGCCCGGACGGCGGCGCCGCGGACCCGGGCCGGGGAGCAGCAGACCCCCGAGGCCTGGGAGGCCCTGGCCGACCGCCTGGCCGCCGAGTCGGCTGCCCGCCACCCGGATTGAGCCGGAGCCCGAGCAGGGCCCGAACCCACCAGGCCCCCGAACCCCCAGGGCCCCGAAGATTCAGGGCCCGACCACCCGCAGCCGGCCGGCCGCGCAGTAGGCCAGGACCCCGGAGGCCGACCGTCGGGGCGTGCAGCCGGGCACGGCATCGGTGGCCAGGACGGAGATGCCTGGGCTGGCGCTCGGCCCGCCGGCCAGGGCCGCGACCGCCCGCACCTGCCCGTCCGGGGTGAGGACGACGATCGTCCCGCCATCCACCGCCCAGGCTACCGCGGCGGCTGGACCGAGGGGCTGGACCGCGATGCCGTCGCTCCGGACCGAGACCAGGATGGCCCCGCTCGCGGGCTGGCCCGTGCGCAGGGCCACGAGCCGCTCGCCGGCCGGGGCCCAGGCCACGGAGGCCGGATCGGCTGCCACGGCCACCAGGGTGGGCGGCGCCTGACCGTCGACCGGGGCGATCCGCAGGCCGTGCTCGGCGTCACCGACGGCCAGCCAGATCCCGTCGGGCGAGAAGCCGAGGGCGCCGTCGGCGGTCACGGTCGCGCCAGGCAGGATCCGCCGCGAGAGGCCGTTGGCGCTGGCCAGCACGACCGCCCCGGAGACGCGATCGCGCCCGGCCACCAACCGCCCGTCAGGGCTGACGGCCAGCGGCTCGCCCAGGCCGGGCAGAGCCACGCTGCGGCCCGCGCCGAGGCGGCCGATAAGCGGCCCGTTCGGTCCCCAGGTGAGCCAGGAATCGCCGTCGCTCGACCAGGCCAGGCCGATCTGCCCGTCGCCGGACAGGGGGATGGCCGGCGTGTCGCCCGCATCGTCGATGACCTCGAGGCTGGCCCGGGCGGCCGATGGGCTGGCGGGCCGGATGACGCCGAGCTCGTGGCCAGCCCCGGGTCGCCATGCCGCGGCCGTGACACCGGCCAGGCTGGGCGGCGCCGTGCCGCGACCGACGAGGGCCAGCCCCTCGCTCCCGCCCACGAGCAGCCGCTGGCCGTCGGGCGACCAGGCCACGGGCTGCCAATCGCCGGCCACATCGAGGCCGCTGGCAGAGTGCTGGTCCGGGCCGCGGAGCGCACCGCCCAGGCGCGGGCCCAGGAGCAGGGCGGCCAGCGCTCCGAGCAGGACGATGAGCGCCCCCACGGTCAGCGTCAGCCGCCCGGCGCGATCAGACATCGCTCGGGCCGCTCACCCCGGCATCGTAGCCGAGCCCCCCGCGTCCCTCAGCCGACCAGCGGTGCCAGGCCGCACCGCGGGCGGACCCGATGGACGGCCGTTGCCCGGTCCCAGAGGGAGGTGCTATAGTCCGCCGGGTCGCCGGGGCGAGCGGCATCGCCGCGCGCCGCGTCCCGGCCGCCACGACCGCACCGAGAGGAACGAGCCTGAGCAAAGACCTGCGCATCAACGAGATGATCCGCGTCCCGCAAGTGCGGGTCGTGGATGAGGAAGGGACTCAGTTGGGGGTCCTGCCCACGCATGAGGCCCTCCGAGTCGCGCAGGATCGCGGGCTCGACCTCGTCGAGGTGGCTCCGATGGCTGCCCCGCCGGTGGTGCGTTTCCTCGACTACGGCCAGTTCAAGTACGAGCAGGCCCGTCGGGAGAAGGAGGCGCGCCGCCACCAGCGCTCGGTCGAGTTCAAAGAGGTCCGCCTCTCACCCAAGATCGGGGTCGGTGACTTCGAGACGAAGGTCCGCCGGGCTATCCAGTTCCTGGAGGCCGGCGACCGGATCAAGGTCTCCTGCCGCTTCCGCGGTCGGGAGTTGACGCACGCATATCTGGGCCGCGACCTGCTGATGCGCTTCGCGGACCAGGTCAAGGAGCACGGCACGGTCGAACGCCAGCCGCTGCTCGAGGGCAAGTCGATGTCGATCGTCATCACCTCGCTGCACAAGCCGAAGGTCGATGGCGCGCGTCCCGCGGACGCCCGGCCGGCCGGCGAGGCCGCTACCGATGGCCCTGGGCCCGAGGCCAAGGCGCCGGCGCCCGAGGCCACGGGACCTGCGCCCGAGGCCAAGGCGCCGGCGCCCGAAGCCAAGGCACCTGCGCCCGAAGCCAAGGCACCTGCGCCCGAAGCCAAGGCCGCCACCCCCGCCACCGCCACCGCCTCGGCGTCAGGAGATCAGTAGTGCCCAAGATCAAGTCCCACAAGGCCGCCTCGAAGCGCTTCCGCGTCACCGGCAGCGGCAAGGTCGTCCGCAACAAGGCCTGGCGGGGCCACCACCTCGACATCAAGTCCTCGCGCCGCACCCGCCGCTACGCCGGCGTCGCCGGCCTCGATCCCGTCCACGCCGAGCAGATCCGCCGGCTCCTGCCCTACCTCTAGGAGCGAGCACCGACCATGGCACGCGTCAAGCGTGGCGTCACCGCCCACCATCGACACAAGCGCCTCCTCAAGGCGGCAGAGGGCCGCAAGGGGACCCGCTCCCGGTTGGTCAAGCCGGCCCGCGAGGCGCTTCTGCACGCCATGGCCTACAGCTACGTGGGGCGCAAGCAGCGCAAGCGTCAGATGCGAGCCCTGTGGGTCGTGCGCCTGAACGCGGCCGCCCGCCAGAACGGGCTCACCTACGGCACACTCATCGCGGGCCTCAAGGCCGCCGGCGTGGCCCTCGATCGGAAGGTCCTGGCCGACATCGCCGTGCGCGATGCGGCGACCTTCGCCCGCATCGCCGAGGTCGCCAAGCCCTCCTGATCCGAGGCCTGACCATGGATCTGGCCTCGATCTCCGCCGACCTCGACGCCCTCCGCGACCGCACCCTGACGGCCATCGCTGCGGCCCCTGACGTGGCCGCCCTGGAGCAGGTCGAGGCCGAGGTGATGGGCCGCAAGTCCGGCGCCCTGACCGGCATCATGAAGGGCATCGGGGCGCTCCCGGCCGGGGACCGGCCCCGGGTCGGCGCCCTGGCCAACGCCGTGCGCGACGCTGTGGCGGCGGCCCTCGACGAACGGCGGGCGGCCCTCGCCGGCGAGGCCCTCACCAACCGCCTGGCGGCCGAGCGGATCGACGTCAGCCTGCCCGGCCGGCCGCTGCCGCGCGGCTCGCTCCACCCGCTCATCGAGACCAACCGCGAGATCGCCCGCATCCTCGGCCAGTTCGGCTTCGTGGTGGCCGAAGGCCCCGAGGTCGAGACCGACGCCCTCAACTTCGAGGCCCTCAACATCCCGCCCGACCATCCCGCCCGGGACCTGTGGGACACCCTCTACGTCGACGCCCCGGCGGACCCCGAGCGAGGACGGCTCCTGTTGCGGACCCACACCTCGCCCGTCCAGATCCGGGTCATGCGCTCCGGCCCGCCGCCCATCCGGGCCCTCATGCCGGGGCGCTGCTTCCGCCACGAGGCGGTGGATGCCAGCCACGGCTTCGAATTCTTCCAGATGGAGGGCCTGATGGTCGACGAGGGGACGACCATGGCCCACCTGCGGGGCCTCCTGGAGGCGTTCGCCGGGGCCCTCTTCGGGGCCGACAAGCGGACCCGCTTCCGGCCCGGCTACTACCCCTTCACCGAACCCTCCGTGGCCTTCGATGTGGAGTGCCTCGTCTGCGGCGGACGCGGCTGCCCGGCCTGTAAGCGGCTGGGCTGGATGACGATCCTGGGAGCCGGCATGGTCCATCCCGTCGTCCTCCACAACGGCGGCCTGGACCCCGAGCGCTATCAGGGTTTCGCCTTCGGCATGGGCACCGACCGCATCGCCATGCTCCGCTACGGCATCACCGACCTACGCGTCTTCCTCGAGGACGACCCGCGCTTCCTGGAGCAGTTCTGATGCGCGTGCCGCTCTCCTGGCTGGCCGACTACGTCGACCTGGAGCTCAGCCCGGAGGCCCTGGCCGAACGCCTGACCTTGCTGGGCATGGAGGTCCAGGGCATCGAGCGCATCGGGGCCGACTGGCAGGAGGTCGTCATCGGCGAGCTCCTCGAAGTGAAGCCCCATCCCAACGCCGACCGGCTCTCCCTGACTCGCGTGCGGGTCGAGCCCGGCGGGCTGGAGCGCGAGATCGTCTGCGGGGCCACGAACATCGCCGCGGGCCAGCGCATCCCGGTGGCCCTTCCGGGGGCCGTGCTGCCGGGCGGCCGGCGCATCGAACGCGCGCCCAAGATGGGCGTGGTCAGCGACGGGATGCTCTGCTCGGGCGACGAGCTCGGCCTGACGGCCGACGCCGACGGCATCCTCATCCTCCCGCCCGACGCCCCCCTGGGCCGGCCCCTGGCCGAGCTGCTGGGCGACGTCGTCCTCGACGTGGACGTCAAGCCCAACCGCGGCGACGCCCTGTCCCTGGTGGGCCTGGCCCGTGAGGTGTCCGCGGCCACGGGGGCCCGGCTCAGGCCACCGACCATCGAGGTGCCAGAGTCCGAGCAGGCCACGGCCGACCATCTCCACGTCGTCGTCGAGGCCCCTGAGCTGTGCCCCCGCTTCGCCGGACGTTACATCGATGGCGTGCGCCTGGGACCGGCACCGCTGCAGGTCCAGCTGCGCCTGACGGCGGCCGGGATGCGCCCGGTGAGCAACGTCGTCGATGCCTCGAACTACGTCATGCTCGAGCTGGGCAAACCCATCCACACCTTCGACGCGGCGGCGGTCCACGAGGGCCGCATCGTCGTCCGTCGAGCTCGGGCCGGGGAGGAGCTCGAGACGCTCGACCACGTCCGGCGGCGGCTCGGTCCGGACGACCTGGTCATCGCCCACCCGGCTGGCCCGCTGGCCCTGGCCGGGGTCATGGGCGGGGCCGAGAGCGAGATCGGCGAGGCCACCACGAGCGTCATCATCGAGTCGGCCATCTTCGACCCGCTGACCATCCGCCGGACGGTGCAGCGGACGGGCCTCCGCAGCGAGGCCAGCCTGCGCTTCGAGAAGGGCCAGGAGCCGCGCCTCGCGCGCTTGGGGGCGGACCGCACGGCCCAGCTGCTGGCCGCCTGGGCCGACGGCCGCGCGGCCCGCGGCGCGGTCGAGGTGGGACCGCCCCTGCCGCCCCTCCAACGCCTGCCCTTCCGCCCCGCCCGCGTCCGGCGGCTGCTGGGGGTGGACCTGCCGGCCGACGAACAGGCGGACCTCCTGGCCCGGGTCGAGGTGGCCACCGAGCCGGCCGTCGCGGGCGACGCCGTCCCTGTGGCCGCCGGCCTGGCACCCCATGCCCTCGGCGCGGACGCCTCCGAGGCCCTGGTGGCCATCGTGCCCAGCCATCGCCGGGACCTGGCCGTGGAGGCTGACATCGCCGAGGAGGTGGCGCGCGTCTTCGGCTACGAGCGGCTGAGCGGCCGGCTGCCGGAGACGCCGATGCCGGCCTACCGATCCGACCCGCGCCGCCTGGCGGACACGATCCGCGACCTCCTCTCGGGGGCCGGCCTGGCCGAGGCGGTCACGTATGCCCTCATCGGCCCTGACGACCACGCCCGCCTGGGCCTAGCCCTCGGCGACCCGGCCACGGTCCGGGTCAGCAACCCGATCTCCGTCGACCGTTCCGAGCTGCGCCGCTCCCTCCTGCCCGGCCTCGTCGGTGCGCTGGGCCTGTCCGAACGGCAGCGCCGGCCCGACGTAGCCCTCTTCGAGCTCGGCCAGCTCCATCGCTTCGATGCGGCCGGCCCCAGGGAGGCGCCCTGGCTGGGCCTGCTCCTGGCCGGGGACCGGGTGGCCCAGGCCTGGGACCAGGCTGCCCGGACGGCCGACCTCGGCGATGCCAAGGGCCTCCTGGCCTGGCTCGTGGACCGGCTTCACGGTCCGCGGCTGCGATTCGTGGCCGGCGAGCCCCAGGCGGGGGTGGAGCATCCCGGGCGCACCGCGATCGTCGCGGCGGAGGGCCCCCGGGGCATCGTGCAGCTGGGGCGGGTCGCCGAGCTCGACCCGCGCTACCTGGCCGCGTGCGAGGTCCGGACCGAGCGAGCAGCAGTGGCCCTCGTGGCCCTCGAGCCGCTGGCCGCGCTGCTGCCGGTCCAGCGCCGGGTCGGGCCCCTGGCCCACGTGCCATCGGTGGAGCGGGACCTCGCCGTGGTCGTGCCCGCGGGCCGGGCGGCCGGCGAGGTCGAAGCCATCCTCCGTGAGGAGGGCGGGCCGCTCCTGCGCGAGGTCCGCCTCTTCGACCGCTACGTCGGCGCCCCCCTGGCCGATGGTGATGTCAGCCTGGCCTACCGGCTCCGCCTCCAGGCCGACGACCGGACCTTGACGGACGAGGAGGTCGAGGCCCTCCTCGAGCGCATCGTGGCTGCCCTGGCCCAGCGCCTGGGCGCTCGCCGGCGCACCTGAGCCAGGCCACTCGATCGCGGACACGGCACCGATGGGGGGTTCGGGGGGACCAGCGGTTCCCTTGTGAGCGCTTCGACGGCGCTGGTACCCTAGCGCGATGCTGGGACCGGCCCAGCCCCTCGACAGCCCTTGGAGGAGCGATGGACCTGGCGGAAACGATCCGCAGCCTGACGGTGGGCGACCTCCTGCTCGTGCTCATCTTCCTGGCGGCATTCGTCGTGGGCTACCTCCAGGGCCTCATCCGGCAGCTGCTGGGCGTCCTCATCTGGTTCATCTCCTTCGCCCTGGCCCTCAGCCTGCGCGAGCCGGTAGGCGCCTTCCTGCAGCAGTACTGGACCCAGTTCGTGCCCGACTACACGAACATGCTGGCCTTCGCCCTCGTCTTCCTCATCCTGCTCGTCGGCGGCAACCTCATCGCTCAGTTCACCTACAAGCACGTGCCGGTCCTCGCCGGGCGCCAGTTCGCCGATGAGTTCCTGGGCGCCGTGCTGTCCCTCTGTCTGGTCATCGTGGAGGCGGCCTGTATCCTCTTCATCCTCGACACCTTCTACCGCCACCAGACGGCCAGCGGCACGAACACCGTGGCCGTCTTCACGAGCACCTTCGACCTCTTCAAGGACTCGGTCATCGCCGGCGGGCTGCGCAACGGGCTCATGCCCGGCCTGCTGGCCATCCTGGGACCCTTCGTGCCGGCCGGCCTGTCCGCCCTGGCCGGTTCCTGAGGCGACGGCCGAACAGTACCCGCTCGAGGGCCCGCTCCCCCTGGAGCCCTTGGCGCGGGCCTTCTACGATCGCTCGTCGCTGGACCTGGCGGTCGACCTGCTGGGCCTCTGGCTCCTGCGCCGCGAGGTCGACGGGAGCCTGAGCGGAGGGCCGATCGTCGAGACCGAGGCCTACGACGGGCCCCAGGACCAGGCCAGCCACGCCCGCTTCGGCCGGACCAGCCGCAACGCGGTCATGTTCGGGCCGCCCGGCCACGCCTACGTCTACCTCGTCTATGGGATGCACTACCTGCTCAACGTCGTCTCGGAGGGGACGGGGACCCCGGGCGCGGTGCTCCTGCGGGGCATCGAGGTGCGCCGGGGCGGGCCGTCAGCCCGGGCCCGTCGCGGGCCGCTGGCCGCGGCCCGCGATCCTGAGGCTGCCCTGGGCGCCGGACCGGCGCGTCTCAGCCAGGCCCTGGCCATCGACCGGACCCTCGATGGCACGGACCTGGCCCGACCCGGCCCGCTGTGGATCGGTCATCCGGGGCCCGCGGCCCTGGCCCTGGCGCGGGCCGCCGGCCTGCTCGTCGGGCCGCGCATCGGGATGGGCAGGATGGAACCCGAATGGGCCCTCCGGCCGTGGCGCTTCGGCCTGCCCGGCAGCCTTGGCCTCTCGCGGCCCTTCCCTCGCGGCACCTCGCCGCAGGACTTCCCGCTAGGCCTGTCCGACGCGGCCGGCGACGCTCACGGACGCTCGCTGGACGATCGCTGATGGATGCCCGTTCGCAGGCCCTGCTCGAGTTCACCCTGGTCCGGGAGCGGCTGGCGGCGGCCACGGGGTTCCCCGTCTCGCGTCGCCTGGCCGAGGCCCTCGAGCCCAGCGCCGATCCCGTCATCGTGGCCCGCGGCCTGAGCCAGACGGACGAGGCACGGGCCTTCCTGGCCGCCCACCCGGGGGTTGGCATCGGCACGGCCGTGGACATCGGGCCGGCCGTCGAGCGGGCCGACCGAGGCGGGCGGCTCGAGATCGACCAGCTGCTGGGCATCCAGGCGACCCTCGTGGCCGGGGCCCGCCTGGCCGAGGCTCTCAACGCCGAGCGGCGGCCGTTGTTGCACGACCTGAGCCGGGCGATCGCGCCCCTGCCCGTGCTTCGCGGCCGATTGGAGCAGAGCCTCGACGCGGCCGGCGAGCTGCTCGACTCCGCCTCGCCGGCCCTGGGCGGCCTGCGCCGCCAGGTCCGCCTGACCTACGAGCGCTTGCGGACCCGCCTCGACCAGCTGGTCCACTCGGCCGAGGTGGGCGGCGCGCTCCAGGAGCCGATCGTGACCTTGCGTGGCGGCCGCTACGTGGTCCCCGTGCGGGCCGAGGCCCGCAGCCGGGTCCGGGGCATCGTCCACGACCAGTCGGGCAGTGGCCAGACCCTCTTCGTCGAGCCGCTTTTGGCGGTCGAGCTGGGCAACGCCTGGCGCGAGGCCCAACTGGCCGTCGAGGTAGAGGAGGAGCGCATCCTCGACGAGCTCTCCGGCCTCGTGGCGACCCAGGCCCAGCAGCTGCGCTCGACCCTGGCGGCTCTCGGCGACTTCGACCTGTGGGCGGCCAAGGCCCGCCTGGCGGCCGAGCTCGACGCCGTCCGGGCCGAGACGGCCGAGCAGCCGGAGGTCATCCTCCTCTCGGCCCGCCACCCCGGCCTCAGCGGGCGGGTCGTGCCCATCGACATCCGCCTCGGAGACGGCTATCGGGCCCTCGTGGTCACCGGGCCCAACACGGGCGGCAAGACGGTCGCCCTGCGGACCATCGGCCTGCTGGCCCTCATGCATCAGGCCGGCCTCCACGTGCCCGCCGCGACCGGCAGCCGCCTGCCGGTCTTCCGCGACGTCTTCGCCGACATCGGCGACGAGCAGTCGGTGGCCCAGTCGCTCTCGACCTTCAGCGGCCATCTGCGGTCCATCGTCCGCATCGTCGAGGCCGCCGCCCCGGGCTGCCTCGTCCTCCTCGACGAGCTAGGGGCGGGCACCGACCCGACCGAGGGCTCGGCCCTGGCCCAGGCCCTCCTGGACCACTTCCTCAGGGCAGGGGCGCTGGTCGCCGCCACGACCCACTATGCAGAGCTGAAGACCTACGCCCACAACACCCCCGAGGCGCGTAACGCTTCCGTCGAGTTCGACCTCGAGACGCTGAGCCCGACCTATCGCCTGACGATCGGTCTGCCGGGCAGCAGCCAGGCCTTCGCCATCGCCGAACGCCTGGGCCTGCCGCCCGAGCTGGTGGCCGACGCCCGCTCGCGCCTCTCCCGCTCCCAACAGGAGTTCGAGCAGACCCTGGCTTCGATCAAGGCCGCTCAGGAGACGGCCGCCGCGGCCGTCGAACGGGCCCGTGAGACCGAGGCCCGGGCCGAGGCCAGCCGCCAGGCTGCGGCCGTCGAGCGGGCCCGGGCCCGCCGCGAGCGGGACGACGCCTTCATGAGCGCCCGCGTGGAGGCCGAGCGGGCCCTGGCCGCACTGCGGGAGGAGATCCGGGGCGCGCGGGCCGCACTGGGACGCGAGACGCTCACGGGGGAGCGGCTCGACCGTCTCGAGACCGGGCTCGAGGCCCGGCTGGCGGCCATCCCGACGCCCGGGCGGCGGGGCCGGGCTGGAGGCGGATCGGGCGGCGGTCACGGGTCAGGGGAGGCCGCGTCGACGGCGGCCGACGACGCGGCCGCCTGGCGGGTGGGCCAGGCGGCGCGCACCGAGGCCGGCTGGGCCGGCCGGATCGTCGCCCTCGACGCCGAACGCGCCACGCTCGAGGCCGGGCAGCTGCGGGTGGCCGTGCCGCTGGCCGAGCTGCGTCGGCCCGACGACGACGTCCCGCGACCGGCCGCGCCGAGCGGAAGGCGCGGAGCGGGCATGGGTCCGCCGGTCGTCGTCGACCGCGGTCCGGGGAGCCCGGCCACGGTGGCGTCCTCGCTCGACCTGCGCGGGGCGCGCGTGGACGAAGCCCTCGACGGCCTGGAGGCCTACCTCGATCGGGCCGCCCTGGCGGGCCTGGCCCGGGCCACGATCATCCACGGCCACGGCTCGGGCGCCCTCCGCGACGCGGTGCGGGAGCGGCTCTCGGGCCACCCCCTGGTCAGCGGCTGGCGGCCGGGCGAGCGGGGCGAGGGCGGCGACGGGGCGACCATCGTCACCTTCTGAGCGCGAAGCTCAGGAATGCCGGCCCAGGGCTATGGGCCGCCCGGTGGACCGTGGCTCCGGGTGGGGGCCGGGGAGTTCGAGGCGGAGGAGCTGGGGCTCGGGACCACGGTGGGGCAGGGCGTGGGACTCGGCGCCGGCTCGCCCGGCTGGCCTGGGCCTATGATCTGGCCCGGCGGCTGCTGTCCCGGGCCGAAGGGATCGCAGATCGTGGGCGTGGGGCTGGGCGCCAGGGGACAGGTCTCGGTCGGTGGGAAGGGCGCGCCCCAGTTGTTGCCATAGGGGTGGAAGCCGGGGTCGTAGAAGGTCATCGTCCGGTTCCTCTCCGGTCCGCCGGCCACGCCTACGCCCTTGGCTGCCCGGCCCGCCCAGGCCTGGTCGGCGGCCTGCCAGGCGGGCACCGCGGCCTCGACCCGGCTGAAGTCCACGAAGCCCTTGGTCACCGGCTGGCCGACGCAGCCGTCCTGCCACAGCAGATCGCTGGCCGAATCGACCTCGATGCCGACCTTGGTCTGGTCGACCTGGCTGGGCTCGGTGCCGTCGATGTACCAGTACTTGACCGTCTTGGTCGTGAACGGTCCGGGCTTCTGCCCGCTGATCGCGTCGACCGAGGCCTGGGTCACGCCGTCCGGGACCGCGAACTGGTCGATGGCCCAGCCCTTGGTGGCGTCGTGGAGGAAGCCTTGCCACACGTAGGTGGGGGCATCGAAGGAGAAGATGGCCCGCGTCGGTGAGCTGGTCGGCGAATTGTCGCTGTTGCCGTTCCAGACCCCGACGGCCAGGGCGTACTGGCCCGCGGCCCGCTCCTTGCTCGTGGGCGGAGCGATGAAGCCATAGGCGCTGAGGTCCGTGGTGTTGTCGTTGGTGCCCGTCTTGAGGGCCGCCGGCCGGCGCTTGCCCTTGCTGTCCTTGATCTCGAAGCGGCCCCAGATGGGGTTGATCGAGGGATCGGTGTTGCCCTGCAGGATGTTGCCGATGATGAAGGCCGCCTGGGGTGTGACGACGGGCGTGGGAGCGGGCGCCTTGTAGGGTGTGATGAGGTCGTTGCCCCCGGGACCCTTGACGCTGAGGATCATCGTGTTGCCGATGTACCCCCCGGCGTCGGCCAGGCTGGAGTAGGCCGTGACCATGTCCAGCGGCCGCACGCCCTCCGTGCCCAGGGTCAGGGACAGCCCGGCCGTGGGCGTGTTGCCCGGGAAGCGCAGGCCCAGCTTGCGGGCCGTGTCGAAGACGTGGTCGACGCCGTTGAAGTAGAGGGCCTTGACGGCGGGGATGTTGAGCGAGAAGCGGAGGGCGTTGGCCAGGGTCACCGGGCCGCGCTCGTAGTGGTCGGCGTCGACCGGCGTGTAGGGCTTGGCGGTCGTGCCGAAGTTCGTCACGACGTCCATGAACATCGTCGAGGCGGTCATGGTCTTGTCGTTGATGCCGGTCACGTAGTTGAACGGCTTGAAGGCCGAACCGGGCTGGCGCAGGCCGTCGCCGGCCACGTCGAACTGGGGCTGGAACTGTTTGGTGGCGTTCTTGGCGTAATAGTCGGCGCTGCCGACGTAGGCCAGCACCTCCCCGGTCTGGTAGTCCATGGCCACCAGGGCCCCGTTGTGGAGCTCGGACCCGACGAGGTTCTGCATCCAGGGTTGGTAGGTCAGGCCGAGGGCCTTGGCCGTGGCCTTGGGGTTCTTCGACTGGGGCACCACGGCCGCCGCCTTGACCCACTTCTCGGCGTCCTGCTGGAGGTTCCAGTCGAGCGTCGTGATGACCTTCAGGCCGCCCGTCTCGAGGGCCGGGCAGGTGTCCACGCCGGGGCCGCACAGCTCGTCGGCCAGCTCGGCCCGCACCTGCCACACGAATTGGGGGGCCTTCCAGTCGGGCGTCGAGCGGGGGGCGATGACGATCGGCTCGGCCAGGGCCGCCTGGAAGTCGGCCCGGCTGTAGGCCTCCTTGCTGATCGGGGTCCGGCCGTCCTCCATGAGCCCGAGGATGTAGTTGCGGCGCTGGGCGATGGCCGTGGTCATGGGCACGACGAGCGTGCCGTCGGCCTGGGGCACGGCGTTCTTGACCAGGTCGAACTCGGTCGGCGACTTGGGGATGGCGGCCAGGATGGCGGCCTGGGCGAGGGTCAGCTTGTCGAGCGTCTTGACCCCGAAGTAGTCCTGGGCCGCGGCCAGGATGCCGTAATCGTTGTCGCCGTAGAAGTTCTGGTTGAGGTAAGCGGTCAGGATCTTCTGCTTGCCGGCCACGCCCGGATAGGCCTCGGTCAGGCGGATCGACTGGATGATCTCCTTGATCTTCCGCTCCACCTTGCGGCTGGGGTCCTGGACCAGGCTCTGGTCGAGCAGCCGCTGGCGGACGAGCTGCTGGGTGATGGTCGAGGCGCCGCGCTCCTCGCCGCTGAGGGTGTCGAGGCCGGCCGAGACGATGCCCAGGGGGTCGAAGCCGGCGTTGGTCCAGAAGTCCTTGTCCTCCACCGCGGTCGTGGCGTCCTGGACGTCGGCGGGCAGCTGGTCGTAGGTCACGACCTCGCGGCGGGTGGCCCCGAAGGTCGCCAGGACGACCGTCCCCGTCCGGTCGTAGATCGTCGAGACCTGATTGAAGACGAGCGTGTCGAGGCTGTGGGGGTCGGTCAGGCCCTGGCTGAAGTAGGCGTAGGCACCCACGGCCCCCAGGAAGCCGACGACGGCCAGGGCCGACAGGGAAGCGAACAGGAAGAGCGGGAGCCCGATAGCGATCGAGCGCGCCGCGCCCGATCCGCCGCGCCGCCGACCGCCGTTCCGGCGGCGTTGCTGACGCCGCGCGAGGCTGGTCTGCATGTCGCGCGGCACGATAGCATACGAGCCCGTCCCGTCCCTCCGGAGGCCCATCCGCCCGTGTCCGCCAGCCGTACGCCCTCCATCGACCTGCTCGCCGAGCTGCGCTGGCGGGGCATGCTGGCCAGCGCCTCGGAGGGCCTCGAGGAGCGCCTGGCCCGGGGGCCCATCAGCGGCTACGTGGGCTTCGATCCCACGGGGCCCTCGCTGCATGTGGGCCACCTCGTGCAGGTCTTCCTCCTGACCCACCTGCAGCGGGCCGGCGGCCGGCCGGTGGCCGTGGTCGGCGGGGGGACGGGCATGATCGGCGACCCGTCAGGCACGAGCGCCGAGCGGAACCTCCTCGACGAGGGCACGCTGGCCGCCAACAAGGCCGCCATCCGCGATCAGCTGGGCCGCTTCATCGAGTTCGGGGCCGGGCCGGGCGGGGGCCTGATGGTCGACAACCGCGACTGGCTGGGAGGCTTCGGGCTGCTCGACTTCCTGCGCGACGTGGGCAAGCACTTCACGATGGGCACGATGCTGGCCAAGGACTCGGTCCAGCAGCGCCTGGCCGGCGGGATGTCCTATACCGAGTTCAGCTACATGACCCTCCAGGCCACCGACTTCCTGGTCCTCCACCGCGACTACGGGGTCGAGCTGCAGATGGGCGGCAGCGACCAGTGGGGCAACATCACGGCCGGGCTCGAGCTCATCCGCCGGGCGGAAGGGCGCGAGGAGGGTGCCGAGCCGACCTGCTACGCCCTCTGCTCGCCGCTGCTGCTCAATGCGGCCGGGGAGAAGATGGGCAAGACCGCGCGCGGGGCGGTATTCCTCGACGCTCGCCTGACCTCGCCCTACGCCTTCTACCAGTACTGCGTGACCCAGGACGACGCCACGGTCGGCTCGCTGCTCCGCATGCTGACCCTGTTCGGCCAGGAGGAGGTGGCCGACCTCGAGGCCCAGCAGGCAGCCGAGCCCGAACGCCGGCCCGCCCAGCGCGCCTTCGCCCACGACCTCACGGCTCGGGTCCATGGGGCGGCGGAGGCCGATCTGCAGGCCCGGGTGGCAGAGGCGGCCTTCTCCGGCCAGCCCATCGACGACCCGGCGATCCTGGCCCAGCTGCACGCCCACGCCGAGGGCTTCGCCTTCGGGGAGGCGGCGCTGCGGGGCGACGTCCTGGACCTGGCCGTGGCCTCGGGGCTGTTCGCCTCACGGGGCGAGGCCCGGCGGGCCGTGGCCCAGGGCGGCCTGAGCATCAACGGCACGCGGCTGACCGCCCCGGACGCGCCGGTCCCCGCGCCGCTCCACGGTGCGTGGCTCGTCCTGCGGGCCGGCAAACGCCGCCTGAGCGTGGGTCGCCTCGAGGGCTGAACGCTGGCGGGGGGGAGCGCCGGCCCCGGAGCCGGCCGCGTGGGCCTGGCGAGGGGAGCCCGGCCCCGGAGCCGGGCGCGTGGTCCTGGCGAGGGGAGAGCCGTCCGGCGGTCAGTGGCCGGCGGCCTCGGTCTCCTTCTTGTGGGCCTCGATGATCTTCTGGGCCACGTGGGTGGGGACCTCCTCGTAGTGGTCCAGGCTGGCCCGGAAACGGCCCCGGCCGCCGGTCAGGGAGCGGAGCTCGGTGGCGTAGGCGGCCAGCTCGGCCTGCGGCACGTGGGCGTGGACCACCTGCTGCCCGTCGAGGGCGTCCATGCCCAGGACCCGGCCGCGACGCGTGTTGAGGTCCCGGTTCACGTCGCCCATGTAGGCCTCGGGGACCCGGATCTCGACGTCCATGATCGGCTCGAGGAGCACCGGCTTGGCCTCCTGGATGCCCCGCCGGGTGGCCATCGAGGCGGCCAGCTTGAACGACAGCTCGTCGGAGTCGACGGTGTGGAAGGAGCCGTCGTAGAGCGTGGCCTTGAAGTCGATGACCGGGTAGCCGGCCACGGGCCCCCTGGAGGCCACCTCGCGGACCCCCTTCTCGACGCCGGGGAAATACTGACGCGGCACGGAGCCGCCCACGACCCGCTCGTCGAAGGCCACCCCGCCGCCCGGGTTGGGCTCGATCTCCAGCCAGACATGGCCGAACTGGCCGTGGCCGCCGGTCTGCTTCTTGTGCCGGCCCTCTACCTGGGTCCGGCCCCGGATCGTCTCGCGGTAGGGGATGCGCGGCGGCCGGGTCACGACCGTCGTCCCGAACTTGCGCCTCAGGCGCTCCGAGGTGACGGCCACGTGGTTCTCGCCCTGGGCCCACAGGAGCTGCTCGGCGGTCTCCGGATGGCGCTCCACGCGGACCGTGCGGTCCTCCTCCTGGAGCCGGCCCAGGGCGCTGGAGAGCTTGTCCAGGTCGGCCTGGCTCTGGGGCTCCACGGCCACCGCCAGGCTGGGCTCGGGGAAGTCGAGCGGGTCCAGGGTCAGGGGCCGCTCGTGGGAGGTCAGGGTATCCCCCGTCTCGGTCGCGTTGAGCTTGGCCACGGCCCCGATCTCGCCGGCTCCCAGCTCGCCGGCGGGCTCCTGGTCCTTGCCCTTCAGGAGGAGCAGCTGGCCGATCCGCTCCTCCTCGCCGCGGGCCGGGTTCCAGACGTGGTCGTGGGAGCGGACGACGCCGGAGCGGACGCGGAGGTAACTGAGGCGGCCGACGAAGGGGTCGGCCGCGGTCTTGAAGACGTGGACCAGGAGGGGACCCTCGCGGGAGGGCGGCACGGCGACCTCCTTGCCGGCCCCGTCGCGGGCGGCGGTGGGTCGTTCCTCGGCCGGCGAAGGCAGGTAGCGCACGATGGCGTCGAGGAGGCCCTCCACGCCGATGAGCTTCTCGGCGGAGACGACGACGACCGGGGCCAGGATGCTCTCCCGGACGCCCGTATGGAGGCAGGTCTCGAGCTCCTCGTCGGTGACCTCCTGGCCCTCGAGGTACTTGGCCAGGACGTCGTCATCGGCCTCGGCGGCGGCCTCCAGGAGCTGGTCCCGGCGCCGGGCGACCTCGGCCTCCAGCTCGCTCGGCACGGGCGCCTCGGTCCGCTTGCCCTGGTCGTAGAGCCAGGCCCGGCGGTGGACGAGGTCGACGTAGCCGCGGAACGTGTCGCCGGCCCCGATGGCCACCTGGAGGGGGGCCAGCTTCGTGCCGAAGGCCTGGCGCAGGGCGTCGAGGGCCGCGCCCGGGTCGGCGTTCTCGCGGTCGCAGCGGGTGAGGACGAAGAGGGCCGCCGTGCCGCGGCTGCGCCCGAGACCGATGGCCGTCTCCGTGCCGGCCTCCACCCCGCCCGCGGCATCCATGACCAGCAGCGCCCCGTCGGCCGCGGCGAAGCCCTCCACGACCTCGCCCACGAAGTCGGCATAGCCGGGCGTGTCGATGAGGGTGATGCGGTGGTCGTCGTGGTCGAAGCTGTGGACGGCCAGGGAGAGGGTCAGGTTGCGCTTCTGCTCCTCCGCCTCGAAGTCCAGGCTGGCCGTGCCGTCGGCCACCCGACCCACGCGGGTGATGGCCCCTGCGGCGAAGAGCAGGTGCTCCGCCAGGGTGGTCTTGCCGGCGTTGGCATGACCGGCCAGGACGACGTTGCGGAGGCGCTCGGGGGCGACGCTCTTCATGCCGGATCCTCGACTGGGCGGGGGAGGGGACGGAGGGTCGAGGCCATGATAGTAGAATCCCACCCGATGTCCGGACACTCCAAATGGACCCAGATCAAGCGCCAGAAGGGCGCCAACGACGCCAAGCGGGGCGCCGTCTTCACCAAGGTCGCCCGCGAGATCAGCATCGCCGCCCGCGGCGGTCCTGACCCCGACGCGAACTATCGCCTGCGCATGGCCATGGACAAGGCCCGCTCGCTGAACATGCCCGCCGACAACATCAAGCGGGCCATCGAGCGCGGCTCGGGCGCCGGCGGCGAGGCGGAGGCCTTCGAGGAGATCGTCTACGAGGGCTACGGTCCGGGCGGCGTGGCCATCCTCGTCGAGGCCGCCACGGACAACCGCAACCGCACCGCGGCCGACGTGCGGGCCATCTTCACCAAGGCCGGCGGCCAACTGGCGGGCAGCGGCGCGGTGGCCTGGCAGTTCGAGCAGCGCGGCGTGATCACCGTCGAGCGCAACGGCCAGGACCCCGATGAGGTAGCCCTGGCGGCCATCGACGCCGGAGCCGCCGACGTCGACGCCGAAGCCGATCCCATCGAGATCACGACCGAAGCCACCGAGCTCGAACAGGTCCGCCAGGCCCTCGAGGCGGCCGGCTATCCCATCGCCGACGCCGAGCTGGCCATGCAGCCCAAGACGACGGTCGAGGTCGACGCCGGCCACGCCCGCCAGAACCTGCGCCTGGTCGAGCATCTCGAGGACCAGGACGACGTCCAGCGCGTGACGGCCAACTTCGACATCCCCGACGAGGTCTTCGCCGAGGTCAGCCCGGCTTGATCGTCCTGGGCGTCGATCCCGGGACGGCGCGCACCGGCTACGGGCTGGTGGAACGGACGGGCTCGGCCCGCCTGCGGGCGGTCGATTACGGCTGTCTGGAGACGCCCGCCGGCCTGCCCCTGGCCCAGCGCCTCATGCTCATCGAGCAGGGCCTCGATGGCCTCGTCGAGGAGCATCGGCCGCTGCTCGTGGCCGTGGAGCGCCTCTTCTTCAACAAGAACGTGAGGACGGCCACGGCCGTGGGCGAGGCCCGGGGGGTCGTCCTCCTCGTCGCCGCCCGCCACGGGCTGGCCATCCACGAGTACGGGCCGCACGAGGTCAAGCAGGCCGTGACCGGCCACGGCCGGGCGGAGAAGGGGCAGGTCCAGCGCATGGTCCAGGCGCTCCTCGGCCTGCCGGCCCTGCCGCGGCCCGACGACGCCGCCGACGCCCTGGCCGTGGCCATCTGCGTGGCCCACGCCGTGCGGCCCGAGGTCGCCGCGGGGTCGGGCGGCGGATGAGTCCGGACGGCGGCCAGCCGGTGGCCCGGACGGCGGCCGGATGATCGCCTCGGTCGACGGCGTGGTGGGAGCCGTGGGGCCGGACGGGCTGGTGGTCGAGGTCGGCGGCCTGGGCTACCGCGTCTTCGCCGGGCCGGGCGTCCTGGCCCGGGCCCGGACGGGCGAGCGGCTCAAGCTCTACACCCACCACCTCGTGCGCCAGGACGCCCAGGCGTTGTACGGCTTCCGCACGCCCGAGGAGCTGGGCTTCTTCGAGCTCCTCCTGACCGTCACCGGCGTGGGGCCCAAGGTGGCCCTGGCCATCGTCGCGGCACGGCCGGTGGCCGACCTGCAGCTGGCCATCCTCCAGGGTGACGAGGCGGTCCTGATCGGCGTCAGCGGGGTCGGCAAGCGGCTGGCCGCCCGCATCTGCCTCGAGCTCAAGGAGAAGGTCGCTGCGGCAGGCATGGCGGCCAGCGTGGCCGGGGGCGGTGGGGTCGGGAGCGGCACCCCGGCGGGCGCCGAGTCGGAGGTCGTGGCCGCCCTCCAGGCCCTGGGCTACGCCGCCGGCGAGGCCCGAGACGCGGCCCGGGCGGCCATCGCCAGCCTGCCGCCCGCGGCCAGCCTGGAGGATCGGGTCAAGGCGGCCCTCCACGGCCTGCGGCGCGACTGAGGCGAGTCGAACACCTGTTCACATCGACGCCCTGACCTGCTAGACTGAGGGCCATGGACGACGACGGGCGGATCGTGGGTTCGGCGGCCCTGGCCGTGGAGGAGGTGGCCGTCGAGCAGAGCCTCCGGCCGCGCTCGCTGGCCGAGTACATCGGCCAGGAACAGGTCAAGGCCAACCTGGCCATCCTCCTGGAGGCCGCCCGCCAGCGCGGGGAGGCGGCCGACCACATCCTGCTCTATGGCCCGCCCGGCCTGGGCAAGACGACGCTGGCCAACATCGTGGCCCGGGAGCTGGGGGTCAGCATCCACACCACCTCGGGGCCGGCCGTCGAGCGGCCCGGGGACCTGGCCGCCATCCTGACCAACCTCGATGAGCGCGACGTCCTGTTCGTCGACGAGATCCACCGCCTCAACCACAGCGTCGAGGAGATCCTGTACCCGGCCATGGAGGACTACGCCATCGACGTCATGATCGGCAAGGGCCCCAGCGCGCGCTCCCTGCGCCTGGGCCTGAAGCCCTTCACGGTGGTCGGGGCGACGACCCGGGCCGGCCGCATCAGCAGCCCCCTCCGCGACCGTTTCGGAGCCATCCATCGGCTCGACTACTACACCGCCGAGGAGCTGGCCACGATCGTCGAGCGCTCGGCCCGCATCCTCGAGGTGGCCATCGAGCCCGAGGCCGTGGGCATCCTGGCCCGCCGCGGCCGGGGCACGCCGCGCATCGTCAACCGGCTCCTCAAGCGGGTCCGCGACTTCGCCCAGGTCCAGGCCGACGGGCGCATCACGGCCCGCGAGGCGGACGCCGCCATGCTGGCCATGGACATCGACGAGGAGGGGCTCGACACGACCGACCGGCGCCTCCTGGCGGCCATCGTCCAGAAGTTCGCTTCGGGTCCGGTGGGCGGTGCGGCCGTGGCGGCCGTGCTGGGCGAGGAGGTCGAGACCATCGAGGACGTCTACGAGCCGTTCCTCCTGCAGCTCGGTTTCCTGGACCGCACCCCCCAGGGCCGCGTGGCCACCGAACGGGCCCGGGAGCACCTCCGGGGCCTGGGCTACGAGGTTCCCCCGCCGCGCCGCTCGGAGCGCTCCGATCCGGGCCTCTGGGACGGCCAGACCGCCCTCAGCCCGGTGCGCAGCGACGGATCCCCGGGGTCGGCCGGGTGAGCGGCCCTCCGACCCGACTCTCGGGAACCGCGCCCGCCGGGGCGACACCGGCCGCGAGGGCCTCGCTCGACGGCCTGGCCCTGGCCACCCGCGGCCTCTACAAGCGCTTCGGGGCCCAGGTCGCCCTGGACGGCCTGGAGCTGTCCGTGCCCAGCGGCGTGGTCTACGGCTTCCTCGGGCCGAACGGGGCCGGCAAGACGACCACGATGCGCCTCCTGACCGGGCTCATCCACCCCGATCGGGGCTCGATCCAGGTCCTCGGCGCGCCGTTCGGGCGGCGCGATCGCCACCGCCTCTTCGAAGTCGGGGCGCTGGTCGAGACGCCGGCCTTCTACCCCTACCTCTCGGCTCGGGCCAACCTCCAGGCCCTGGCCGCCACCGGCGCCGCGGTGCCCGCCTCGCGGATCGAGGAGCTGCTCGAGCTGCTGGGCCTCCGCGACCGGGCCGGCGACAAGGTCCAGACCTATTCGCTGGGCATGAAGCAGCGTCTGGGCATCTGCGCCGCGCTGCTCAACGACCCCCGCCTGCTGCTCCTCGACGAGCCGGCCAACGGGCTCGACCCGGCCGGCATCGTGGCCATGCGGGAGACGCTCCGCTACCTCGCCTCGCAGGGCAAGACCGTCTTCGTCTCCAGCCACATCCTGCCTGAGATCCAGGTCCTGGCCGATGTCGTGGGCATCGTGGCCAAGGGCCGGGTGGTGCGCGAGGGCCGGATGCAGGAGCTGCTCGCCGGCGGCGGGCACGTCCGGGTCCGGGTGGCGGGCGACGAGGTGGCGGCGGCCACGGCCGCCCTGGTCGGGCTGGCAGGGGAGGGCAGCACCTCGGCGCCCACGATCGACGGCCCCCATGCCTGGCTCGCCGTGCGGTACGACCCGGCCCGCTCGGCGGAGGTCAATCGGGCCCTGGCCCAGGCCGGCCTCTACGCCTCGCGGCTCGAGGGCGGCAACGACCTCGAGGCCCTCTTCCTCCAGCTGACCAGCGGCGGGCCGGTGACCAGTGGTGGGGCGGCAGCATGAAGCTCTTCGCCGCCGGCATCCGGAAGCTGCTGCGCCGGCCGGCATCGCTCATCACCCTGTTCTTCGTGCTGGCCATCATGGCCCTCATCTACCTGGCCACCTCGGTCACCTCCGACCGCTCGGCCGGAGCCCAGGCCCAGGCCGCCCTGGACTCCCTGTTCGGTCTCCCGGAGGCCTATCGCACCCTCATCGGCCTCATCCTCGGCCTGGGCGGGCTGCTGGCCGTCATCTACGGCGCCGCCATCAGCGGCTCGGAGTGGGCCTGGGGCACCTTCAAGGCGGCCGTGGCCCGCGGTGAGAGCCGCTCCCGGTATATCCTCCTGACCTTCGCCTCGGTGGCCGTCGTGCTCGGCCTCGGGCTGCTGGTGGCCTTCATCGTCGGCGTCCTCCTGGTCCTCCTCGGGGCCACCATCGCCGGTAGTCCGCTCGACGGCCTGGGCGACGCGGACGCCCTGCGAGCCCTGCCGGACCTCCTCCTGCGCGGCTGGCTGGGGCTCGTCCTCTCGGGCGGCATCGGCTTCGCCGTGGCGACCCTCACCCGCAGCCAGCTAGCCGGCATCGCCATCGGCATCGGGCTCTACTTCGGCGAGCAGTTCTCGGTCCTGCTGCTGCCCGACTTCGTCCGCTACCTGCCCTTCAACGCGGCCTCCGCGCTCATCGCCACGACCGGCCCCGAGGCCGCCCAGGCGCAGGCCATCACCCAGGCCCTGGACCCGAACCTGGCGGTCCTTGCGGTGGCCGCCTGGCTCGTCGCCGCGCTGGTCCTCTCGGCGGTCGCGGCCGAGGTGGCGGAGATCAGCGGGTGATCGCCTTGGACGCCCCGCCCGCGCGCTTCGAGGTCACCGTGCCACCGCCCGCCGGCGGCGACGGGACGCAGGCCCGGGCTGGCCGGCTGACCACGCCCCACGGCCCGCTCGAGACCCCGACCTTCATGCCCGTGGGCACGAACGCCACGGTCAAGGCTCTCGACGCGGACGACCTGCGCGAGGTGGGCGCGCGGATGATCCTGGCCAACACCTACCACCTCTACCTGCGGCCCGGCCACGAGCGCATCGCGGCCCTCGGCGGACTCCACCGCTTCATGGGCTGGGATGGCCCTATCCTGACCGACTCGGGCGGCTTCCAGGTCGTCAGCCTGGCCGCCCTGCGCTCGATCGACGAGGGCGGGGTCACCTTCCGCAGCCACCTGGACGGCTCGACCCACCGCTTCACGCCGGAGCTGGCCATCGCCGTCCAGGAGGCCCTCGGCCCGGACGTCGCGGTGGCCCTCGACCAGCCCGTCCCGCCGCACGCCTCCAGCCGGGCCCAGGTGGCCGAGGCCACGGCCCGTACCGCCCGCTGGGCCGAGCGCTGCCTGCGGGCTCACGGACGGCCGGACCAGGCCCTCTTCGGCATCATCCAGGGCGGCCTGGAGGCCGACCTGCGGGCCGAGTCGACACGGGCCATCGCCGGGCTGGCCTTCGACGGCCTGTGCATCGGCGGCCTGGCGGGGGACGAGACGCCGGCCGAGCGGCGGGCCGCCCTCGACGTCGTCGTCGGGCTGCTGGCCGCCGACCCCCGGCCGCGCTACCTCATGGGCCTCGGCTCGCCCCTCGACCTGCTGGATGCCGTCGACGCGGGCATCGACCTCTTCGACTCCGTGCTGCCCGCCCGCCTGGCCCGCCACGCCCGGCTGTGGACGCCCGAGGGCGAGCTGGACCTTCGCCACCGCCGCTTCCGGGATGATCCGGCCCCGGTCCAGGCCGATTGCCCCTGCCGCCTCTGCCGGACCGTCTCGCGGGCCTACCTGGCCCACCTCTTCCGGGCTCGGGAGCTGCTGGCCTACCGCCTGGCGACTTGTCACAACCTGACCTTCTCCCTAGACTTCATGGCCCGGATCCGGCGTTCGATCGGTGCCGGGACGTTCCCTGAGTTGCGGCACGATCTCCTCGACCGTGCCCGCCGCCCGGCAGAGCGCCCGTCGAGTGACAGGCAAGCTGGCGCAAAGGCCGAGTGGAGTGATCGTGAAGCCCGACCGTCCATGCTGACGGTCGCACGTGGAGGCGCCAGAGATGGCCAGCAAGAACCGCCCCCACCGCGAGCAGAAGAAGAAGCCGAAGGACGCGGCGGCCAAGCCGAAGCTCCATTCGCTCCTCGACGCTCCACCACCCAGCGTGGAGGTCATCCGACCGAAGCGCAAGCCACGGGAGGAACCGGAGCCGGAGGAGGAGTGACGCCGGCCGGTCCTCGGAGAGCAGCCAGGAGGAAGGACCAGGCATGACGATCTCGGGGACCGGCGTCGCCGGCGAGCGCAACGGCGCCGACAAGCAAGCCGCAGAGCGGGTGGTGGCCGAGCGGGCCCGGGCCGTCGATGCGGCCATCCTGGCCATCGAGAAGCAGTTCGGCCGCGGCTCGATCATGAAGCTGGGCTCGGCCGAGAAGCAGCAGGTCGATGCCATCCCCACGGGGGCCATCGCCCTCGACTTGGCCCTCGGTGTGGGCGGCGTGCCCCGGGGCCGGATCACGGAGATCTTCGGCCCCGAGTCGTCGGGCAAGACGACCGTCTGCCAGCACGTCATCGCCGAGGCCCAGCGGCGCGGAGGGGTGGCGGCCTTCATCGACGTGGAGCACGCCCTCGACCCGCATTACGCCCGAGCCTGCGGGGTCAACGTCGACGAGCTCCTGGTCAGCCAGCCGGACACCGGCGAGCAGGCCCTCGAGATCACCGAGACGCTCATCCGCTCGGGCGGGGTGGACGTCGTGGTCGTCGACTCGGTCGCGGCGCTCGTGCCGCGGGCTGAGATCGAGGGCGAGATGGGCGACTCTTTCGTCGGCATCCAGGCCCGCCTCATGAGCCAGGCCCTGCGCAAGCTGACCGGGGCCGTGAGCCGTTCGAACACGGCCCTCGTCTTCACGAACCAGCTGCGAGAGAAGATCGGGGTCATGTTCGGCAATCCCGAGGTGACGCCCGGCGGGCGAGCCCTGAAGTTCTACGCCAGCGTGCGGCTCGACATCCGCCGCATCGAGACCATCAAGTCGGGCACCGACGCCATCGGCAACCGGGTCCGGGTCAAGGTCGTGAAGAACAAGGTCGCGGCCCCCTTCCGGGTGGCCGAGTTCGACGTCATGTACGGCGAGGGCGTGTCGCGCCAGGGCGGCCTGCTCGACGTGGGCGTGGCCACGGACGTGGTCGACAAGACCGGCGCCTGGTTCACCTACGGCGAGACGCGCCTCGGCCAGGGCCGTGAGGCGGCCAAGGAGTTCCTCAAGGCCAACCCGGAGATCGCCGAGCGGCTGGAGACCGAGATCCGGGCCAAGGTGGCCACCATCGCCCTGCCCGTGGAGGGCATCGCCGAAGCCGAATGAGCGCCGCGCGGCGGCGGGGCGCGACCGCGGCCGCGCTGCGGGCCCGCCGCGCCACGGTCGACGACCCGGCCATCATCCTCGACGCCGCTGCCGCGTTCCTGGCCGTCCGGCCGCGCTCGGTGGCCGAGACGCGCCAGCGCCTGCGTCATCTCGGCTACCGGGACGACCTCATCGAGACCGTCCTGGCGCGCCTCCTGGGCCTGGGGTATCTCGATGACGAAGCGTTCGGCCGAGCCTGGCTCGAGAGCCGCGATCGGGCCCGGCCCCGCGGCCGCCACGTCCTGCGCCGCGAGTTGCGGCTGAAGGGTCTCGACCCTGACCTGGTGGCTCGCTTGCTGGCCGAGCGGGATGAGCCGGAGGACGGTGTCGCTGTAGCCGCTGCCGCCGCTGCAGGGGCGGGTAGCGCCGACCTCACCGCCGCGACGCGCCTTCTGGGACGTCGGCGCGCGGCCCTGGAACGGGAGGCGGATCCCCGCCGTCGGCGCCAGAAGGCGTATGCCCTGCTGGCCCGCAACGGCTTCGATCCGGACGTCATCGGCCAGGCCCTGGCGGAGATGGCCCGGGACGTCTCGCCGGGCGCCGAAGGGACTTCTCTCTAGGGGCCGCGAAGGGCGAGCCTGGTCGGAACGATAACCACGAGGAGTGGTCCCCGGATCGCCTGACCGGCCCCCGGAGGGCTCGTTTGACGCCTCGGCGGGGCGGACGTAAGGTTCGGCCCAGCAATCGTCTCTGCTGTCAGGACCAACGGCCGGGCTGCCCGGCCTGCGCGTTCGGGCGGCGGACATCCCAGCGCGACGGTGGGTTCGCCCCCGCGAGGGTGGTCGTCCAGGTACGACCGCCCGCTTCGCGCAACGTGACCTCCGACGTGGGCGTCGGAGGGGAGGTAGAGGGGATGGATCCCGTCATCGCTCTGCTGGTCGCGATCGTGACGTTCGCGGTCGGCATCGGGCTCGGCTTCGTGGCCCGTGGGACGTGGGGCGCCCAGGCCGTGAAGCATGCCCAGGAGAAGGCCGCGCGCATCGTGGCCGAGGCCCGGACCCAGCAGAAGGAACTGATCCTCCAAGCCAAGGACGAGCAGGTCCGCCTCCAGCGTGAGGCCGAGGAGGAGGCGCGGGCTAAGCGCAACGAGGTGTCGAGCCTGGAGCGGCGCGTCCTCCAGCGCGACGAGCAGCTCGACCAGCGGGCGGACCTCCTCGAGCAGCGCGACCGCAAGCTGCTCGACCGCGAGCGCGAGCTCGACGTCAAGCGCGACGAGCTGACCCGCATCCGCGACGAGCAGATCCTGGCCCTCGAACGGGTCGGCCTCATGAGCGCGGACCAGGCCAAGGGCCAGCTCCTCGAGGTCGTCCGCGCCGACGCCGAGAAGGACGCCGTGCGCATCGCCCGGGCCATCGAGCGCCAGGCCCGCGAGGAGGCCGAGGACAAGGCCCGTGACGTCGTCGTCACGGCCATCCAGCGGGTCATGTCCGACCACACCGCGGAGATGACGGTCAGCGCTGTGCACCTGCCCTCGGACGAGATGAAGGGCCGCATCATCGGCCGCGAGGGGCGCAACATCCGGGCCCTCGAACAGGCCACCGGCATCGACCTCATCATCGATGACACGCCCGAGACCGTGGTCATCAGCGGCTTCGACCCGGTCCGGCGCGAGGTCGCCCGGCTGGCCCTGACCAAGCTCATCGCCGACGGTCGGATCCATCCAGGGCGCATCGAGGAGGTCGTCAGCAAGGCTCGGGCCGAGGTCGAGCTGGTCATGCGCCAGGCCGGCGAACAGGCCGCCTACGACGCCGGCGTGCCGGGCCTGCCGCCGGAGATCATCCGGCTCCTGGGCCGGCTCAAGTACCGCACCAGCTACGGCCAGAACGTGCTGCAGCACGTCCTCGAGACGAGCCGCCTCGCGGCGACCATCGCCGGCGAGGTGGGGGCCGATGTCCAGATCGCGAAGATGGGTGGCCTGCTGCACGACATCGGCAAGGCCGTGGACCACGAGATCGAAGGGCCGCACGCGGCCATCGGGGGCCAGATCGCCCAGCGCCACGGCCTGCACATGAAGGTCGTCAACGCCATCGCGGCCCACCATCAGGAAGTCGAGTACGCCTGCATCGAGGCGCCCATCGTCCAGATCGCCGACGCCATCAGCGCCAGCCGGCCGGGGGCTCGGGGCGAGTCGATGGAGGCCTACCTCAAGCGCCTCGAGGACCTCCAGGCCATCGCCGACGGCTTCGAGGGGGTCGAGAAGTCGTTCGCCGTGCAGGCTGGCCGCGAGGTGCGCATCCTCGTCCGGCCGGAGCAGATCGACGACCTGGCCTCGATGCAGCTGGCTCGCGACATCGTGCGCAAGATCGAGGACTCGATGACCTATCCCGGCCAGATCAAGGTGACGGTCATCCGCGAGACGCGGGCCGTGGAGTACGCCAAGTAGCCGGCTCGACCCGAGCCGCCGGCGAGGTGCTGGCGGCCGATCGCCTGCCGCCGCTGGCGGAGCGGCCGGGACGGGGCACCGTCCGCGTGCTCATGGTGGGAGACCTCATCGGCAAGCCCGGCCGGCAGGCCCTGGAGCAGCTCCTGCCCGACCTGCGCGCGGCGCGGGGGATCGACTTCGTGGTCGTCAACGGGGAGAACCTGGCCGGCGGCATGGGCCTCACCGCGGCCACCGCGCAGGCCGTCCTGGCCGCCGGGGCCGACGTCATCACCAGCGGCAACCACATCTGGGACAAGCGCGAGATCTACCCCGAGCTGGAGCGCGAGGAGCGCATCCTGCGGCCCCTCAACTACGGTACCGACGGCGTGCCCGGCCGCGGCTGGGGCATCTTCCCCGCCGCCGACGGGACCGACGTGGCGGTCATCAACGCCCAGGGTCGAACCTACATGCTGCCCATCGAGAATCCCTTCACCATGCTCGACGAGCTCCTCGAGAGCGGGGCCGACGAGTTGCCCCGCATCCGCCTCGTCGATTTCCACTGCGAGCTGACGAGCGAGAAGAACGCCTTCGGGCTGTACCTCGACGGGCGGGTGAGCGCCGTGTGCGGGACCCATACCCACATCGCCACGGCCGACCAGCGGATCCTCCCCCGGGGCACGGCCTACGTCACCGACATCGGCATGACCGGCCCGGTGCAGAGCGTCATCGGCTTCGACCCGGCCACGGTCCTGCCCCGCTTCATCAACGGCCTGCCGACCCGCTTCGAGGTGGGCAGCGGGCCGGTCATCTTCAACGCCGTGCTCATCGACGTCGGGCCGGACGGTGCCTGTCGGGGCCTGGAGCGGCTGGCCCGCCTCATCGAGGTCTGACCCGCTGACGAGCCTGCGCCGCAACCGCTACGACTTCCACGCCCACAGCGCCCGCTCCGATGGGGTCCTGCCACCGGCCGAGTTGTACGCCGCGATGACCGCGGCCGGCCTGCGCGCGGCGGCCATCACGGATCACGACAGCCTCGCCGCGCCGGTCGAGCTGTGGGCCCTCGGGCTGGGCGGCCCCGACCGAGCGCCGGGCAGCGGGCCCCGGCTCATCAGCGGCGTCGAGATCAACACGCTGCCCGGGGCGGAGGCGGCGCCGCTCCCCGAGGCGCCGGTCGAGGTCCACATCCTGGGCCTCGGCGTCGATCCTGCCGCGCCGGCCCTGACTGCGGCCCTCGAGCGGCAGCGACACCTGCGGCGGGAGCGCATCGAGCGGATGGCCCAGCGTCTGCGCGCCCTGGGGCTGCCCATCGACGAGCAGCTGGCCACGACCCTGGGGCCGGAGGTGGCCGCCCCCGGCCGACCCCACCTGGCCCGGGCCCTCATCCGGACCGGTCTGGCCACGAGCGTCGACGATGCCTTCGATCGCTACCTGTCCCGCGGCCGGCCGGCCTACGTGCCCCGCACCGGGCTGGGTCCCCGCGAGGCGGTCGAGGCCATCGTCGCCGCCGGCGGCCTGGCCGTCCTGGCCCACACCGCCGACGCGCCCGATCGGGCGGCCTTCGTGGGTCGCCTCCAGGACTGGGGCCTGGGCGGGCTCGAGGTCCACTACGGCGGCATGGGCCGGCCCTACACGGCCGAGCAGGTCGACCGGCTGGCCCGCTTCGCCGCGGAGCGCGGGCTGCTGGCCAGCGGGGGGACCGACTACCATGGCGACACGATGAGCTACGGCGAGGCGATCGGCCTGACCCACGTGCCCGACGCGGCCGCAGAAGCCATCCTGGCCGCCGCCGGCGTCTGAGGGGATCCGTCATGGCGCGTCCGCTCCCGGTCCTCGACACCGCGCTCCTGCCCGCCCCGGCACGGCCCGGCCGCCGTCCGGCCGCCCTGCCCGACGGCCTGGCCGAGTTCGCCATCGACGACGTGGTCCTGCCCACCTTCCACGTCTGGACCCTGGGCTGCCAGATGAACCGCAGCGACTCCGAGGAGATGGCCGGGGCGCTCCTGGCGGCCGGCTGCGCCGAGGCCCCAGCCCTCGAGGCGGCCGAACTCATCGTCATCAACAGCTGCGCCATCCGCGAGGCGGCTGAGCAGAAGGTCATCGGCCGGATGGGCGCCCTGGCTCGGCTCAAGGCCGCCCGCCCCGGGCTGCGCGTCGTGCTCACCGGTTGCGGCGTGCGCGAGGAGAACGCCGTGCGGCTGGCCCACCGCTACCCCGCCGTGGACCTCTTCCTGCGGCCCGACGAGGAGCCTGAGCTCGTGGCCCGTCTGGGCCTGGCCGGAGCCACGCCGGCCGGTAACGTCGCCGGGACCCCACTGCCTGGCGGTCCCGGTGCCGGGTTGGCGAGCCACCGCGCGGCCGCGGTGGGGGAGGGGCACCTCGCTCGCCAGAGCGCCGTCCAGGCCTGGCTGCCGATCATCTACGGCTGCGACAAGACCTGCACCTACTGCATCGTGCCGTTCAGCCGCGGGCCGGAGCGGAGCCGGCCCTTCGACGACGTGGTGGCCGAAGCCCGGGCCCTGGGCTCCGCCGGCTACCGGGAGGTGACGCTCCTGGGGCAGAACGTCAACAGCTACGGCCACGATCTGGCCCCCGAGCCGCGCTTCGCCGGCGTACATGCCGCCCGCCAGCTGGGTCGCCGCATCCCGCTCGACGGGCGGCCCGATATCGCGGCCCTGCTGCGGGCCATCGACGGCCTGCGCACGGCCGACGGGCGGCCGGCCATCCCCCGCCTGCGCTTCGTGACCAGCCACCCCTGGGACCTGGGTCCGCGGCTCATCGCCGCCATGGCCGAGTGCCGCTCGGTCTGCGAGCACCTCCACCTGCCGGTCCAGGCCGGCGACGACCAGGTCCTGCGGCGCATGGGCCGCCAGTACACCGTGGCCGCCTATCTCGGGCTGGTGGCCGCCCTGCGCGCGGCGGTGCCCGAGATCAGCCTCACGACCGACGTCATCGTCGGCTTCCCGGGCGAGACCGAGGCCCAGTTCGAGTCCACGCTGGAGCTCCTCCGGACGGTGGGCTTCGACCAGGTCTTCGCGGCGGCCTTCTCGGCCCGGCCCGGGACGCCCGCCGCGCGTCTGGCGGACGACGTGCCGCCGGGCGAGAAACGGCGCCGCCTGAACGCCCTCCTGGCCCTCCAGGAGGGCATCGGCCAGGAGCAGCTGCGGCGCTTCGAAGGCCACGCGACGGAGGTCCTCGTCGAGTCGGTCCGCCCCGAACGTGGTGCCCACGACCACGACGCGCCGCTGGACGAGAGGCCGGGGCAGGGCCCGATGGTCGGCGCCGTGGTCGGCACCGACGCCGGGGTGCCGCTGGCCGGCCGCAACCGCCAGAACCGACTCGTCCATCTCCGCGGCCCGCAGGAGCTGGTGGGTCGGCTCGTCGAGGTCGCCGTCGAGCACGCCGGCCCGTACGCCCTCGTGGGCCGCCTGGTCGACGAAGGCTGCCTGGTGGGCGCATGACCGAGTCGGCCCTCTTCCCGCTGCCGGCGACCTTCGAGACCAGGCCGGCCCGGAGCCTGAGCTTCGGGCTGGGGGCGGTCAACGTCCTCCGCCTGCGGGACTGGCGCGAGGCCGTGGTCGACCTGCCCCTCGACCGCTGGGCCCGCGAGCGCGAGCTGCGGGCCATCATCGCCGCGGCTGCCCGTCAGGCAGGAGTCTGAGGCGGATCAGGTCATCGCCGGCTCGGTTTCCGTGCCTCCCGGTGAGGGCCGCTGGCCGCCGCTCGTCGTCCTGTGTGGCCCCACGGCCAGTGGCAAGACCGTGCTGTCGCTGCGCCTCGCCGCGGCCCTGGCGGGGGAGGGGTGGCCGGTCGAGATCCTCTCGGCGGACTCGCGCCAGGTCTACCGGGGCATGGACCTCGGCACGGCCAAGGTCGGCGCCGCGGAACGGGCCGCCGTGGCCCATCACGGCCTCGACCTCGTCGATCCCGACGCGCCCTTCACGGCTGCCCACTTCCAGGCCGAGGCGGCCCGGGTCCTGCCGGGTATCGCCGCCCGCGGTGCGGTCTGTCTCCTCGTCGGCGGGACGGGGCTCTATCTCCGGTCCGTGGCCCGCGGCCTGCCGCTCGACACCGGCCTGGCCGACCCGAGCCTGCGAGCCGGGCTCGAGGCTCGCCTGAGCGCCGAAGGTCTGGCGCCGCTGGCGGCCGAGCTCCAGGTGACTGCCCCCACCCTGGCCGCGGCCACCGACCTGGCCAACCCCCGGCGGGTCGTGCGGGCCCTGGAGCGGGCTCGGTTGGCCGGCGATCGTCTGCCCGAGCCGCCTCGGGGCTACCCGGGGCCGGTGGTCTGGCTCGGCCTGGCCGTCGGGCGTGACGAACTCCGGGCCCGGATCATGGCACGAGCCCGGGAGCAGTTCGAGCGTGGCCTGGTGGCGGAGGCGGTTGGCCTACGCCAGCGGTTCGGGGTCCATCCTCGGGCCTTCAGCGCCTTCGGCTACTACGAGGCCCTCGACCACGCCGACGGGCGCCTCAGCCTCGAGGAGGCGATGGCCGGTGACGTGCGGCGGACCAGCGCCTACGCTCGCCGGCAGATGACCTGGTTCCGCTCCGAGTCCGGCATCACCTGGCTCGACGGCGCGGACGGGGCGGCCGACGCCCTGCCGGTCGCCCTGCCTCGGGCCCGGGCCGTCCTGGCGGCCGACGGTCGGTCGGGATCGGGCCGCAGGGCGGTGGGGGCCTGAGGGCGTGCGCTGCGGGATCATCGTCAACGCCGGGGACGCCCGCGAGCAGGTCGAGCTGGCCGCGGCGGCCGAAGCCGCGGGCTGGGACGGCGTCTTCACCTACGACGCGATCGCCATCGGCGACGACCCGCTCTACGACCCCTGGACGTTGCTGGCCGCGATGGCCGTGCGCACGAGCCGCGTCCGCCTCGGCGCGATCGTCTTCGCCCCGACTCGACGCCGGCCCTGGAAGCTGGCCCGCGAGGCGATCACCATCGACCAGCTCTCCGGCGGACGGCTCATCCTGCCCGTGGGGCTGGGAGCCCTCGACGACGCCGGGTTCGGGGCCGTCGGCGAGGTGACCGCGACGCCCGAACGGGCGGCCATCCTCGACGAGACGCTGGCCATCCTCGACGGACTCTGGTCGGGCGAACCGTTCGCCTTCGGGGGCGCCCACTACCGGTTCCCGGCCCTGACCTTCCGTCCCCGACCCATCCAGCGGCCGCGCATCCCCATCTGGGTCGTGGGGGCCTGGCCGAGCGAACGTTCCATGGCCCGCACGCTGCGTTGGGACGGCGCGGTGCTCCAGGTCGCGTCGTCCGAGGAGATCGCCGCGGCGGCGGCCTGGCTGGCGGCCCACGGGGCGGGTACGCCGACGACGCCGAGGTCGGACGCGACCTTCGAGCTCGTCGCCCAGGGCCACACCCCGCCCGATCCGGAGGCGGCGGGCGCGCACGTCGCTCCCGTCGCCGCGGCTGGGGCGACGTGGTGGATCGAGGGCGACTGGCGCCCCGAGCGCACCCTGGCCACGGTCCGCCAGCGCGTCGACTCCGGGCCGCCCCGGGTATCCTGAGCCGCCTGTGAGTCAGCGCCTGATCGACCTTGCCCCGCCCGTCGAACGGGCCTTCCTCATCGCCGTTGACACCGGCGCCGACCCGGGCTGGACGGCTCGGGAGTCGGTCGAGGAGCTCCAGGCCCTGGCCACGACGGCCGGCGCCGAGGTCGTGGGCGCCGAGTGGCAGCAGCGGCGGCACGTCGACCCCATGTGGTACCTGGGCAAGGGCAAGGCCGAGGAGCTGGTCACCGCCCGCGACGAGACGGGCTTCACCCTCCTCGTGGCCGACGACGAGCTCTCGCCCCGCCAGCAGCGCAGCCTGGAGGAGCTGACCAAGGTCAAGGTCCTCGACCGCAGCGGCCTGATCCTCGACATCTTCGCCCAGCACGCCCGGACCCACGAGGGCCGCCTCCAGGTGGAGCTGGCCCAGCTCGAATACCAGCTCCCGCGCCTGACGCGGATGTGGACCCACCTCTCGCGGACGGGCGGCGGGATCGGCACCCGGGGCCCGGGTGAGACCCAGCTGGAGACGGACCGCCGGGTCATCCGGGCCAAGATCAAGAAGCTCAAGGAGCGGGTCGGCCAGGTCGCCCGCCAGCGCGAGACGACGGTCCGGGGACGGGAGCGGCGCCTGGTGCCCACGGTGGCCATCGTCGGCTACACGAACGCCGGCAAGTCGACCATGCTCAACGCCCTCGTGGGGGCCGTGGCCGCGCGGGCCGAGGACAAGCTCTTCGCCACGCTGGACCCGACGAGCCGCTCGGTGCGTTTGGGTGACGGGGGCAACGCCATCCTGACCGACACGGTGGGCTTCATCCACAAGCTGCCCCACCAGCTCATCGACGCCTTCCGCGCCACGCTCGAGGAGGTCGTCCGGGCCGACGTCCTGCTGGAGGTCGTGGATGCCGGCGATCCGCGCCGGGTCGAGCATCGGGCCACGGTCCAGGCGGTCCTCGACGAGCTCGGGGCGGGGGATAAGCCGCGGCTCGTGGCCCTCAACAAGGTGGACCTCGTGGCTCCCGTGGCGGCCGTCGGATCGGCGGCGGCCCTGGGACCGGCGGCGGCCGTGGGACCAGCGGCGGCCGTGGGACCGGCGGCGGCCGTGCGCTCGGCGACCGTGCGCTCGGCGGCGGGGGAGGGGGGCGGCGTGACGAGCGGGGACGGCGTGAGCTCGCTTCCGGGGGCCCCGCCGGCGCTCGAGCCCGTGCCCATCATCGGGGATGCTGTGGCCGTGTCCGCCCGGACGGGCTATGGACTGGACACGCTCCGCGATCGATTGAGCGACGTCCTGGCCAGCCTCGGCGAGACCGTCGACGTCGTCGTGCCGTACACGGCTGGCGAGCTGCTGGCCCGCCTGCGCGAGGGCGCCAGCGTCGATCTCGACTACCGGGCCCACGATGTCCGCGTCCGGGGCCGCGTCACGCCCCGCCTCGCCGCCGAGCTGCGGGCCGCGGCTGCCTCGGGGGTGTCCGCCGCCCGCGCCTGAGGTCGCCCGTAGCAGGCGACTACGGATCGAGCCAGGGGCATCCAGATAGCGTCGGGGAGGGCGCCACGACCCGGTGCGGGCGGCGACGCGCTACCGTTGTGGGAGGGGTGAACACAGGAGGATCGGTTCGACGGTGGATGCGGCACGGTTCGAGGCGGGGATGACGTACGAGGCCTTCAAGGCGGGCATGCAGCAGAACCGCGAACGCCTCGAAGCAGGGGAGGCGGTCGAGATCGACGCCCGCGACGTGGCCTATTTCCGCTCGTTGCGTCCCCTCCACTGTCTGGCCATCGTCGAGGAGTGGTGCGCCGACGTGGTAGCCAACCTGCCGGTCGTGGCCACCCTGGCCCGCGAGGTGGGGCCGTCGTTCGAGCTGCGTTGCTTCACGAAGGCCCAGGTGCCGGACCTCGTGGCGGCGTACCTCAATCGCGGGCGCTTCGAGTCGGTGCCCGTGTTCGCCTTCTTCGATGCCGACTGGCGTGAGGTCGGCGCGATCATCGAACGGCCCGTGGCCGTGACCGAGCACCGCGAGGAGCAGCTCCAGCGGATCCACGCCGAGCACCCCGAGTTCGGCCCGCCGGATGCCGCGCCCAGCGAGCTCGACGAGGACGCCCGCGCCGCGCTGATGGCCGAGATCCAGGCGCAGCGAGCGGCCGATGTCCCGTGGGCCGCACGGCAGCTGATCCTCGCCATCCGCGATTCCGTCGCCCGGGCGCCGCAGGTCGGCGATCGGGTCGCGGCCGCCCGATGAGCGGCGGCTGCGTTCCGCCGAGCTCCGCCGGCTATTCGGTGCGCCGCGCGATCGCCCGATGAGCGCCCGCGTGCGCATCGTCTACTGCGCGGAGTGCGGCTACGAGCCCCAGACCCTGGCCCTCGTCGACGCCCTCATGCGCCGTTTCGGGCCTGACCTCGCGGCCATCGAGATCGTGCCCTGGTTAGAAGGGACGTTCGAAGTCTCCGTGGACGGACGGCTCGTCCACTCGATGGCCCGCGACGGCGGTTTCCCGAGCCATGCGGCGATCATCGCCGCCGTGGCCGGCCACTCGTGAGCCTGACCGCCCCGGCCGAGGACCTGGGGCGGTACAACGCGCTCGTCACGGCTGCGGCTGGGAGGACGAGCTCGACCATCTCCGTGCGACTGCGATCGTGCTCCGCATGATCCCCCAGGAGGCCTTCTAGATCGGCCAGATCGCGGTCATCCAGGGCCTGGCCGGCCGCCCGCCGATCGACCTCTGGCGGCCCGCCTTCCACAAGCTCGCCGGACCAGGCTAGGCGAGCGCCACCCGGGGCCCGGGGCTAGCCATGTCGTAGCGGGCTCGGCATGTTGTAGTATGCTACGACGATGTTGACGGTACCCGAAGCGGCTCGCCGCGTGGGTCGGAACCCGGAGACGGTCCGACGCTGGATCCGTTCGGGGCGCCTGCAGGCGCGCAAGGTTGGGACGCAGTACCTCGTCGACGCGGCGAGCCTCGAAGACCGCCACGTCGACACCGTGCCCGCACCCGCGTGGTGGGACGAGACGGCGAGCGGCCGGCCGATGCCCGACTGGGTCACCATCCTGCGCGGCCAGCGGGCCGGCCATTAGGTGCGCCTCGCCATCGATGCGAGTGCCGGCCTGTACGTCGCGGCCTCGCGGCGGGGGTTCATGGCCCTGGCGAGACACCAGCTGGCCGCGCCCGCGCTCTTCTGGTCGGAGGCTGCTTCGAGCCTGCGGGAGACCGTGTATCGGGGCTTACTGGATGTCGAGGAGGCCGACCGCGCGCTGGAGGCCATCCTCGCGGCCCCGATCGAACGCCACACCGAGGACGCCCTCTACCGCCGCGCCACGGTC
>DASUKL010000130.1:0-12830 GCA_036278755.1 Candidatus Limnocylindrales bacterium | reverse complement strand
GTCACCTGGCCGCTCAGGATCCGATCGTGATCGACGCGGGCGAGGCGGTCGAAGCAGGTGTCGCCCCGCTCCTTGCCCTGGGTCCAGGCCCGGCCCAGGAGATAGGTTGCGGGCGGGGTGTAGCCCTGGATGCGGCCCAGGGCGGCGTTGTAGACCCAGACCTGGGCCATGTAACCCAGGAGGCCGGAGGCTGCTGCGCCGTCCTTCAGGAGGTCCAGGGTGCGGAACTTGATATCGACGGCCCGATAGTGCCAGTCGCTGGCGCCGATCCCGGGCGCCCCGACCCCGGCCTCATCCGGCCCCAGCGTGTCCGCCACGATCGTGTCGAGCACGTCGGAGCGGACCAGCAGGTCGACCGTGCCGTAGGTCCGGCGGCTAGGGTCGCGCAGGACGGCCTGGGCGATGACGGGCGTGCCGGCCCGCATCGCGGCCACCGTCCGCTCGGCCGCTGCGAGGTCCCGCGCGTCGTGCCAGCCCTCGCCGATATGGACGGTCTCGAGGTCGGCCCGGATGAGAGTCATGACGCCGTCCTCGAACTGCTTGCCCCGCTCGAGGATCATGTCCCGCAGGTCGGTCCGTGGGTCGTAGCCTTCGAGGTCGGTGTCGCGGACGAAACCGTGCTCCTCCCCGTACCGCTCCAGCCAGTCGAGGAGCGGGTCCCCGTCGAGGAAGTGCCTGGTGCGGCTGGCGGCCACCCACTCTTGCCAGTCCGGTTCGGAGGTCGGTGCGATCCGCGCACCAGCGTCGTCGAGGACGAGGGCGTCGCTGCCGCTGGGCGGGAGGCTCACGGGCTGCTCAGGTCCCGGCTGAGGCTGGGCGCATCGAGACGATGGTAGCTGCGCGCTCGGCGTCGGTGTCGGCGATCGAGAGCCCCGAGGGCGAGGCCGAGGCCGGTCAGGGCGGTGAGGGGCAGGACGACGGCGTCCCCGGCCACGATGGCAAGGAACAGGCCGACGCTGGCCAGCATGGCGGCCAGGAGCTCGATAGGATCGTTCATGGCTGGATCGTGGGTCGAGCCCGTGTCAGCTCTACTGTCACGGCCGGCCTGGGTACGATGGACACGTGACAGGAGTGCGAACGCTGGCCGCGCTGGGCGTGGGCCTCGCCTGCCTGGCCGCGGCCACGGTGCTGGGTGGCACGGCGGCCGTAGCCGCGCTCGTCGTCAGTCCGCCGCCGTTCGTGCGCTTCCTGCTGGGCCTCGCCGCGCTGCTCATCGGTCTGGTGCTCATCCTCCGGGCGGCCGAGCGGATCGGCGCCGATCCGGAACCGCGGGCCATGATCCGCGGCGTGCGCTTCGTCTTCCTGGCCGTGGCCGCCTTCGCCGCCGCGGCCGGCTGGTTCGTGGGTTCGGCTCTGCCCGTCGTCGCGGCCCTCGTCATCGCCGGCATCGACGTGGCCGAGACCTCCTTCCTGCTGCTCGTCACGGCGACCCGCGGGCCGAGCCAGGTCGAGGGCGGGGCCGACGGCGGAGGTCATCCCCGATGAGGCGACGGCTCCTGGTCCTGCCGCTCGTCGTCGGCCTGCTGGGAGCCTGTGGAGGCAGTGGTCGACCGACCGCCGATCCCGAGCCGACCTCGACCGCTCCGACGTCCGCAGGTGCAGCCGAGCCGTCAGGCCCGCAGGCCAGCCCGAGCCCCGCCAGCCCGACCGACCAGCCGACCGAGATCCCGACGGCCGCCCCGAGCCCCACACCGAAGCCGACCAAGACGCCCCGGCCTCCGTTCGGCCTGACCTCGAGCGCCTTCGCCGCGGGCGATCCGATCCCGGCGGCCTACACCTGCGACGGCCGCGACGTCTCGCCGCCGCTCACCATCCGGGGTGCCCCGTCCGGGACGAAGGCCTTGGTCCTCATCGTCCGCGACGAGGATGCCGACGACTTCGTCCACTGGGTGGCGGTCGACATCCCAGCCTCCACGACGACCCTGCCCCAGGGCGCCGCGGTGGGCCTCCAGGGCCGCAACGCGTTCGGCAAGGTGGGCTACGGCGGCCCCTGCCCGCCCAAGGGCGCGGCCCGCCACCGCTACGTCTTCGCCCTCACCGCCCTCTCGCGGACGCTCGACCTGAAGGGCACGCCCACGGCCGACGACGTGGACACGGCCATCGTCCTGGCCCAGGCGGGGCTGGCCCGGGTCAGCCTCACAGGCACGTACCGGCGGCCCTAGCTCCCGAGCGTCACCGGGCGGTCCCGACCTCGCGGCTCCGGCCTCGGTCAGACGACCGTCTCGGTCAGACGACTTTGCCGGGGTTGAGGATGCCCAGCGGGTCGAGGGCGGCCTTGATGGCCCGCATGGCCCGCAGCGCGTCGGGCCCGCGTTGGGCCTCGAGCATGTCCTTCTTGGCCAGGCCCGTGCCGTGCTCGCCGGTCGTCGTGCCGCCCAGGTCCAGGGCCGCCTCGTAGATCCGGTGGCGGGCCCGCTCCACGCGGGCCGCGGCCGTGGGATCGTCGCGCTCGACGACGTAGGTGGGGTGGAAGTTGCCGTCCCCGGCGTGGCCGAAGACGCCGATGCGGAGCTCCTCCTCGGCCCCGATGCGCTCGATCGCCGCCAGCAGCTCGGGGACCCGGCTGCGGGGCACGCCCACGTCGTCCATGCGGGCCCGGCCCAGCTTGTCGAGCGAGGGATGGGCCTTGCGTCGAGCCTCGCGCAGCCAGTCGGCTTCGGTGGCGTCCTTGGCGCGCACGAGGTCCGTCGCCCCGGCAGCTCGGCAGGCCTGTTCGGCCCGGTCGAGCTCCTGTTCCGCCGCCGTGCCGCCCAGGTCGGACTCGATCATGAGCATGGCCCCCGCCTCGGCCGGCAGGTCGAGGCCCATGGCAGCGTCGACGGCCGCGATCGTGAAGCGGTCCATCAGCTCCAGGGTGACCGGCACGAGGCCGGCCAGGGTGCAGCCGCTGACCGCGTCGCCGGCGGCCCGGACGGTGGGGAAGAAGGCCAGCAGGGTGAGTTTCGGCGGCGGTGCCGGGCGGAGGCGGAGGGTGGCCTCGGTGATGATGCCCAGCGTCCCCTCCGAGCCGATGAAGAGGTGGGTCAGGCTGTAGCCGGCCACATCCTTGACCGTCTTGCCGCCGGTGCGGATGACGCTGCCGTCGGCCAGAACGACCTCCAGGGCCAGGACCGCGTCGCGGGTGACGCCGTACTTCAGGCAGCGCAGGCCGCCCGAGTTCTCGGCCAGGTTGCCGCCGATGGAGCAGATCTCGAAGCTGGCCGGATCCGGCGCGTAGAAGAGCCCGTGCTCGGCCGCGGCCCGCCCCAGGTCGGCGTTCAGGACACCGGGCTGCACGACAGCCACGAGGTTTGCCTCGTCGATCTCGAGGATGCGGTCCATGCCCCGCAGGACGAGGGTCAGGGCGCCCTCGATGGCCGTCGCCCCGCCGGACAGGCCGGTCCCGGCCCCGCGGGGCACGATCGGCACGCCGTGGGCGGTGCAGAGCCGGACGATCGTCGCCACCTCCGCGGTGCTGTTCGGGAAGGCCACGGCCAGGGGCCAGCCGCCCTCGAGGAAGTCGGTCTCGTCGTTGCGGTAGGCGTCGGTGTCGGCCCGGTCCGTCAGCAGGCGCAGGCCGGGCAGTTCCGCCCGGAGCGCCTCCAGCAACGCTGCCCCCGTCGTCACGGCCATGTGCCTGCTCCTGCCTGTCTAGCCGCGGGCGGCGCGCACCCGGCGGATGAGGGCGTTCGTCGAGCTGTCGTGCCGGAGCTCCGGCTGACCTGACGCCTGCAGCTCGGGGACGACGCGGAGAGCGAGGGCCTTGCCCAGCTCGACGCCCCACTGGTCGAACGAGTCGATGCCCCAGATCGTGCCCTGGGTGAAGACCTTGTGCTCGTAGAGACAGATGAGCGTGCCCAGGGCCCGGGGCGTCAGGCGCTCCATGAGGATGACGTTCGTGGGTCGGTCGCCCTCGAAGGTGCGGTGGGGGATCTGGGCCTCGGGGACGCTCTCGGCTCGGGCTTCGTCGGCCGTCTTGCCGAAGGCCAGGGCCTCGGCCTGAGCGATGAGATTGGCCAGCAGCAGATCGTGGTGCGGCGGCAGCACGTTCAGCGGCTGGAGGAAGCCGATGAGATCGGCCGGGACGAGCTTCGTGCCCTGGTGGAGGAGCTGGTAGTAGGCGTGCTGGCCGTTCGTGCCGGGCGTGCCCCAGACGATGGGCCCCGTCTGGTAGTCGACCCGCGTCCCGTCGAGGGTGACGTGCTTGCCGTTGGACTCCATGTCGAGCTGCTGGAGGTAGGCCGGCAGGTGCTCCAGATACTGGTCGTAGGGCAGCACGGCGTGGGTCTGGGCCCCCAGGAAGTCGTCGTACCACAGCCCGATGAGCCCCAGGAGGACGGGCAGGTTGCGCTCGAAGGGCGCCGTCCGGAAGTGCTCGTCGAGGGCGTGGAAGCCCGCCAGCATCTCCCGGAAGCGCTCCGGCCCGATGGCCACCATGAGGCTCAGGCCGATGGCCGAGTCCATCGAATAGCGGCCCCCGACCCAGTCCCAGAAGCCGAACATGTTGGCCGGATCGATGCCGAAGGCCCGGACCCCCGGCTCGTTCGTGGAGACGGCCACGAAGTGCTTCGCCACGGCAGATTCATCGCCCCCCAGGCCGGCCAGGGCCCAGGCCCGGGCGGTCTGGGCGTTGGTCATCGTCTCCAGGGTCGTGAAGGTCTTGGAGGAGATGATGAAGAGCGTCTCGGCCGGGTCCAGGTCGCGGGTCGCCTCGGCGAAGTCTGTGCCGTCGACGTTGGACACGAAGCGGAAGGTCAGATCCCGATCGGCGTAGAAGGCCAGGGCCTGGGTCGCCATGCGGGGACCGAGATCGGAGCCGCCGATGCCGACGTTGATGACGGCCCGGATGCGCTTGCCGGAGTGGCCGGTCCAGGCCCCTGAGCGGACCTGGTCGCTGAAGGCCGCCATGCGGTCCAGCACGGCGTGGACCTCGGGCACGACGTCCTGGCCGTCGGTCACGATGCGCTCGTCGCGCGGGGCCCGCAGAGCGACGTGCAGGACGGCCCGGTCCTCGGTCGTGTTGATGTGCTGGCCGGCGAACATGGCCTCGATCCGCTCCCGCAGGCCGCGGGCCTGGGCCAGGGCCAGCAGGAGGCGGAGCGTCTCGTCGGTGACGAGGTTCTTGGAGTAGTCGAGGTAGACGCCCGCGCCCTCCACGGTCAGCCGCTCCCCGCGGCCGGGGTCCTCGGCGAAGGCCTGGCGCAGGCTCAGGGAGCGGATGCGTTCGTGGTGGTTCTCCAACGCCCGCCACTCCGGCAGGCTAGTCAACGGAGTCATGCCTGGGCGCCCGGGTGCTGGGGCGGGATCGTGGCCGGGGCGGGAACCGGGGCGTGCCAATGGCCGGGCTTGGGGATGAGCCGCTCGGCGGCGGCCGGGCCCCAGGAGCCTGGGGCGTAGGGCAGCGGCGCCTCGGGAGAGTCGAGCACGCCGTCGACGATGCGCCACGCGGCCTCGACCGTATCCTCCCGGGCGAAGAGGAGCTGGTCGCCCTCGGCCGCGTCGCCGATGAGGCGCTGGTAGGGCGGCCGTTCGGCGCCACTCTGGTGGCAGGCGTACAGCTCGACCTCCTCGCCGACCATCTGCTCGCCCGGCTTCTTGGCCCGAGCCACCAGCGAGATCGACATGTCGGGGGTCAGACGGAAGCGCAGGTAGTTCGTGTCGCCCGCCTGCCCCTCATCGAAGACGTCGACGGGCGGCCGCTTCAGCTCGACGAGGACCTCGGTGGCCGTGACGGGCAGGCATTTGCCGGTGCGGATGTAGAACGGCACACCGCCCCAGCGCCAGGTGTCGACCGTGAGATGCAGGGCGGCGTAGGTCTCGACCGGCGAGCCGGGGGCCACGCCCTTGACCTGCTGATAGCCGTCGAACTGGCCCAGCACCACGTCGCTGCGGCGCAGGGGGCGGATGGAGTCCAGGACCTTGAACTTCTCGTTGCGCATGGCCTCCGCGGTCGCTCCCGAGGGCGGCTCCATGGCCAGGATGCTGACGGTCTGGAGGATGTGGTTCTGGACCACGTCGCGGATCGCCCCGGCGCTGTCGTAGAAGGCGCCCCGATCGGCCACCCCGAAGGCCTCCGACATCGTGAGCTGGACCGAGGCCACGTGGTCGGCGTTCCAGATGGGCTCCAGGAAGCGGTTGGCGAAGCGGAAGTAGAGGAGGTTCTGGACCGGTTCCTTGCCCAGGTAGTGGTCGATGCGGAAGATGCAGGGCTCGGGGAAGACGGCGTGGAGGGTGGCGTTGAGCCGCCGCGCCCCGGCCAGGTCACGGCCGAAGGGCTTCTCCACGATGACCCTGGCCCCGTCGGCGCAGCTAGACTGGCCGAGGGACTTGACGACCTGGCCGAAGAGGGCCGGGGGGATGGCCAGGTAGTGGAGCGGGTGCCTGGCCTTGCCCAGCTCCTGGCGCAGGCGACGGAAGGTGTCGGGGTCGTCGTCGGAGCCGTTGATGAAGCGGAGCTGGCTCTGGAGCTGCTCGAGGACCGCCGGGTCCACCGGCCCGGCCGCGGCAAGGCTCTGCTTCGCCCGCTCGCGCAGGGCGGCCACGTCGCCGTGGCGGGCGATGCCGACGATCGGCATCCGCCACTCGCTGTCGCGGACCAGGCCGGCCAGGGCGGGGAAGATCTGCTTGAAGGCCAGGTCGCCGGTGGCCCCGAAGAAGACGAAGGCGTCCGAACGCTCCGTGTGGTCAGCCATCAGGCTAGCCCTGCTTTTCGAGGTGCCCGCCGAAGCCGTAGCGCATGGCCGACAGGACCCGGTCAGCGAGGTCGGCCTCGCCGCGGGAGGTGAAGCGGGCATAGAGGGCGGTGGTCAGGACCGGGGCCGGGGCACCGATGTCGATGGCCGCCAGGCTCGTCCAGCGCCCTTCTCCCGAGTCGCTGACGCGGCCCTCGAAATCCTCGAGGTGGGGCGACTGGAGGAAGGCCTGGGCGGTCAGGTCGAGGAGCCAGCTGGCGATGACGCTGCCCCGCCGCCAGACCTCGGTCACGGCCGGCAGGTCGAAGACATAGCGGTAGAGATCCGGGTCGCGGAGGGGTGTGGTCTCGGCGTCGATCTCCCGCTGATGATCGCCGGCGTCGGCGTGGGCCAGGATGTTGAGGCCCTCGGCATAGGCTGCCATGGCCCCGTACTCGATGCCGTTGTGGACCATCTTCACGAAGTGGCCGGCGCCCGACGGGCCGCAGTGGAGGTAGCCCTGCTCGGCCGTGCTGGGCTCGCCGGTGCGGCCGGGCGTCCGGGGCGCCGCCTCGACGCCCGGGGCGAGGGCCTTGAAGATGGGATCCAGGGTCGCCACGGCCTGGTCCGGGCCGCCGATCATGAGGCAGTAGCCGCGATCCAGGCCCCACACCCCGCCGCTGGTGCCGCAGTCCAGGTAGTGGATGCCGTGGGGGACCAGGGCCTTGGCCCGGCGGATGTCGTCGACGTAGTGGGAGTTGCCGCCGTCGATGATCATGTCGCCCTTGGCCAGGTGCGGCCGGAGCGTCGCGATGGTGCCGTCCACGGCGGCCGCGGGGACCATGAGCCAGAGCACGCGAGGTGCCTCCAGCTTGGCCACGAGGTCCTCCGGCGAGGTCGCGCCCTCGCTGATGGCCCCGTCCTTGACGAGACCGTCCACGGTGGCCGCGGTGCGGGCGAAGCCGACCACGTGATGGCCGGCCGCGGTCCAGCGCCGCGACATGTTGGCGCCCATGCGCCCCAACCCGATGAGCCCGACTTGCACGCTGCTGCCTCGCTCGTTTTTTGGCCGCGCCACTGCGGGCGCCGCTCGGATGTGTGCCGTCTCCTCCAGTCTGCACCTCGGGCCGATGGCGCGTTCGCGCCGCTTGTGTCGTGGCCGAGCACGCCAGGTCCGCGTGTCCGGCGGACACAGATCCGAGGTCACGGATGATCGAACGGGTTCTCCACGCGCACCCCCGCGTCGTCGGTGCCCGCGTCGAGGTCCTCGGAAAGGACGACCCCGCAGCCAAGCGCCCTGCTCGCCTCGATGATCGCGGCATCCCAGTCGGCCGTGTAGTGCTTGATCCGGCGCTGGATCCGCTCCTGCTGCGCCTCGAGCCGGGCGACCTCGGCGCCACCGCCCGCCAGCGTCCGCAAGTACTCGGTCACGATCGTCGTCCTGCTGATCCTCGCTGCGGCCCCGCCCGATCGCCGCCGTCGTGCCCCTCGGATCGTGAGACGCGCGCTCCACTCGCGCCCCCGGCGCCAGCCGCTATCCTGTGGGCAACACACCGTCCCTCCCCGTCCTTCGTACCCTGGGGTCCCGCATGAAGGTTGGCGTCGCTAGAGAGACCGCGCCCGGCGAGCGGCGCGTCGCGCTCGTGCCCGAGCTGGTGGGCAAGTTGAAGACCGCCGGTCTCGAGATCCTCGTCGAGCGTGGCGCGGGCGATGGCGCGGCCATCCCCGATGCGGCCTACGCCGACGCCGGGGCCAACGTCGTCGACACGGACGCCCTCTACGCCCAGGCCGACCTGATCCTCCGCGTGGCAGCTCCGTCGGAGGCCGAGGCCGGCCGGCTGCGCAAGGGCCAGGCCGTGATGGGCCTCCTCAGCCCCCTCATCGACCCCCAGCGGATGAAGGTCCTGGCCGACAAGGGCGTCACGGCCATCAGCCTCGATGCCATCCCCCGGACGCTCAGTCGGGCGCAGTCCATGGACGCCCTGAGCTCGCAGGCCAACGTGGGCGGCTACAAGGCCGTCCTCGTCGCGGCCAACGCCTTCGGCCGCTACTTCCCGCTCCTGACCACCGCGGCCGGGACGGCCAAGCCGGCCAACGTCCTCATCCTGGGCGTGGGCGTGGCGGGGCTGCAGGCCATCGGCACCGCCAAGCGCCTGGGGGCCGTCGTTCGGGCCTATGACGTGCGGGCCGAGACGAAGGAGCAGGCCCAGTCGCTGGGGGCCCAGTTCATCGTCCTCAAGTCGGCCGTCGACGCGACCGGCGAAGGCGGCTACGCCCGAGCCCTGACGCCCGAGGAGCAGAAGGCCCAGCAGGACGAGCTGAACGGCTACATCGCCCAGCAGGACGTCGTCATCACCACCGCTCAGGTGCCCGGCCGGCGCCCGCCCGTCCTCGTCACCGCGGCGGCCGTGGCGGGCATGAAGTCGGGCTCGGTCATCGTCGATATGGCGGCCAGCGCCCTGGGCGGCAACTGCGAGCTATCCAAGGCCGGCGAGACGGTCGTCACCGACAACGGGGTGACGATCATCGCCCCCGAGAACCTGCCGGCCACGATGCCCCGTGGCTCGAGCGACTTCTACGCCCGCAACATCAGCGCTCTCCTCCTCGGCATGGTCAAGGACGGGGCGCTCCACCTGGACATGGACGAGGACGTCACCAAGGCCACCGTCATCACCCATGAGGGGGCCGTCGTCCAGGCCGCCACGGCCAAGCTCCTCGAGCCTGCCAAGGAGGGATCGCCCGCATGAGCCACGCGTCCGCCAGGGAGCGCCGCCTCCTGATCGCCAGGGAGCGCCAGCCATGAGCCCCGAGCTCCTCGCCTCGCTGACCATCTTCGTGCTGGCCATCCTGGTCGGCGTCGAGGTCATCAGCAAGGTCCCGGCCACGCTCCACACGCCGCTCATGTCGGGGTCTAACGCGATCCACGGCATCGTCCTCGTGGGGGCCATGCTCATCGCTGCCAGCGCCGACGACCCGCTCAGCCAGCTCCTCAGCCTGGTGGCCGTGGCCTTCGCCACGATGAACGTGACCGGCGCCTACCTGGTGACCGACCGGATGCTGGAGATGTTCAAGAAGCGGCCCGCGGCGCCCAAGCCGGCCGACGCCGGGTCCAGCGGCGAGGCCCAGGGCTAGCCCGATGGACGAGGCCACGATCTCGACGATCATCCACCTCATCTACATCGCGGCGGCCATCTGCTTCGTGCTGGGCCTCCACCTCATGAACTCGCCGGCCAGCGCGCGGCGGGGCAACCAGCTCTCGGCCGTGGGCATGGCCGCGGCCATCGTCGGCACGATCATCCTCATCGCCACGGGCGGCGAGGGGGCCGTGGCCGGGCTGGCCTGGCCGATCATCGTCGTGGGCATCATCATCGGCGGCGGGGCCGGGGTGTGGAGCGCCCGCAGTGTGAAGATGACCGCGATGCCCCAGCTGGTGAGCATCTTCAACGCCATGGGCGGCGGCGCGGCCTGCCTGGTGGCCATCGACGAGTTCATCGCCGCCACGAGCGGCGGGCAGAACCACATCGAGCTGCGCGAGACGATCGCCGTCATCCTCGACATCGCCATCGGCTCGGTCACCTTCACCGGCTCGCTCATCGCCGCTGGCAAGCTCCAGGGCATCGTCGCCAGCCGCCCGGTCCGCTTGCCCGCGGGCCAGGCCATCAACATCGTGGTCACGGTCGTGGCCGTCCTGTGCGCCCTCTACCTCATCTTCGTGGGTGCCAACGTCGCCGTCCTCTTCCTCCTACTCCTGGTGGCCCTGATCTTCGGCGTGACGATGGTCATGCCCATCGGTGGGGCTGACATGCCGGTCGTCGTGTCGCTCCTCAACAGCTTCACCGGCACGGCTGTGGCCATGGCCGGCTTCGTCATCGACAACCCTGTCCTGATCATCGCTGGGGCCCTCGTGGGCGCGGCCGGCGGCATCCTCACCAAGCTCATGGCCGACGCCATGAACCGCTCCCTGATCAACATCCTCATCGGCGGGTTCGGCACCGGCGACACGGGTGCGGCGGCGGCTGGGGCCGGGGCCGGCGCGGCCTCGGTGCGCCAGGTCAGCGCCGACGACGCGGCCATCCAGCTGGCCTACGCCCAGAGCGTGATCATCGTCCCCGGCTACGGCCTGGCCGTGGCCCAGGCCCAGCACGGCGTGCGCGAGCTGGCCGACCTGCTCGAGGCCCGTGGGGTGGACGTCAAGTACGCCATCCATCCCGTGGCCGGCCGCATGCCGGGCCACATGAACGTCCTCCTGGCCGAGGCCAACGTGCCCTATCCCCAGCTCAAGGAGATGGAGGAGATCAACCCCGAGTTCCCGCGGGCCGACGTGGCCCTTGTGGTGGGGGCCAATGACGTGACCAACCCCGCCGCCCGCCGGCCGGGCACGCCGGTCAGCGGCATGCCCATCCTCGACGTGGACCAGGCCAAGAGCGTCGTCGTCATCAAGCGCTCGATGGGCAAGGGCTACGCCGGCATCGACAACGAGCTCTACACGAACCCCAAGACGGGCATGCTCTTCGCCGACGCGAAGGACGGTCTGGCTCAGCTCGTGGCGGCGGTCAAGGCCCTTTAGGGGCGGAGACGCTCAAGGGGGGTCGAGGGCAGTGGGGGCGATCGCTAGGAGGTCGTGGGCAGCGGAGCCGGGGCTGGCTCGGGCTCCTGTTCCGCTCGCCCGAACTCGATCCGCAGGGGGGCCAGGGTGCCCAGGGACTCCGCCACGACCAGCGCGTCGTCGCCGGTCGAGAGGCAGAAGTCGGCCGGCGGGTTGGTGATCGTCTCGCCGCCGTGGCCCACGGCCAGGAGCGTGGCCCGGTGCTCCCGGCGCAGTCGGGCGCTGGCCTCGTCCACGGTCAGGCCGGCGAACTCGTCGGGCAGCTCGATGCGATAGAGCTCGGAGCCGGCGCCCCCGGAGACGATGTCGGTGACGAGCTCGGTCAGGCCGGGGTAGAGCGCCGAGCGGGCCAGGAGGTGGGAGGCCAGGACGGAGGTCACGAGGACCTCGTCGGCGTGGGCCTCGCGCATGTGGACGGCGTGGCGGGGGTTGTTGACCTCGGCCACGGTGCGCACGTCGGGGGCGACCGACTTGATGGCCATGACGACGAGGATGTCGCGCATGTCCGCCTCGTTGCTGTCGTCGGTGGGGCAGACGACGGCCGCGGCGGCCTCCCGGATGCCGGCCCGCTCCAGTTCGGCCACGTCGCTGGGGTCGCCGCGGACGTAGTACGTACCTGCGCCGGCCGGATTGCGCTCGGCGTCGTGCACGATGACGAGGCGGCGGTGATAGTCGTCGCCCTTGAGCTCGGCGATGAGGTCGCGGGCGGTGCTGTTCCAGCCGCAGACGACGATGTGATCCCGGTAGCCCGAGGCGCCCATGCCCTGTCCCTCCTTGAGCAGGAAGTCGATGACCAGCGCGACGAGGGCGCCGGTGATCGTGCCCAGCATCGCCACGCCGAAGAGGATGAGGAGCCAGTTGACGATGAACCCGCCCGGCGACGTGACGAAGCCGGCGTCGCCCTGACCGAAGACGGTGGCGATGGACCAATTGAAGCTGTCGCCGAACTTCTCCAGGGTCACGGGCCCGTCGAGGATCGTGATGGCCAGGGCGGCGATGGCCACGCAGACGAGGATGCCCATGCCCAGGGAGGCGAAGAAGCGACGGTCGAGGCCGGTGGCGATGCGCCGCGCATGCCAGGTCACGCGCCGGAGGAGCGGCACGTCGATAAGGGCCGTGAGGGCCGTGAGACGGGCGAACGATCTGGGCGGTGTCATCCGTTTCCCCTCCCGAGACGCGATCCCCTCGAACCGCGCGCCGAGAGTGTAGGGCACGCTAAGGTGGCGCGATGGACGTACTGGACCGACCATCCGTCGTGATGCCGCGGTGAGCCGGCTACCCCGCGTGGAGCTGCAGGCCGAGCTGGACGTGGCCCGCGACCGTGTCTGGCCGCTCCTCGCCAGTGCCGAGGGCCTGGGCCGCTGGCTCGACGGGGCCGAGCTGGACGTGCGTGTGGGCGGAGCCCTGCGGCTGCGGCTCCTGGAGGCGGTCGTGACCGGGACGGTCGTGGCCCTGGACGCCCCCCAGCACATCAGCCTCACCTGGGACTACCCTGATGACCCGCTGGGCTATCAGACGGTGGTCGCCTTCGACGCCATCGAGCACGGGCCCCGGACGCACCTGACGGTCCGCCA